>DASVAA010000189.1:0-115935 GCA_036376595.1 Ktedonobacterales bacterium | reverse complement strand
GAGGTGCCGGTGAGCACGATCGGCGAGCCGAGCAGTCCCCACTCGTCGATCACGCTGCGCGAGGTCATCTCGCCGTAGCCGTTGAGGCAGTGGATGCCAGCGTAGACGCGCTCGCTCATCACGTTGCCATCGTGCGGCCAGATCGCCGTGACCCCCGTGCGCACGTCATCACCGCGGATCAGCGTCGTCTGCCCCACGCGCACGCCCGGCACGTCGGCCAGCGTGTTCGAGAGGCCGGTGGGGTAGGGGCCGATGGTGATGCCGAGGTCATGTAACAACTCGCTCAAGCGTATACCCTCGGAACCTACAGGTTCATCAAGATGTCATGTGTGCCGATGCGGCGCCAGACGATATGCACCTCGCTGTCTCGCTGTGGCTTCCCATAGTGAAAGGTTGCCCTGCCATCGCCTGCCCAGGTCATCTCGTACACACCCGCATGACCTTGCACTCCTTTGATCCGAAGTCCTCGGCGGAAACCCTGTCCGGCGTTCAGGTCTTCGGTCATCTTGCCCGCCGCAGTAAGGAATGCCTTCTGTTGGTCATTAGTAAGCAGTGCCTAATCGTGCCAGAAGCTTGGCTCTTCTCTATGCGTTGGCATCTGGCTCATCGTCCCGCTTCACCGCCGCTTCGATCTCTTGGGTGTCGTCGTCGCTCATGCCGAGATGCCTCATCCACTCTTCGAATGTGTAGTAATGCGGCTCGCGCGTTGATGCCGTCGCGGCGTAGACGAATCCCTCGACGAGGGCTTCGGGCGCCGCACCGCTCTCCGCGGCGAGTTGCTCCAACTTTTGAAAAGCTTCGTCGGAAATGTGGATGACATGGCTCATAGGACGGCTCCAGTCTGTGTCGGGGATGCCTGTGGGAGCGGGCTGGTGCCATTGTAACATGTAGGGTCGCGTTGGGCGCGACGGAAGCCATCGGCGCCGGCGTAGGAGAGGCCGGCGAAGCGGTGCGCGATCTCGAGGATCTGCTCCTGGAAGAGCAGAATGCCCTCGGTGTCGTGCAGGATCGGGCCGAGCACGGGATGGTGTGTCCAGAAGTCGTCGGCCGACGCAGTCTGCCAGGGCGCCTGCACGGCGTCGCGCTGGCGCGCCTGATGTGCCTGGGATGCCTGGTGGTGTGCCTGGCGGCGCTCGACGTAGGGATGGACGAAACCGCCCTGGATCGGCCCCGGCTGGAAGAGCGCGGTCTGCACGATCAAATCATCCAGCGTGCGCGGCTGTGTCTGGGCCAGCAGGTGCCACTGGCCGGGCGACTCGATCTGAAAGACGGCGAGCGTCTGCCCGGCGCGGATCAGCCGCATCGTGCGGGGGTCGGGCGGGTCCGTCGGCAGATGATCGACGTCGGGTCGCGTGCCGGTGGTCTCTTCGATCAGCGCCAGCGCCTCTTCGATCGCCCCAAGGGTACCCAGGCCGAGCAGATCGAACTTGATCAGACCCAGGCGCTCCACGTCGTCCTTATCCACTTCGAGCGCGCGCACGCCGTTGGCCGAGACGTGCACCGGCAGCGGGCGCAGGACGGCGGGCGCGGCATCCGCTGTGATCGCGGCGATGCGATCGGCGGGCGCGGCTCCCATCGGCGGACCTCCTCTCGCATAGCATGGATAGAGAACGTGCGCTCTTGTTTTACGCAAGAGGGGGGCCTATCCGTCAAGAGATGCCGATAGCATGGACGGTAGGCGGCAAATTGGTGGCGGAAATGTCCGGGATTGACCGCCGCACATAGCAAGTGGGGAAGAGATGGCTTGGGCGAGCGAGAGCGCGGCACACGAGGTCAGCCGGCGCTGGGACAATCAATGCATCGAGCGCCGCTCAGCGGCTAAGATGCTGGCTGTAGGCAACGACACCGTTCGCGCGTCATGCTGTTATCCGCGGACGATGCCTGCGGACGAACTGGCCCACTGGCGCGTGCGGCGCGGCGACTGGAGGGCGTATGCGGCTCCTGATCTGTTCTTGCGGCAACCAGCACGTGCGGCCGCATGCCCTACCCTCGGCCCTGCTCTTGCTCTCGCTCGCCACACTCTTGCTGCTCGCCGGCTGCGCATCCCCATCGAGCGGCCACACGGCCACACCCACGGCGACGGCGACCGCGACCTTCGGGCCGACCGCGGCGCCAGGCCCAGCTCCAACTGGTGCGCGCTGGCCAACCTTCGGCTACGACGCGGCGCGCGACGGCGTCAACCCCAACGAAGCCGCCATCAGCGCCGGATCCATCGCCGGGCTGCACCGCGTCTGGCAGGTCGCGCTGCCGGCGGTCGCCGACTCAGCGCCGGTCTACCTCGGCGGCGTGCGCCTGCCCGACGGCTCGACGCGCAATCTGCTGTTCATCATGACGCGCGACGGGCGCCTGCTCGCGGTGGACGCGGCGAACGGCCGCGTGCTGTGGTCGCGCCAGCCGCGCGGCCCCAAGATCACGCACTCCTCGCCGGTGCTCGACCCCAGCGGCCGCTACGTCTACGCCTACGGCCTCGACGGCTACGAGCACAAATACGATGTGGCGACCGGCGCCGAGGTGACCAGCGGCGGTTGGCCGGTGCGCATCACGCGCTTCACCTCCACCGAGAAGGAGTCGAGCGACCCCAACCTCGCCAACGGCCGGCTCTACGTCGCCACCAGCGGCTACATCGGCGACGCGCCGCCCTACCAGGGGCACGTCGTCAGCACCAGCCTCGGCGACGCATCGAGCAATGTCTTCAACTCGCTCTGCTCGAACGTGCATGCGCTGCTCGGCCCGCAAGATTGCTCGTCGGAGCAGTCGGGCATCTGGGCGCGGGCCGGCGTGGTGGTGGACCCCACCGACGGCAATCTCTACGTCACCACCGGCAACGGCCCCTACGATGGCGTCCACGATTGGGGCGACAGCGTGCTGGAGCTGAGTCCCGACGGCAGCCGCCTGCTCGACTCGTGGACGCCGGCCAACCAGGCCGCGCTCAACGACGGCGACGTGGACCTGGGGAGTATGTCGCCCGCGCTCCTGCCTGCCATCCCCAACAGCAAAACGCCGCTGCTGCTGGTGCAGGGCGGCAAGGATAATCTGCTGCGGCTGATCAACCGCCGCAACCTCAGCGGCCATGGTGGGCCCGGTCACATCGGCGGCGAGCTGCAAACGGTCAACGCTGGCTGCGGCATCTTCCACCAGCCGGTTGTGTGGAGCGACCCCGGCTCTGGCGTGTGGCTCTTCGTCCCCACCACGTGCAGCCTGCGCGCCTATCGCGTCGTCACCGATAACTCTGGCAGTACCTCGCTGCAAGCCGCCTGGAGCGTGCCGATCGACACCACCTCGCCGGTGCTGGCGGGCGGCGTGCTCTTCGCCGCCAGCGATGGTGTCGTCGTTGGGCTGGACCCGCGGACGGGTCGCGGCCTGTGGCGCAGCGATCAAGCCTCGGCGGGCAGCAGCATCGGCGGGATTCACTGGCAAAGCCCGATCGTGATCGCCGGGCGGCTCTACTGCGCCGACGAAGACGGCCGCCTGACCGCCTACGGGCTATGATCTCCCGCATTCTTACGCCCTGAATGGCCGGTCGGCAGCGTGAGGGCTATACTCGTTGGCATGGAGAAGTCGCACAGCAGAAACCCTCCGGGCCGCCCCGGACGCCGTCCCCGCCACCTTCGCCACCGGCTGGACTACGCGCGGGGTGATGGGCGGCAATCGCTGCCACTGCCGGCGAGCAATGGTGCGGCACACGAGCCGGCGAGCGAGCGCGTGCAGAAATACCTCGCGCACGCGGGTGTGGCCTCGCGCCGCCATGCCGAGGAGCTGATGGCGAGTGGCGCGGTCACGGTCAACGGCGCGGTGGTGCGCGAGCTGGGCGCGCGCGTGGTGCCGGGACGCGATGAGGTGCGCGTGCGCGGCCGGCTGGTGCGTCCGGCGCTGGAGGGCAAGCGGCTCTACATCTTGCTCAACAAGCCAGTGGATACGGTGACGACGGCCAGCGACGAGCACGGACGCCGCACGGTGCTCGATCTGCTGCCGGAGGAGTGGCGCGCGCAGCGAGTGTATCCCATCGGCCGGCTGGACCGCGACACCGAAGGACTGCTGCTGCTGACCGACGACGGCGCGCTGGCGCTGCGCCTGACGCATCCACGGTACGCGCTGGAGAAGGAGTATCACGCGCTGGTCGCCGGCCACCCGTCGCCCGCGCAGCTCGACCGTCTCGCGCGCGGCATCGTGCTGGCGGGCGAGGCGCGCCCTACGGCGCCGGCGCGGGTGCGCGTGCTGCGGCGCGCGGGGCCGAACACCTGGGTCGCTATCGCGATTCATGAGGGACGCAATCGCCAGGTGCGGCGCATGTTCGAGGCGATAAGGCATCCCGTGCTGCGGCTACGACGCGTGCGGGTGGGATCGCTCACACTGGGTGACCTCGCGCTGGGGCAGTCGCGGCTGCTGACTACAGATGAGCTACAGGCGCTGCGCGGCGGGAGTGGCGACGCAGCGGACCTTCTACACGACGACGCCAAACCGCTCGGCTAAGACCGCGCGGTACTCCGCCTCTGATTGCAGCACGCGCTCCTCCCGCTGCCCATCAATCGTCGTGATCAGGCGCCGATCGCTGAGTGAGACGCGACCACACGGCAGGGCCAACGAGCAGATGCGCTGCCTGGTGAAGTGCGATTCGGGCGAGGTCTGCTGGTACTCGCAGCGCGCCGTGAAATCGGCCAGCGCGCGCGGCTGGAGGGTGAAGCGGTACTGTGGACTCCACCGCACCTCGGCGTACTGCTCGAGCACCCAATAGGCGTGCGTCGCCTCGTCTCCGGCCTGCTGCCCATCACCCTCGTCCTGGTCCTGGCGCAGGCGATACAGGTGCCCGTCGCCTCCATCTTGCGGTCCATCGCGTTGCAGCAGCAGTGGCCGGCGGAACGCGTCGCCGAATCCCACGTCGGCGAGCCAGTCGGTGCCCTCCAGATGATGCACGCGCAACGTCAGATGGTCGAAGTCGGGATTGAAGCTGCCGTCGCCGCGCGCTACGCCAGCCGAGAGCAGGCTCACCTCGAAGCCCAGCCGGTGCAGCAGCCACGCGAAGAGGCCGTTCAGCTCGTAGCAGAAGCCGCCCCGGTGCCGGTGCACGATCTTGTCGTAGAGCGCCGCTTCCTCCAGCACGATTGGCTGCCCATAGTGGATGGAGAGGTTCTCGAAGGGCACGGCCAGCAGGTGCGCCTCGTGCAGGGCGCGCAGCAGGCCCAGCGACGGCTCCAGCGCATCGAAGTCCGCCCCAGTCGCGAAGCCGATGCGGTCCAGATAGTCCTGAACATCGGATGTGGATGCTGTAACGCGAGTGCTCATCGTACGCGGCGCCCCCGCCATGCTTGTCGCCGACGCTGCACAACATAGCGGTCCTGCGGCGCACGCGTCACTGTCCAATGGGACAGGGGATGCGCGGCCAAGGGAACGGTGCCGGGACGACATGTCCCTACAGACCAGCGATCTCCACCTCGGCCTCGATCTCGACCGGGATGCGCATGGGCAGCTCGGCGAGGCCGACGGCAGAGCGGGCGTGCGCGCCGGCCTCCGGCCCATAGAGGTCCAGGATCAGGTCGGAGCAGCCGTTGATCACGGAGGGTGTCTGGGTGAAGCCGGGCGCGACGTTGACCATGCCGAAGATGCGCAGCCACGCCGTGATGCGGTCCAGATCGCCCAGCTCGCGCGCCAGCGCCCCGAGCATCGCCAGCGCCGTCAGCCGGGCGGCGGCATAGCCCAGCTCCAGCGTCAGCTCGGCGCCGACCTTGCCCAGCGGCTCGGCCAGCGAGCCATCGGGATTGAGCGGGCCGGTGCCCGAAACGTAGGCGCGATTGCCGCGCACGCGCACCGGCGCGAAGGGCAGGCGCATGCCCGGCGGCGCCTGCATTGGCGCGGGCAGCGCGAGTCCCATTTCGGCGAGCTTGGCTTCGATACGCATGGCGTCTACCTCCCATTCTCTGCGTGAGCGGCGATCAATTGGCGACGATGAAGTTGGTGAAGACCGCCTCGCCGCGCCCGGCGATGGTCAGCCCCGCGTGCCCCTGGGTCAGCGCGGAGTCATCGGCGGTGCCGACCTGGGTCCGCCCGATGTAAAAGACGAAGTGCGAGCCGGTGGCGTTGACGGTCAGCGTCGTCACCGACTGCAAGCCGCCCTGGATTGCCGCCGATGGCTGCGGATCGACGATCGACGTCCAGGTGCCATTGTCGTCACGTTGGAACGTCCAGTCGCCAGCCGTGTAGACGCCGAAGAAGTAGAAGGCGAACTGGTGGGGCTGGTTCGAGATGCGGAATGCGAGGCCATACGGCACGTCAGGCGTTCCGGTGATCAGCTTCGCCTGGACGGAGATGGTCGCGTCGCTCACCGACGTTGAGTTCGGATAGCAGAAATAGTCGTCGGTGATGTGGTAGCCATCGGAACGCACAAAGCAGTTTGTGACATTGGGCCAGTCGGGGGCATCGCTCATCAGCGGGTCGTCCACAAGCGGGGTGCGGCCGTTCATACCCGGCATGATGGGTGTCGCGGTCGCCGTCGCGGCGGGCTGCGCCGGCACCTGCCCAATTCCGCGCTGGCGCAACACCAGGGCTGAGCCTCCCGCAATCGCGACGACCAGCAGCACGACGGCGAGTGCCACGACGCTTGTGACGACGAGGGCGCTAGTTCGCTTGCGCGGTGGAGGCTGCGGCGGGAGCATGCTCGGAGGCGCCCACGGCGGCGCACCATAGCCGGCCGCGTACCCTGAGCCATACGCTGGCGGAGCGGGTGGGCCATACCCCAGGCCGTAGCTGGGCGGTGCCGGTGCGCCATAGCCCGGCGGGTACACCGGATACGCTGGGTACTGTCCTGGCTCATTGCCGCCGGGTGCGGCTTGGGGTGGAGGTGGCAGCGGCGCAGGGTAGACCGGATAGAGCGGCACCGAAACACCGCCGCTGGCATTGGGCGGCGCTCCGGGCGCCTGCGCCGGTGCCTCTGAGGTCATGCTCGCGCTGGGCGCCTGAAGCGGCTGGCCGCAGCGCGGGCACCAGGCGACGGTCCCAGGCTCGATCGGCAGGCCACAACGGGGACAGGTCATCGCGCCGCCTCACTTCACGTATACAATCCGGGGTTGGCGACCGCCAAGAGGGAGGAGTCGCGGTGTGGCGGGCGCTCTGGCGTCCAGTATAGCGGACGTGGCAAGCGGCACAAATAGCATTTGCAACAGCCACGATAGAGCAAGCTCGGCGGAGAGAGAAGGGACGGGTAGCCGCACGACACGCAGCAACAAGTGCGGCCACGGGTGGGCGCGGACGGGTGGCAGGCTGGCGCGGCGTGGGGTGAAGTGGGGGAAATCCACGCCGCGCGGCACGCGCCACACAGGGCCGCCTGCGACCGAGGCCCGTGGCCGCTGGAGAACTACAGTCCAGAAAAGCCGTGAAATGGAACGGGGACGACCTACGAGGCGACCGCCTACGCTGACGCACTACACGCGGCCACTACGCGGACAATGGATCTGACGAGCGCCGCGCGCCGATGTCGGTCACCGTTCAGCGGGGGACGGCGCAACGCGGCTCGCGGACCCGTCTGCACGGTGCAACGCGCCGCCAAGGCGCGAGTAACCCTCGCTCGTTTTCAGGACGGATAGGCTAGGACTTCCAGGCACGGGCGGATGCGGTCTCGGTCGCGGCGGTCACGAAGATGGCAGCAGCGCCAGCAGCGCGTGCAGCATGCGTCCCGTCGCACCCCAGATGCGGTACGGGCCGAAGTCGTAGAAGTGAAGCAAGTGCGGCTGGCCAAAACGCTGCCAGACCTCGGTATGGTAGATCGCGGGGTCGTCGAGCGCGGCGAGCGGCGCGTAGATCACCTCGGCGACCTCTGCCGGGCTGGGCGTGAGCGCCGGCACACCCTCGCCGAGCCAGCCGACGAAGGGGGTCACGGCGAAGTTGCTCGGCCCCGCGAAGACCACCGGCAGCGCGCCCAGCAGCTCCACACGGCGCGGCGCGATGCCCAGCTCCTCGTCGGTCTCGCGCAGCGCCGTCGCCGCCAGGTCGGCGTCTTCGGGGTCGCGCGAGCCGCCAGGGAACGAGATCTCGCCGCGATGCGACGCCAAATCCAACGACCTGACTGTAAACAGCAGGTGCGGGCGACCCCCAACGGCGTAGAGCGGGGCGAGCACGGCCGCAGCCCTGGGCGACACGGTGGCAAGCGGTGGCACCGGCGCGGGCGTAGCAGGCAACACGTGCGCCAGCACCGCGGCTTCCGCTGCCTCGGGCGAGAGGGTGAGACGCTCGCGAAGATATCGAACGAGGGCGGAGGTGTCGCCGATCAAGGTCGCACGCGAGACGGTCGAAGAATCTGAGGACACGGACGCGCTCTCCATCCACCTCCACTGCGCGCACCCATGCGCGCGCCACACCGTGTGCTCGCTCCATCCGGCGTATAGGGCGCGGGCGCACGGCATATTGTCTGACAGTGTTGTCATCTTCGCGCAAAAGCGGCGGATTCCCGTCCCGCGACGCTTGCGCCCTGAGAACACCGATGGTATAATAGCCCGCGAAGTGGGGGCATGCAACGCGGCTCGCAGTCTTCGCGAGCGTTGGAACACAATCAGGAACCGCCGAGAGCGCTGTGCGCCTTCGGCGGGTTTGTGTTCCCGGCGCTTTGCGCAGACCGCGAGAGTCAGGCGGATATCTCGGCGACTCGACATCGGGCATCGTGGCGTTACGCACAGCATAGTTGCGCGCACGGTTCGGCGCGCGAGGTTTTTCTGCGCGGCTCACGTGAGACATGGCGCACGGAGTGTCCAGAGCAACACTCCACGCGGTTCTCCCAGTGGCCCGTCCTCCCGGCCCGCGCGGCATTCCCCCTCTCTCATATCAGTTCCGCACCCGCACGCCTCATGACGTGGGCAGCTTGACCTCACATCGGGGCATGGTCCACGACCTGGCGTTGGCGCGCACGTCCTGAAGTGATGCCTCTCCGGGGCGTGCATCGTCTGAATACCAGCGGCGTTTCAGACGCGCGGGCGCGGGCAAAACCCACCACCTCTATCGGCTGCTCGGCGAAGTCCGACACCGCCAGCACGGCGATGCGGCGGCCGGCCCGACGACACATCGGGGGGTGGCGCGGCGGCGATATTGGCTCGGCGCCGCACATTGGCCGCTTCGCGGGCGGAGCGATCCGCAGCGCGGAGCTAGTTGCCTGGCTCCCACCACCGCGGTGGTGGGAGCCAGGCAGGTCCCTGACGGGGCCGCGAGTACTTTACACACGAAAGGGGACGCGGCGCGCACACCTCCCGGGACGGCGAGCACGGGACGAGCGCCGCACGTAGGACGATGAGCGTAGACGACAACGATCAGACCGCGCAGCAGAGCGAACTGCGCCAAGAGGGGCATGAGGCGGCGGAGAACGGCCACGAGGCGGGGAGCGTGGCACCGCTGAACGGCCATAGCGGCGGCGGGAGCGGGATGCGCAGCCGCCCGCAGGACGGCGACCTGCCCGACATGAGCGAGATGGCCCGCCTGCTCGACGAGCAGGAGGCCCAGTTCCGCAGCATCAAGCGCGGCGATGTCGTTGAGGGCCAGATCGTGCGCATTGACCAGGACGAGATTCTGGTAGACATCGGCCTCAAGAGCGAGGGCGTGCTGACGACCAAGGAGCTGCCCCCGGCGGGCTATGGCTCGCTCTCCGAGCTGCACGTGGGCGACGATGTGCTGGTGTACGTGATGCAGCCCGAGACGCCCGAAGGCCACGCGGTGGTCTCCATCAAGCGCGCACGGCTGGAGCGGCAGTGGCGCATCGCGCAGGAGCAGTTCGAGCGCGGCGAGCTGCTGGAGGCCGAGGTCATTGACTTCAACAAGGGCGGCCTGATCGTCAACCTCGAAGGCATCCGGGGCTTCGTGCCGATCAGCCAGATCCAGCACCTGCGCCGCGAAGACACCGCCGACAACGCCGAGACACAGGCCAAGCTGCAGGGCATGGTGGGGCGGCGCTTGCAGCTCAAGATCATCGAGATCAACCGCAACCGCAACCGCCTGATCCTCTCTGAGCGCCTGGCGGTGCAGGAGTGGCGCGCCAAGCGGCGCGAGGAGCTGCTCAACGAGCTGACGGTGGGCGAGGTGCGCAAGGGCATCGTCAGCAACCTCTCCAACTTCGGCGCCTTCGTGGACCTGGGCGGGGCCGACGGGCTGGTGCATATCAGCCAGCTCGCCTGGAGCCGCGTGAACCACCCCAGCGAAGTGCTCAAGGTGGGCCAGGAGGTCGAGGTCCAGGTCCTCTCGGTGGACAAAGAGAAGAAGAAGATCGCGCTCTCGATCAAGCGTGCCGAGGTGGACCCCTGGACGACGGTCGCCCAGCGTTACGCGGTCGGCCAGCTCGTCCACGGCACGATCACCAAGATCGCGCCGTTCGGTGCCTTCGCGCGCATCGAGGACGGCATCGAGGGCCTGATTCACCTCTCCGAGATGCCGGTCGGCACCACCGAGCCCAAGGCCGTCTTGAAGGAGGGCCAGGATATCACGGTGCGCATCGTGCGCATCGAGCCGGAGCGCCGCCGCCTGGGCCTCTCGGTACGTCAGGTGGAGGAGCCAGCGCCGGAGGTGCGCGAGGCCGCCGCGTCCGCGGGAGCCAGCGAGCAGCCGGCTGCCGCTGAGGCAGGGGCAGGTGCTCCGACCGCTGAGGGCGGCGCCAGTGCGCCCGCTGCCCAGCCGGCGCGTCCCGCGGCGCGCGAGCGCGCGCGCGAAGAGGAGCCGATGACCGCGATGGGCGCGGCCTTTGCCGCCGCGGCGCTGCGCGGCCAGCAGAATGCTTCTGCCGCCCCTGCGCCTGCCGCCCCAGCCACACCAGCGGCATCCACCGCGGCCGCGACGCAGCCCGAGGCAACCACGAGCGCCGAGGCCGAGCCACAACCACAAGCTGCCGAGCCAACCGCGGAGCCACAGGCGGCCCAGCCCGCGGAGACCGCATCGGCCGCGGAGCCGGAAGCCGCCGCGCCGGCCGCGGAGCCGGAGGCGGAGGCGGAAGCACCGGCCGCTCAACCGGCAGCCGAGGAGCCGCAGTCCGCGGCGCCGCAAGCCGCCGAGACCGAGCAGCCAGAGTCCACGGCATCTCCCGCCCAGGAGCCAGCCGCGGCGGATGCCTTCGCGCAAGAGCGCGCGCCGGCAGCCGAGGAGTCTGCCAACGCGGTCTCCGCGGAGCCGGCGGCGACAGAGGAGGAGACCGCCGAGGCCTAGCGCGCGACTCTCATCCGGTTCAGCCCGAACGGGCCGCTGTCCCACGTGGACGGCGGCTCGTCGCGTTAGCATGGATCATAGCGGTGGTGCCGGCGCCAGCACCGGTAATCCACATGCTACGCAGGCAAGCGCGAGTGCGGACGCCAGCACAAGCTAACGTGACGGCCGATGCGTCGCACCAGAGTCGCACGGCCGAACATTGCCACGCGCTCCATCACCTTCGCGAGCCGCGGCGACCGGATTGCCACGAGAGAGTTACGCCGAGTGTGGCGTCCCATACGTATATAAAGGTAACATCAGGACAAGCTCGCGCGACCACCACCGTCGCCGGCGGATTTGGCGGGCGCATGCTTTCCGATGTTCGTCCAGGCGCATGGATTGCTATAGGAGAAGACGACGACGTCATGGCCACGCGCTCGGGCAATGCTGGCGCCAGGAGCGCAGCAGTTGGCGCGAAGCCGCTTGCCAAGCGGGTTTACGCCGATCAGCTTCCTTGACGCTGGACAGGAGATGGCGTATGATTACCTCCGGGTTCATCTTCAGTGGAGGGCCCGGTTCCACCCTCGTCCTTGAAAGGGGGGATGACCCAGGTGAACGACCGCGACAGATTCGATAAGTTTACGGAGCGGGCTCGCAAAGTGCTGAGCCTCGCACAGGAAGAAGCGCAACGCTTCAACCATAATTACATCGGGACCGAGCATCTCCTCCTGGGGCTGGTTCGCGAGGGCGACGGGGTGGCGGCCAAGGTGCTGAGCAACCTCGGCGTCGAGCTGAACAAGGTGCGCAGCGCCGTCGAGTTCATCATCGGCCGCGGCGACCGCATCGTGCTGGGCGACATTGGCCTGACTCCACGCGCCAAGAAGGTCATCGAGCTGGCGGTAGACGAGGCGCGGCGCCTCAACCACCACTACATCGGGACCGAGCACCTGCTGCTGGGCCTGGTGCGCGAGGGTGAGGGCATCGCGGCGGGCGTGCTGGAGAGCCTGGGCGTCAACCTCGAAAAGGTGCGCACCCAGACGATTCAGGTGCTCAACCAGTCCGGAGGGACGCACGGCGAGACGCGCGAGAAGCACTCCAAGACGCCGACCATTGACTCGATGGGCATTGACCTGACCGCCCAGGCGCGGGCCAGCAAGCTCGACCCGATCATCGGCCGCGAGAAGGAGATCGAGCGCGTCATCCAGATTCTCTCGCGCCGCCAGAAGAACAACCCGGCGCTGATCGGCGAGCCGGGCGTCGGCAAGACGGCCATCGTCGAGGGCCTTGCCCAGCGCATTATCTCCGGCGAGGTGCCCGAGACACTGACTGGCAAGCGCCTGCTGACGCTCGACGTCGGCAGCCTGGTCGCGGGCACCAAGTACCGCGGCGAGTTCGAGGAGCGGCTCAAGAAGATCATCGAGGAGATTCGCAGCAGCCAGGACTGTGTGATCTTCATTGACGAGGTGCATACGCTGGTCGGCGCGGGCGCCGCCGAGGGTGCGGTGGACGCCGCCAACATCCTCAAGCCGGCGCTCTCGCGCGGCGAGCTGCAATGCATCGGCGCGACCACCCTCGACGAGTACCGCAAGTACATTGAGAAGGATGCCGCGCTGCAGCGGCGCTTCCAGGAGGTCATCGTTCGCGAGTCCACCGTCGAAGAAACGCTGCTGATCCTCAAGGGCATCCGCGACCGCTACGAGCAGCACCACCGGCTGATCATCTCCGACGAGGCGCTGCGCGCCGCCGCCGAGATGGGCAGCCGCTACATCACCGACCGCTTCTTGCCCGACAAGGCCATTGACCTGATTGACGAGGCGTCCAGCCGCGTGCGCATGCAGCGTTCGCTGGCCCCGCTGAATCTGAAGGAGGCCACGCGCGGACTGGATGCGGTGCTGCGCGAGAAGGACGCGGCGATCCAGAACCAGGAGTACCAGCACGCCGCCGAGCTGCGCGACCGCGAGGTCAAGCTGCGCGAGCGGATCGCCAAGCTGGAGGCTGGCTGGCACCGCGACCAGGGTGTCGAGAAGCCGGTGGTGGGCGAGGAAGATATCGCCCAGATCGTCTCGATGTGGACCGGCATCCCGGTGATGCGCATCGCGCAAGAAGAGTCGGCCCGTCTGCTGGAGATGGAGGGTGCGCTGCACAAGCGCATCATCGGCCAGGATGAGGCGATTGACACCATCAGCCGCGCCGTGCGCCGCGCGCGTGCCGGCCTGAAGGACCCCAAGCGCCCCATCGGCTCGTTCATCTTCATGGGTCCGACCGGCGTCGGTAAGACGGAGCTTGCCAAGGCGCTCGCCGAGTTCATGTTCGGCAGCGAGGACGCGCTCATCAAGATCGACATGTCGGAGTTCATGGAGCGTCATGCGGCGGCACGGCTCGTCGGCGCGCCTCCGGGATACGTCGGTTACGAGGAGGGCGGCCAGCTCACCGAGGCGGTGCGGCGCAAGTCGTACAGCGTGATCCTGCTCGACGAGATCGAGAAGGCGCACCCCGACGTCTTCAACATGCTGCTCCAGATCCTGGAGGACGGCAAGCTGACGGACGCCAAGGGCCGCACGGTGGACTTCCGCAACACCATCGTCATCATGACCTCCAACGTCGGCGCCACGCTGCTCAACCGTGAGGCCGCGATCGGCTTCATGCAGGGCAAGGACAAGGAGAAGCAGGCGCAGAGCGAGTACGAGGCCATGAAGGACAAGGTGCTCGGCGAATTGAAGAATACCTTCAAGCCCGAGTTCCTCAACCGTATTGATGCCACGATCGTGTTCCACAGCCTGCGGCAGGAGCACGTGCGCCTGATCGTGGACCTGATGCTCGCCCGCGTGCGCACGCAGCTTACCGAGCAGCAGGTGGAGCTGCTGGTTCCCGACGAATCCAAGGACTTCCTGGTGACGAAGGGTTACGACCCGCAGTACGGTGCGCGGCCGCTGCGCCGCACGATCCAGAACCTGATCGAGGATCCGCTGGCGGAGGGCCTGCTGCAAGGCAAGTTCCGCCCCGGCGACATCATCGAGGCAGTGGTGCGCGACGGCACAGTGGAGCTCGAGGTCCACGAGCGCCGCGAGGACCTGCTGCGCGAGCTGCCGGCCCCCGAGGAGCCGGCGCTGGCCGCTGGCGATTCGGGCGGCAGCGGCACCGACTAGCGATCGGCGCTCACGAGACACACAGACGCGCGCCCCGGAAGGATTGCTCCCTCCGGGGCGCGTTGTTTTTCCATGCGCGGCACGTGCGTGGCGGCACACGGAAGCGTTAGGCTATCGTTATGTAAGAACGCTGTCCTGGCGCGAGACCGCACAGCAGAAGCGAGTTTACGTAGTGCATTCAGAGAGTCCTTGAGGGCGGCGAGTCCGCGCTCGCAGACTGACCGCCCTGATGCGACCTGGGTCCGGACATTCGACAGACAGCCCAGCGTCGCGGCACACGAAGGAACCAGCGGGTTATACCCGCGATCGGCCAGGAGGCGATGTCATGCGTGCGCGCGTGATCCTCATGAGTATCGTCGTTACGGCCGTGGTACTGGCTGGCTGCGCACCCACGTCATCTAGCGCCGCGCATACCGGTACATCGGCGTCGTCCACGCCGATTTCCACCGTCACGGAAGCCACATTCAACGCTGCCTGCCAGCACGCGGGCACTAGCCCGGCGTTTGCCCCGGTATACCACCTTGGCGACATGCTTATCAGGACTGGATACTTCGGGAACGGTTCACGCAAGCTCGCTGGCGATACGCCGCATCAGCCGCTGCAGCTCCCCGATCCCAATGATACAGCCGCGATGGCCGAGCGCTTTCCCGTCGAGCCGGTGGTCAATCCCATAAACGGTGGCGGTTTCGCGTTGACGCTGTGCAACGCTTCTCCAAGCCAGTCACACGAGATTGAGGGCGTGAAGCTGCGCGTCAACCAGTTCGCGGCCTACTCGGGACCTGTGCAGACATGGAACACGTGTGACGGCTACTACACGCGGTCCGCCCCACAGGGAATAGTCAGCGCCGGGTGTAGTGTCACGTTCCAATGGGACGAAAGGATGCGGGTCGGGCTCGCGGCGCATGCAGCCGCCGGCACCGAGGAGACTGTCACGTGGGTGAGTGCAGGAACGCAGCCAACCGATTCCAGCCGAACCACCCCGTACGGGCCACTTCCAGCGACCATCCCGCCAGGCCAGAGCATGGTGGTGTTTTTGCAGTCCAATCTACCCGTTGCGGCCGGCATGTATGGCTTCGCGGCCGCGCCTATAGTCGATCATCACCCATTGCCGTTCGCTCTGATTGGAGCACCGGCCATCTTCTCCCCAGGCGGTCTGAAGTGGACGGGCGCGGCTTGCGCGACGGCCTCGATGCAACGCCAGATTCCCCAGGCAACGACTCCGCCCTCGTACTACATCTGCCCTGTGAAGTGATGCCACTCTGAGCGGGCTACAGCGAGGCCGTCGAAAACCCAGGCAGTGGGATCTCGGCGGACCAGGTGCCCGTCCTTCACGCGCCCAAAGTGAGCGCGCGCCATCGCTTTCTCGGCGTGCTCGCTGAGCATACATGCGCCTCACGGCGTGATTTGGGCGCTCGCCCGCTACGCAAGGTATACATCGTGGCGGCCAGGTGAGCTACACCACGATCAGGCCGCCGCCCAGCACCTCGTCGCCTTGCTCGCCGCCGTAGAAGACCGCCGCCTGGCCCGGCGTGATCGCCCGCTGCGGTGACGCCAGCTCGACGTGCGCGCGGCGGTCGGGCAGCGGCGTGACAGTCGCCGGCACTGTGGGCGCCTTGTAGCGCACCTTCACCTGCGCCTCAAATGGCGTCTCGGGCACGTCCCCGTTGGTGAAGGTCGTCTCGTGGACCTCGAATATATCGCGCTCCAGCCGCGCCGCTGGTCCCACCACCAGCGCGTTGCGCTCCGCATCGAGGCGCAGCACGTGTAGCGGCTCGCGCGCGGCGATGCCCAGTCCCTTGCGCTGACCGACGGTGTAGTACGCCAGCCCGCCGTGCTCGCCGAGCTGGGCGCCGCGCTCATCGAGGATTGGGCCCGGCTGCGGCGCCGCGCGCCCGGTCGCCTCGGCGTAGCGCCGCATGAAGCCACGGTAGTCGTTCTTGGCGACGAAGCAGATCTCCTGGCTTTCGGCCTTGGACGCCACGCTCAGCCCGCGCTCAGCGGCCATCGCGCGCACCTGGGGCTTGGTGTACTCGCCCAGCGGGAAGAGCGCATGGCGAAGTTGCCCCTGCGAGAGCACATGCAGCACGTAAGACTGGTCCTTCTCGTCGCTGAAACCGCGGCGCAGCCGGCGCAGGCCTGTCGCGGGGTCGTCGTCCACACGCACGTAGTGGCCGGTGGCGAGGTACTCGGCGCCCAGCGCCAGCGCGCGCTCCAGCAGCAGCGTGAAGCGGATGTGGCGGTTACAGCGCAGGCAGGGATTGGGCGTGCGGCCGGCGGCGTACTCGTCGTAGAAGTAGTCCACGATGGTCTGCTGGAAGGGCTGCTCGACGTTGACGACGTAGAAGGGGATGTCGAGCTGCGCCGCCACGCGCCGCGCGTCGGACATGGATTCGAGCGAGCAGCACTTATTCTCGACGACCAGCTCATCACCGTTGTTGTCAGCATCCGCGTCGGCCGCCGGCTCGGACCACAGCCGCAGCATGATGCCCACGACGTCGTAGCCCTGCTCTTTGAGCAGCGCCGCCGCGACGGAGCTATCCACGCCTCCGCTCATGCCGACCACCACGCGCGTCATTGCTTGCCCAACTCCATCCGTTCCGTGTGCGCGCCACATAGCTCCACCTGCCGGGCGCCATCGCCACAGTATACGTCAGCGGTACCCACCTCATCAAGCGTGCGCCGAATATCGGGCAACAAAAAATTCGGGCCGGAGCGCCATGCTCCAGCCCGTCACGTCGCTTCTGGCTCGGCCTATTCATCCAGATCAAGCGGCTGCTACACCACGTAGGTGCCCATCACGGGATTACCCACGGCGCTTCAGGCCGCCTGCCTGCCCAAAGGCGCCTCTCGCCGATCGCGGCAATCGTGTCAGTGGCGTACGAATCCGAAGCAGGCGTGGACTCATCCGCCGGCCAACCCGACCGAATCGCCGCTACTTCGCGACGGCGACCTTCACCTCGCGCGGCGCCTTGACCATCGTGCGCAGGCAGCGGGTGCAGATGTAGACCGTCTTTACCTGCCCGTTGATCGTGACGCGCCGGTGCTGCACATTGACCTTGAAGCGCCGATTGGTCTTGCGGTTCGAGTGGCTAACATTGTGCCCATACTGCGGCTTGCGGTGGCACACATCACAGCGCGCGGCCATGCTGATTCCCCTTCTCTTCTCTTTGGCTGGACCGCGGCCATGTCTCGTCCCCGCGGCAGATATCTCGTTGCGGCACGTCCTCGGGATTCCCACCACCGCTGGCGTTCCCGTTCCCGTGCCGTATCGCATGCTTGCGTTGACCGCCGGGTGCGGCGGTGTTACCATCACCGTGCGGGCGCCGCTCCGGCAAAAGCGTGAGGGGCGCCGACCCCGCGCACAACCACTGGCAGATGCTGGCACATAATGCGCTGTCGCACGATAGGCGCACCGTGCTAGTATAGCATGGCGCGACGCCGAACGCAAGCATGCCGGCCTGTCACACCCAGTCCACGAAGGTGGACTTTGTGGCCGCCAGGCCCCTAGGCGCGGTTTCAACCGCCGGCTTACCCGCCCCGCGGCTTGGCCCATACGTGCTAGAATGGCAGCGAGCGCGTCCGTGCCGCATGCGGGTGGTCGGCGCCCGCTCGTCGCGGCGCACAGGAGGGGGATACGCCATGGCCCAGCTTCGGATCGGTCCGCAGGCCGAGAGCGCCCCGCCGGAGGCCACACAGCGCCCGGCGGAGCCACAGCCCGCGGGCAAGATCGAGGTCGCCCCCCGCGCGATCGCGACACTCGCCGGCCGCGCCGTGGCGGAGTGCTACGGCGTGGTGGGCATCGCCGCGCGCCGCTCGCGGCGCCCCGGACAGGTCGAGCTGCTGCCGCCGGAGCACTACGGTCGTGGCGTCGAGGTGCGCTTCCGCGACGACGCGATTGTCATTGACGTTCACGTCGTGCTCGAACACGGCTTGCGCATCACCGAGATTGCCCATAACATCATGGCGAGCGTCAAGTTCGCGGTCGAGCGGCCGCTTGGGCTGCGTGTCGTGAGCGTCAACGTCAACGTTCAGGCGCTGCGCGTGCCGCCACCCGCGTAAGGTCCAAGCACGCCATGCACCGGGGCGTTGGGGGCGTCCGCTGGACGCCTGGCGCCGCGATCACCCGCACTGGCCCATGTGAGCCGCGATCCAGGATTGAGGGAGGGCGAAGGGACCGAGTAGCGTCCCCGCGAAGCATATGGCACGAAATATCTTCTCGCGCTTCTCACGCGCTCGTCCTCGGCACACCGGCGTCTTCGATGGGCAGGACTACAAACGCGCCGTAATGGCCGGTCACGCCTGGCTCGAACAGCACCGCGCGCAGATCAACGCGCTCAACGTTTTCCCGGTGCCTGACGGCGATACCGGCACCAACATGAGCCTGACGATGCGCGCCGCCACCAAGGAGATTGTCGAATCGCCCGAGACCTCGGCGGCGGTGATCGCCGAGAAGCTCGCCCGCGGCGCGCTGATGGGCGCGCGCGGCAACTCTGGCGTGATCCTCTCGCAGATCCTGCGCGGCATCAGCCAGGGACTCCAGGGCAGGAACACCTTCACCGCCCGCGACTTCGCCGCCGCGCTGGCCGAGGCCCAGAAGCTCGCCTACCGTGCCGTCATCAAGCCGGTTGAGGGGACGATCCTGACGGTGATCCGCGAGAGCGCCGAGGCGGCCCAGCAGAGCGCCGCACGGGGCTCCGACATCGCGGTGCTGCTGGGCGATATCGTCACCGCCGCCCGCGCAGCCGTCGCTCGGACGCCTGATCTACTGCCCACGCTCAAGCAGGCGGGCGTGGTAGATGCCGGCGGGCAGGGGCTGACGACGATCTTCGAGGGCATGTGGCGCTACGCGCGGGGCGAGTCGGTGCAGATGACCGCCACCGAACAGTCCGAGGAGCTCGAAGAGACCCGCAAGGGCAACGTGCAGATCGAAGAGGAGTTCGGCTACGAGGTCGTCTTCCTGCTCCACGGCGAAAACCTCGACGTCGAGGCGATCCGCGATACCATCACCCACATGGGCGGCGTCTCGACGGTGGTGGCCGGCGACAGCAAGCTGCTCAAGGTCCACACGCATACCGAGACGCCCGGCAAAATCCTCGACTACGGTGTCAGCCTCGGCAGCTTGCAGGACATCAACATCGAGAACCTCCAGGAGCAGAGCCTGCGCTACGCCGCCGAGAGCGCGCGCGAACGCGGCATGGTCGCGGGTGCCAACGGCACCAGCGCCGCGGCATCGGTCGGCGCGGGTGCTGGAGCGACAGGCACGGCTGTGGCCGAGCCGCCCGCCCCGCGCGTCGAGGCGCCGCGGCTCACCGAGATCGGCACCGTCGTCGTGGCGGCGGGCGAGGGCTGGGTCAAGGTCTTCGAGAGCCTCAACGTCTCGCGCATCGTGCCCGGCGGCCAGACCATGAACCCCAGCACGCAGGACCTGCTCGACGCGGTGGAGGCGTGTCCCTCGCAGCAGGTGATCCTGCTGCCCAATAACGGCAACGTGGTGATGAGCGCGCGCCAGGTGGAGCAGCTCACCGCCAAGCAGGTGCATGTCGTGCCCACCGATACCATGCCGCAGGGCATCGCGGCGATGCTGGCCTTCAACTACGAGGCCGACTTCGCCACCAATTGCCAGGCGATGGACGCCGCCTACGCCCAGGTGCAGACCGCCGAGATTACGCGCGCCGTACGCTCGGTGCAGCTCGACGGCATCAGCGTCACCGAAGGCGACGTGATCGGGCTGGTCAACGGCCGGCTCGTTACCGCCGGCACCGACCTGGAGGCGGTGGTGCGCGACACGCTGGCCCGCGTGCAGGTCGAGCGCTACGAGATCGTCACGGTCTACTACGGCGCCGACGTGACGCGCGCCGAGGCCGAGGCGATGGCGCAGCGCATCAAAGAGCAGTACCCACAACAAGAGATCGAGATTGTCGAGGGCGGCCAGCCGTTCTACGCGTACATCATCTCAGCCGAGTAGGCACGCCGCATCCGTAGGGGGCGCATGGCATATGCCCTCTGGATGATCGGGCCGTGCCACCGGAGCGCGCGAGGGAGGACACACCGTGGCAATTCGCATTCTGGTAGACAGCACCGCGGATATTCCGCCGGAGCGCGCGCGCGAGCTGGGCATCGAAGTTGTGCCGCTGATCGTGCTCTTCGGCGACGAGTCCTTCCGCGACGTGATTGACCTCGATACTGCATCATTCTACGAGCGCCTGCAGAAGAGCCACATCACGCCCACCACCTCCACGCCGCCGCCCGCGCTCTTCGAGGAACATTACCAGAAGCTGATCGACGAGGGCGCGACCGGCGTGCTCGCGCTGCACATCGGCAGCGGCCTGAGCGCGAGCTATCAGGCGTCCACCACCGCCGCGCGCGAGATCACCGAGCGCACCAGCATTCCCATCGAGGTGATCGACACCGGCAGCGTCAGCGGCGGCTTCGGCCTGGCGGCGGAGATCGTGGCGCAGGAGGCCAAGACCGGCGCCTCGCTGGATCAGCTCGCCGCGCACGCCCGCAGCCTGCTGGAGCGCACGCACCTCGTGGCCGTGCTCGACACGCTCGAATATCTCAAGCGCGGCGGCCGGATCGGCAACGCGCAGGCGCTGGTCGGCACGCTGCTCAACATCAAGCCGATTCTAGGCATCAAAGAGTCGGAGGTGGTGCCGCTGGAGCGCGTGCGCACGCGCGGCAAGGCGCTGGAGCGGCTGGGGCAGCGCATCGGCGGCATGGGTCCGCTGGAAGCCGTCGCCGTGGCCGCCAGCGACGATACGGTCGCCTCCGAGCTGAGCGAGGTTGCGCGCGGCTTCTGGAGCGGGCCTATCGAGCGCTTCCTGCTGGGGCCGGTCGTCGGCACGCACGCCGGCCCAGGCGCGGGCGGCATCATCGCCATCACCAAGGCGTAGGCCAGGCGAGCGGACCGCAGGCGGAACACATGGACCGTTACTTCACGCTGGGCGAGGCCGAAGCGCTGCTGCCGCGCATCACGCCGCTGCTGGAAGACATCCAGCGGCTGCGCGCGGAGTATGTCGCCGCCGAGGAGCAGTTCGATGCGCTGCAAGAGAAGCTCCAGGGCAACGGGCACGTCTCGCAGCCGAATGCCCAGCGGGCGCGCGAGACGATGGCCCGCGCAGCGCGCGACATCCAGCGTGCCGTCGCCGAGATTGCTGAGCTGGGCGCGCTGGTGAAGGACCTCGAATCCGGGCTGGTGGACTTCCCGGCGCAGCGCCAGGGACGCGAGGTGTATCTGTGCTGGCGACTAGGCGAGGAAGGCATCGGCTGGTGGCACCCCACCGACACAGGTGTCTCTGGCCGCCAGCCGATGGATATGTTCTGAGTCCGGCTCCCCCCACCACGCACCTCGTAGGGGCGTCCGGTGGACGCCCGCGGGGTCGCCATGTCCGGTGGACGCCCGCCAACGAGACGAGGCACATGCGTAGGGGCGTCCGGTGGGCGCCTGGCGAGGCTGGCGAGAGGACGCGTTACCCGCCCGATCCCGGCGTGCCGGTCGGCGTGCCGCCGGGCGTGCCCGTCGGCTTGGGACCGCCAGTCGGCGAGGGCGGGGCCACCGGCGACGGCGTGAAGAACGTGTTGGCCGAATAGGTCTGGCCGTTGTAGTTGGTGGTGACCGTCACCACCACCGGGACGGCGTTCTGCTTATCCACGATGGTAATCGTCCATGCGCCAAGGCCCGAACGGTCGGTGGTCACGCTGGTCGCCAGGTTGAGCGGCGAGCCAATGTTGATCAGGACGGATTGGCCCGCGGCCGGCCGGGGTGCGGAACCCATCGAGGGGTCCTGAATGCGGCAGACGACGTAGATCGTCACAGTGCCGTTGGCAGCGGGCGAGTAGTCGGAGGGCCACGCGCCGATCGTAAAGCCCGGGAAGGCCGGCGTGGGCGACTGGAGCGCGGGATTGGGCGTATGGAAGGCGTTGACGCCGCCACTGCTGGAGGGATTGGGCGGCGGAGCCGGCGACGCACAGGCAGCCAGCGCCGCCGCGAGCACGCCAATTGCCAGCGCGAGGAACGCGACCCGCTTTGCCATCTGCGACATACAGTTCCTGTCTCCACCTCTACGCCATGCGCTCCGCCGCGTCGTGCCATCCGCGGTGCGCCTGCGGCTCGCGCTCGCTATGGCGCGGCGCCCCTTGTGGGCCGCAAACAGTGTAGCAGCCCACGCGCGGCGTGACAAGATGACGCCGCCGGTTTGCGAGAAGTTCCGGCGCGAACGAGGGTCATGCCTGGCAGCCGTGCAACCCATTTGGGCTATGCACGTATATCAATCGCCCAAGGAAATGCTGAAATCTGAGCATGTTGGCGGAAATCGTGCCGCTGCTCTTGCATTTGCCGCCCGTGTGCTATTATTATGTAGCGAGGAGCCAGGCACGCGGAGTGGCCGTGGTACTGGCTCCCTGGCGAGGAGTGCCCGCTGGTGACGTCATCGTCTGAGGACGACACGTTGACGCCACGGCCCACACCCGCGGAGTCGTGGCGTGGGATGGCGGAGGCGTGTCTGGACTTTACGCGCGAGGCCCGCAAGGGCGTGCCCGAAGTGGTCTACGCGGGGGTGAAGTCCGACGAGCAAGTAATCGCCATCGTGCGCGCGTTCCTCGACCGCACGGGGCATGCGGTCGTCAGTCGGCTGCGCGCGCGCACGGTCGAGCGGCTGCGGCGCGAATTCGCCGATTGCGCGGTCGATCTGCGGCGCACTGCTCGCGCCGCGGCGATCTACGCGCCAGGCTACACCCGACCGCACACCGGAGGCCAGATCGGCATCCTCACGGCGGGCACGGCTGACGTGCCGGTCGCCGAGGAAGCGCGCCTGATTGCCGAAGAGATGGGGTGCTCGGTCGCGACCCTCTACGACGTAGGGGTCGCCGGCCTGCACCGGCTGCTCAACTCCTTCGGCGAGTTGATGGCGCACGAGCCGTCGGCGCTGATCGTCTGTGCCGGGATGGACGGCGCTCTGCCGAGCGTCGTCGCCGGCCTGGCCGACGTGCCGGTGATCGGTGTGCCCACCCGCGTGGGCTACGGTGCGGGTGGTCGCGGCCGCGCGGCGTTGCTCTCGATCTTGCAATCTTGCTCTCCAGGGCTGGTTGCTGTGAACGTGGGCAACGGCGTCGGCGCGGGCGTGACAGCGGCGATGATCGCCAACCGCGTGGCCGCCGCGCGGGAAAAATCCGTGTAGCGCGTGATTGAGAGGCAGCGGTCCTGCCGGGCACTATTCTTGCGGGGTGTGCCAGGCAGGTTTAGCTGAAGTGGGGCGGCTCGTTGTGGCCGCGCCGCGCAAGCAACCTGAGCGTGAAGCGCAGAGAGAGTAACAGAGAGGTGAAGTCCATGGCGACCAGCAAGCGTGGGCCCGAGCCTGGGTCCCCCAAGGCCAAGCACGGCGGTCAAGCGGTGCGTGAGAAGTATGGCCCCGAGTTCTACAGCCGCATCGGCAAGAAGGGCGGCGAGGCCGTCAAAGAGAAGCTCGGCCCGCAGTTCTATGCCGAGATCGGCAAGAAGGGCGGCGAGTCCACCAAGCGGCAGCAAGGCCCCGAGTTCTACAGCCGCATCGGCAAGAAGGGCGGCGAGCGCGGACGCGGCACGCCCAAGCAGCCCCGCCAGCACCGCACCCAGAGCGTGTAGGCCCCGCGGCCTGACGCATTGTGGTGGCATGCTACAATGAGCGAGCCGCAATTGAACGACACGGCGGCAGCGTTTTTCCGGTCTGGCCGGGCGCTGCCGCCGCTGCGTCCCAACTGGTGATCGCGGCTGACACATAACCCTGGGCATAGATCTTGCGCATCACGCGGCGCTGCTCACCCGTGACGTGACTCGCCGCCTGGAAAGGGCCTGTCATGCGCTGCGAGTTCTGCGGGCAAGAGACGCCACAGGGCCGCTTCTGCGCGCATTGTGGGGCGCGGCTCACCAGCGAGGCGCACAGGCCCGCCCACCAGCGCCGCACGTTCGCCTTCGCCGCTAACCCCAGCGAGCACGTCTACCACCCCAGCGTGGTCTCAACCCTCTTCCCCCATCTCGGCCCCGCCCGCACGCACCAGCTCCGCTGGATTCTGGCCGCCGCCGCCGTCATCATCTTCCTCATCGCGTTTGGCCGCTACGTGCCGCTGGCGATTGTGCTCGCCGCACTACTCGTCCCCGCCCTCTACCTGTGGTACTTCTTCGCCGTCGCCATCTACCGCGAGGAGCCGCTGCTCGTGCTCGCCGGCACGTTCGTCGCGGGGTTGGTGCTGGGTGCGGCGCTGAGCCTGGTGCTCTACACACCGCTGCAGCATCAGTCGGCGACGAGTCTGCTGCCCGGCAGAGGTCCAGCGCAGGGCTACGTGCTGCTGGCGGGTGTTGTCTTCCCCGTGCTGGCGCTGGCGCTGATGCTGGTCGGGCCTGTCATTCTCCTGCTCACGCGGCCGCGCTTCGACGAGCTGCTGGATGGCCTGGCCTTTGGCGCGGCGTCGGGATTGGGCTTCGCCGCCGCGCAGAGCGTCGTCTTCTCGTGGCTGCTGATCGTCGGCGGCTTCCAGCGCGGCGGCGCGGGCTACTCGTGGGCGCTCGACATCCTGCGCGTGGCGCTGCTGCAGCCGCTGCTCTACGCCTCGGCCGCCGGGCTGGTGGGCGCGGCGCTGTGGCTCGCGCGCGACCGCCAGGTGTCGCGCCGCGCGCTCGGCCCGTTGGCCTCGCCCTTCGTCGCCGTACCGATCGCCGTGCTGGGCATCGTGCTGCCCGCGCTGCTCAGCGTGCTGAGCGGTGGGCAGGTGCTCAATCTGCTCTACTACGCCATCGCGCTGGTGATCCTGCTGCTAGTCATCCGCCACGTGCTACACGTGGGGCTGGTGGAGAAGGCGCGCGCGCTGGGGCATGGCGGCACGCTGCGCTGCCCCCACTGCGGAGAGGAGGTCGGCGATAGCGCCTTTTGCCCGCACTGCGGCCTTGCGCTGCGCAGCCTGCCGCCACGGAGCCGCCCATCTCCTGGCACGCCGGACGGTGCCGCGGCTGAAGGTGGCGCGGGAGGTGGCACCCAATGAGCATGCACGCTGTAGCTTCCACACGGCGCGCGTCTCGGCGGTCGCTGCTCCTGGTGGCGCTGGTGACGCTCGTCGCGCTGCTCGGCTGCGGCGGTGGCGCGCTGATCCCGCAGCCGCCCTCGGCGCTGCCGGCCTGCACCGCCAATTGCCCGCCGCCACTGCGCACCGACCAGGGCGGCCACCTGGTGCAGACGGACCACTTCGACGTGTGGTACTTCGACCCGTACTCGCTCGACTCCAGCGACAGCACCAGCGCCACGATGGTCGCCGACGACAACTACGGCACGATTACGGCGCAGTTCTTCTCCAACAGCGTGCCCAACGGGCTGACCGCGCGGCAACTCCTCGACTCGTTCGAGCAGCAGAACCTCGATCCCAATAAGTTCGCGGGGCTGCAAAACACGGGCGCCATCCGCGGGGCGGAGATCGGCTACGTGCCGGGCGCGGGCGATACCTTCGCTGCCACGGTGGACGACCCTAGCGCGCCGAACACGCCGGTCTTCATCGAGATCATGGCGGCGACACAGGGCACCACCGGGATCGTTTTCGCCGCCATCAGCCCGCTCGACCCGCAGGCGCCCGATCCCTCGCAGCAGACCGACGCGCAAGGCTACGACCAGATGATCAACGGCCTGCTCTGGCGCTGAGCGAGGTGCGTTTCACCACAGAGGAAACGGAGGCAACGGAGGAGGAAAGAGAGAGTATAACCGCAGAGGACGCGGAGGACGCAGAGGGAGAAGGTTTGGTGCGCCGGATACGGGGCATGCTGGATTGCCGTTCGTACGGTAGCGCGTTGAGACTCGGGTCGCTGCCACTAGCGGGACAACGAAGGGGGAGTTGGCGATGAGGCGTTGCATACCCATGCGCGCAAGTTGGCCGCTGGCGGCGTCACTGCTGGTTGTGCTCGTCGTCGTGCCGGCCCTCGCCGGCTGCGCCAGCGGGAGCGGCAGCAGCGGCACCCAGAGCGCGGCGAGCGTCCCGCCATCTGCACGCCATGCCTCCGCGGCTCACACCTCACCCTCGCCCACACTCGCGCCGGTGCGCCTTGGTCCTGCCGATCCCGCGCAGCCGCTGACGGTCGAGCTAGTGCTGCGCGGCCAGGATGACGCCGCCCTCGCCGCCACGCTCGCCGCGATGAATGATCCGCGCTCGCCGACCTATCATCACTACCTCTCGCCGCGGGAGTACGCCGCGCGCTTCGGCCCGTCCGATGCGGCCGTCGCGTCGGCCGAGCACGCGCTGACCGCCGCCGGCTTCACCCTCACCGGCCGTCCCGCGCCGAATCTGCTTGCCGCGCGAGGGTTTGTCACGCAGATTGAGGCGCTCTTTGGCGTGCAACTCGAGAGCTACCGCGACTCCACCGGCCGCATCTTCGCCCAGGCGGCGAGCGCGCCGCATCTGCCACCGGCGCTGGCAGCCGTCGCGACCGGCGTGCTTGGCCTCGACGGGCGGCCGATGCTGCACACCGGCGCGCGCAGCGCACCGCGCATGCTCCTGCAGCCGGGCAGCTTTACGGGCTACACGCCGTCGGACCTGCGCCGGCTCTACGACGTCTCGCCGGTGCTCGGCGCGGGCGCCAACGGCGCGGGTGTCACCATCGCGCTGGCCGAGATTGACGCCTTCCGCCAGTCCGACGTGGACACCTTCGACCGCCAGTACGATCTCTCGGCGCCGCCGGTGCGCGTGGTGACGGTCGGCGGCCAGCGCCCCAACTACGGCCCGGAGTCCATCATGGACATCGAGGTGATCCAGGCGCTGGCGCCCCAGGCACAGGTGATCGCCTACGAAGGCGGCGACTCACTCGCCGATACGGCGGCGATCTTCGCCGGCATCGTCAGCGATCACCGCGCGCAGATCGTCAGCATCAGCCTGGGCGTCTGCGAGCTGGGCGTCGGCTCGCAGGACAGCGCCTTCTTCAGCTCCATCGAGAGCACGTTCCAACAGGCCGATGCCGAGGGGATGTCGGTGCTGGTGGCAAGCGGCGACAGCGGCGCCTACGGCTGCCAGGACGACCATCTGAGCGTGCAGGCGCCCTCCTCCTCGCCCTACGTCACCGCCGTGGGCGGCACGGCGCTCTTCGCCAACGGCGACGGCAGCTACGACCGCGAGGTCGGGTGGGAAGCGCCCTTCGAGGGGGCCGGCGGCGGTGGCGGGTTGAGCGTGGAGTTCGCGCGCCCCTCGTGGCAGTCCGGCAGCGGCGTGGACAACCAGTACAGCAACGGCATGCGCCAGGTGCCCGACGTCTCCGCCGACTCGGATGTGCTCACCGGCTACAGCATCTACGATTCCGCCAGCGGCCACTGTCAAGGCGGGAGCTGCTGGCAGATCTACGCCGGCACCAGCGCGGCGGCGCCGCTGTGGGCGGCCCTGGTCGCGCTGGCCGATCGGGAGCGCGCGGCGCAGCACAAGCCAGCGCTCGGCTTCCTCAATCCGGCGCTCTACCAGCTTGGCAGCAGGTCGTCGAGCGCCGGCCCCTCGCCCTACCACGACGTGACGGCGGGCGGCAATCTGTACTATCCCGCGACCCCTGGCTGGGACTACTCGACCGGCTGGGGCACCCCCGACGCGGCGACGCTCGTGGCCGATCTGGTGGCGCTGTAGCCGGCGGTTGAAACCGCGCCTGGCGAGCGCTGCCGCCATCAAACCCGCGATGGGCGGATGAGTCTGGTAGTTCATGAAGGCGCCACGCCAGGCGAAAGTCCCATCGGGCGTGAAGGGGGATTACCCGCGGGACTTCAGCCCGCCTTCTCGCCCTACTGCGCGCTTGCCCTACGCGCAGGCAATCTCCCTCGTTCGCTCTGGCGCGCAACAGCCGGTAGGTGTAAGATGGGCGAGCCGCCGGCATGGGACCGGCGCCGCTGGCTTACCCATCCCCCCGCGCAAAGTCCTCTTCGCGCCGCACGCACGCGGGATAGCGGCCAGCTCGTCGCGGGTCGCTGGGCCGCACGCACGCCCAGCGTGGCTTCGGAGGGAGCGCATGTCGCATCGCAGCACGCACTACTGGCTCTGGTTTCTGCTTTTTGGCATCATCGGGGCGCTGCTCTACTATGGCAATAAGAACAACGCGAACACGGTGGATGGTGAGACGACGTGGCTGATCGTGACCGGCGTGCTGGGGCTGATCGTCGGCGCGAAGTGGCTCAACGAGGGCCAGCTCGCCAAGCCCTACGACATCATCGTCGGCATCATCCTGGCGGTCGTCGGCATCGTGGGCATCCTGTCGCACTTCCAGCCGGATGTGCTCAGCAAGATCAATGTGGGCGGCGGCCTCGTCACGTCCAGCGCGATTCTTGGCCTGAGCCTCGCTGCCTTTCCCGCGCTGATCAACACGTTCCTCGGTCTGGTCTCGATCCATCACGGCATCGAGCGAAGCAAGAAGTAGGGTCCTCACCCCCGTCCCCTCTCCCCGGCGAGGGAGAGGGGAGAGCATATCTGTCGGGAAGGATTCTACGCGTGCGCCTCGCCGGATGAAGCGCCGCCCGACGCGACGGGCTGCGCTTCGAGCGCGCGCGCCAGAATCTCCGAGATGTCCTCGACGCCGAAGTGCTCCTGCGCGCCCACCGCCTTGATGCCGTCCTCGAACATCGTGATACAGAAGGGGCAGGCGGCGGCCAGCTCATCGGCGCCGGTGGCGAGCGCCTCCTCGACGCGCGTGTTGTTGATGCGCCGCCCGATCTTCTCCTCCATCCACACGCGCCCGCCGCCACCGCCGCAGCAGAACGAGCGATTGCGGTTGCGCCGCATCTCGGTCACGCCGTTGGCGTTGATCACGTTCAGCACGCGGCGCGGCTCGTCGTAGATGCCGTTCCAGCGGCCGATGAAGCATGGATCGTGGTAGGTCAGCTTGCGCGTATCGAAGCCTTCGGGGAGCTTGAGCTGGCCGGAGTCGATCAGCCGGTTGATGAACTCAGTATGGTGGACCACGTCGTAGTTGCCGCCGAGCTGCGGGTACTCGTTCTTGATCGTGCTGAAGCAGTGCGGGCAGGTCGCTACCACCGTCTTGACGTTGTACGCGCGGCCGGGCAGCGGGCCAAGCGACGGGACCGGCTGGGCAGCGTCGGTCGGCGCGGTGGTGAGGTTGATGTGGCCGGTGCGCTCGTCGGGCAGGTGCCCATTGCCGTTCGCGCCACTGGCTCCATTCGCGCCGTTGTGGCCGTTGTGCCCGTTCGCCTGCGCCAGCTCGGGCTTGTTGAAGCCGTAGCCATTGAGCACCTCGACGTTCTGCGTGGCGAGCATGTACCACAGGTACTCGTTGCCGATGCGCCGCGCCGGATCGCCGGTGCAGCTCTCCTCCGGCCCCAGGATGCCGAACTTGACCCCCGCGTGCTGCATCACCTTGGCGAACGCCGTCGCCACCTTGCGGTTGCGGGCGTCGAACGACCCCATGCAGCCGACCCAGTAGAGCACCTCCACGTCGGGGTCCTCGGCCAGCGTCTTCACGCCCACCGCCTTGGCCCAATCGGCACGCGTGTCGTTGGGGATCTCCCACGGGTTCTGGTTGCGCTCCAGGTTCTGGAAGAGCGGTGTCACCTCCTGCGGGAAGTTGCTCTCCTCCAGCACCAGATAGCGGCGCATGTCGTCGATCTTCTGCACGTGGTCGATCGAGACGGGGCAGATCTCGACGCACGCGCCGCAGTTGGTGCAGGCCCATAGCGATTCCAGTTGGATCAGCCCGCCGACCATCGGCTCGCGCTCGGCGGCACGCTCGGCGTCTTCGTGGCTCACCAGCGGAATCTTGCCGGCGGCGAACAGCTCCTCTTTGACCGCCAGGATGATCTCCTTGGGCCACAGTGGCTTATCGGTGGCGAGCGCCGGGCAGACGCTATTGCAGCGGCCGCACTCGGTGCAGGCATAGCCGTCGAGGAGCTGCTTCCAGGTGAACTGCTCGACCTTGTGGACGCCGTAATCCTCGCGCTCTTCGAGGTTGGGGATTGGGTCGAGCGCGCCGATGCGTCGCAGGCGGCGGAAGAAGACGTTGAACGGCGTCGCCATCAGGTGCAGGTGCTTCGAGTTGGGGATGTAGATCAGGAACGAGAGCACCGTGAGCACATTGCCCCACCAGAAGACGCTGGCGAGCGTGGCGGCGGTCTGCCGCGGGATGCTGCTCCATGCGGGGCCGATCAGTGCGCCGTAGACGGTCCAGTCGCTCCCGGCGGAGGCGACGTAGGCGAAGACCTCGTAGAAGAAGAGCGTTACCAGCACGAGCAGGATCAGGCCAAGAATGATGTAGGCGTCGAGCGGGCCGTGGGTGTTGCTGCTGAGCTGCTTGGGCCGCAGGATCACGCGGCGATAGGTGAACGCGATGATCGCCAGAAACGCCATAAAGACGAAGAAGTCCAGCAGGGCGGCGAAGACACGGCTGGTGATCACCGGCAAGGTGAAGTTGAAGCCCTCGGCCCACAGATTGAGCGCGTCGAGCTGGATGATGATGAAGCCCCAGAAGGTGAAGAAGTGCGCGATGCCGGGCAGCGGGTCGCGTAGCACGCCGCGCTGACCCAGCACCATCAGCACGAAGTACTTGACGCGCTCGCCGATGTGGTCGAGCCGGTTCTCGGGCCGGCCCAGACGCAGCAGATGCACGAGCTGGCTCACGCGCGCGATGAACGCGCCCCAGGCGACGACCAGCACCAGCGCGAAGATCACGGTGCCGAACAGCCCGCCCGTCGGCCAGAAGGAGGGTTGGCCCATACAAGTCTCCTGTTCCGGGATTCACCACAGAGGAAACGGAGAGAACGGAGGCAGAGAGAGGAACCGCGGAGGGCGCAGCGGACGCGGAGGGAGGAGAACGCTGAGTTCAGGCCCCCAAGAACGCATCATACACCCACTGTGATGCGTCTGCCGACAGCGCGTCAGCACGGTGTCCCCTCGATCCTAACCCGCGACGGCGGGTTTGGCGGCCGCCAGGCCCTCCAGGCGCGGTTTCAACCGCCGGCCGCCTACCCCGCGTTGCGCTACTTACTCGCCCTTGCGCTTCTTGACTGCCTCAGTGAGCGCCGGCACGACGACGTTGAGATCGCCGACGATGCCCAGGTCGCAGAAGCCGAAGATCGGCGCCTCTTTGTCCTTGTTGACGGCGATGATCAGCCCCGACGTGCCCATGCCGGCCTTGTGCTGCACCGCGCCGGAGATACCGCAGGCGATGTAGACCGTTGGCTTGACCGTCTTGCCGGTCTGCCCCACCTGGTGCCCGTAGGGAATCCAGCCGGCGTCCACCGCCGCGCGCGAGGCGCCAACGCTCGCGCCCAGCGCCGTCGCCAGCTCCTCGATCTGGCGGAAGCCTTCGGGTCCGCCAAGCCCACGCCCGCCGGAGACGACGATCTGTGCCTCTTCGAGCTTGGCACGGCTGGCGGCGGGCATCCAGATGTCGTGGCCGTCGGGGGCCTTGCCCAGGTGGCCCGCCTCTTCGGCGCCCTCGGTGCCGAACGTGCCCGTAATCTTGGCGCCGTTGGCCGGCGCTGCCGGCGCCGGGACCTCCTGCACATTGGCCGTGCCGCCGCTGCGCACCGTCGGGAAGGCGTTCTGCCGCGCACCGAGCAGGTGAGTGGCCGACTTGCCGGTGAACTCCATCCGCACCGCCATCGCGCCGCCAAACGCGTTGACCGTCATCACCACGTGGTCGCCCTGCGCGGCAACGTCGCTGACGTTGTACTCCAGGCCCAGGTTGAGCTTGGCGGCCACACGCGCGGCCACGTCGCGGCCGAAATTGGTGCAGCCGAAGAGCACGAGCCTGGGCTGGTGCTGCTGGATCAGCCCGGCCAGCGCCTCGGCATAGGGCTGCGTGAGATACTCGCCGTAGACCGCGCCCTCAGAGGTGTAGACGGTGGACGCACCACAGGCGCCCAGATCGGTCGCGGCGTCGCGCGCGCCGTTGCCCAGCGCCACGGCGGCCGCGCTCCCGCCGAAGGTCTGCGCCAGCTCGGCGGCTTTGCTGGCAAGCTGGAGTGAGATGTTGGCGAGGCGGCCGCCGTTGATCTCCGCCAACGCCCAGACGTCGTTTGACATGGCTCAGAGCACCTTGTTTTCCGCCAGGAAGGCCACCACGCGCTCCGCGGCTCCTTCGTTGCCCATATACAGCTCGCCCTTGCGCTGCGTCGAGACCTTCTCGGTCCCCACCACCTGCTCGTGCGAGCCGGCGCTGCCGACCTGATCGGCGCTGATACCGACATCGGCGAGCGAGAACGTGTCGAGCGGCTTCTTCTTGGAAGCCATGATGCCCTTCATGGAGGGGTAGCGCGGCTCATTGATTTGCTTGGTGACACTCACCATCGCCGGCAGGCTCGCCTGCACCGTGTTGTAGCCCACGTCGGCCTGGCGCTCGATGGTGGCGCTGCTGTCGGTCAGCTCGAGCTTGGTGGCGTACGAGAGCAGCGGCATGTCGAGGAATGCCGCGACCGCGCTGGGCACCACGCCGCCGTAGGCGTCCGCCGCGGCGCTGCCGAAGATTGCCAGATCGAAGCCGATCTTCTTGAGCGCGGCGGCCAGCACGCGCGCGGTGCCGATGGCATCGGAGCCGGCCAGCGCGGGGTCTGTTACCAGCACCGCGCGGTCACCGCCCATCGCCAGCGCCTTGCGCAGCGTGTCGGTGGCTGTCTCCGGTCCCATGCACAGGATCGTGACGGTGCTGCCGGCGTGCTTCTCTTGCTGGCGCAGGCCCTCTTCGATGCTGTACTCGTCGAAGGGGTTGATGATCGCTTCCTCTTTGCGGCGTTCGAGCCGGTTGTCAGGGCCGAAGCGTTTCTCGGCCGTGGTGGACGGCGTCTCCTTCATGCAGACGACGATGTTCATGTGGTGCGCGTTCCCTCCAATGACGCGGGGCGGGACCTCATCCCCGGCCCCCTCGCCCCGCAGGGAGAGGGGGAGCCAGAATCCGTAGGGGCGTCCGGTGGACGCCCACGGCGCGTGGGGAGCGACGGGTGCATGCCCGGCGATGCGAGTGACGGTCGCTGCTGGCGAGCTGGTGGGCCGCGGGGAAATGGGCGAATCCTCGGTCCGACTCTAGAAGGCGAGGCGGGCCTCGCCACTACACTCGGAGCCGCGGAGGAGCATCCGTCGGGGCGTACGCCGTACGCCCTCAGCCGATGGCGGCGAACGCGCCGGCGGCCTCAGCGCCGATGCCGTGCGAGACAAACGCCGCTGTTCCCTCGTGGCAAACTATCAGGAATTGTATCTGTGCCCGCGAAGGGGTGTCAACGTGTAGCGGGCTTACGGAACGTGCGACAGGCAGGGAACACTGTGGGGCGGGAGCCTTTGCGGTAGCGAAGCTGCCGTCACAGGTGGGTAATTGAGACGACAATGCGATATCAGCGCCGACGGGGCCGCGCATTCCAGCGCCGCTCAGTCCTCGCTCAGCCGCAGCGCCTGGGCGCCGAGACCACGAGCGCGGGCGGCGGCGATCGCCAATCCGGCGGCGAAGGCGACGACGAGCACGGCGTAGAAGCCGGCCGTCGTCAGGGGATTGTAGACCAGGATGTATGGCGGGACGGCCGCATCGGGGCCGGTGGCGCCGCCCGCGAACTGCAGCGTGGGCAGGATCAGCAATGTCAGCACGTAGCCCAGCAGCGTCCCGCCCACCAGCGCGAAGAGATACACCGCCGCCTGCTGCCACACGACGATACGAGTGAGCTGGCTGCCGGTGCCACCGATCGCATGCAGCACGGCAAACTGCGCGTGGCGCCGGCGAGCGGCGATGCCCGCCTGCACCAGACTGCCAAAGATGCCCAGCAGCGCCGCGATTAGCGCGCCCGCCAGCAGCAGGGCGTTGAGGCCGGCCTGAGTGGGACCGGCGGCGATCTCGTTGGTGATGTCGCGCAGCGCGACCGTCGCGCCCACGTAGAGGTTGGGGTCGTTGAACGCCTGGGCCAGCGCAGCGTTGTCGCGGGCCGTGCCGGTGGTGTGGAACCAGTACTCGGTCGGGCCGTGCAGCAACAGATTGCCCAGCTCGGGATTATCGTAGGCGGTGAGCAGGTCGGTCTCATCCGTCACGACGAAGCCGCCTTCGTTGGTGTCGTACATCGTGGGGAAGTCGTTTACGACCGCGCCCACCACGCAGTTCACGTCGTAGGAGCCGCCCTCCTGCGGCGAGATGGTGAAGCGATCGCCGGGGCGGAGGGCAAGGTCGCTCGCCATGCGCGTATCGATCAACGCCCACAGCGGCGCTTCGGGCGTGCCGGCCCGCGGATTGCCCTCGCGCTGGTGCATCTGGTGCATCAAGCTGGCGAGCGGCTGCGCGGAGAAGTCGTTGCGCCAGTAGCCCACCGAGGCGAACGTGGCTGGGTCCACGCCCAGCAGATTCAAGAGGCGTGCGCCGCTGTCGGACGAGCTGCGCGCCTGTGAGCGGTAGATCGGCGTCACCGCCAGCACGCCGGGGAGGCGCGCGAACTGCTTGCCCACGTCATGCGCGAAGGGCGTCTTCTGCACGTCGTCCTGGAGTTGGACCTGGAGGTCGGCGCCGACCGAGTAGGCGGCGCGGTCGTGCGCGTTCTGGTCGAGCGAGGCGCCAAAGCCGAGCGTAAAGATGCCCAGGCCCACGCACACCGTGAGCAGCAGCGCCAGCCGCGCATGCTGGCCGCCTCCGCGCGCGAGCTGGGCGAAGGCGAGCAGACCGGGCGCACCGCGGCTACCCTTGGCGAGCTTGGCCGACGTTTGCGCGACCGGCGGGAAGACGCGCAGCAGCACCAGCGCGCCGGCCACCAGCGAGGCCACCGGCACCAGCGCCAGTACGGGGTCCGGATTCTTGCCCGCACTCTGCCCAGCCTGTTGGAGGGTCTGGCGCACGCCCAATCCGCCAAACTGGAAGAGATCTACGTAGCCCGCGACGCAGAGCAGCGCCAGCCCCACGTCGAGGTACAGCCGCTGCCACAGCGGCCGCCGCACCCCACGTGCCTGCTCGCGGCGGAAGGCGGCGATGTCGAGTCGCGCCGCGCGTGTGGCACCCAGCACCACCGCCGCGATGCCCACCCCTGCGGCGATGGCGACGGCCGTTACCATCGTCTGGAGCGAGACGGCAGTGCTGAGGTAGTCCGGCGTGACGCTGACCTCGGGCACGATGCGCCGCACGAACGCGAACACCGCCCAGAAGGCGATAAACGGACTGACGGCGGCGGTGATCAGCGCCAGCAGCGCACTCTGGACCGCGAACACGCCAATCATCTGCGTGCCACTGGCGCCGCGCGTGGCGAGCGTGGCGATCTCGGCCTCGGCGTCGTCGATCAACAGGCCGGCCATTGTCGTCGTGAAGAGCAGCGCCACGCCGGCTAGCTCGACGATCACCATCGTCAGCGGCAAGGCCAGCAACTGCATCTGTGCCAGCAGACTCTCAATGAGTGTATCAAGATCGGTGGCGACCACCACCGAGCGGATGCCGTTGGAGCCGGGCAGATAGGTGGTGAGGTTCGAGCGCAGACGTTGCAATTGGCCCACCACAGACGCCATGTTCTGCACGGTCAGCGCGGTGCGATTGACCTGGTAGATGTAGTCGAGCCGCATGCCGAAGACCGGAGCGTTGTTGCTGGCGGGGCCTGAGAGTGAGCCGCCGGAGCCGGTGGCGATGTCGGCCAGCGCCTGGAAGAACCCGTCGTGGGTGAAGACAAGCGGGAAGATCGGCGGCTCTGGCGGCGCGCCGCGTCCCGCGAGCAGCACGCTCTCGTGCGTGTCCCACGAGAAGCCGTCCCAGTACACGTCGGCCGGGTTCGTGGGGAACCAGACGCCGGCGACTTTGACTGTCAGCGTTCCCTGATTGCCTGGAGGTCCGTTGAGGGTAATGATGTCGCCCGGCTTGGCGCCCATCTTGGGTGTGACCAGCACCTCCAGCGGCTGCCCCGGCGCCACGTCCCGCGGCAGCCGGCCCGAGTAGAGCTTCATGTGGGGCGCGCCGGTGTGCGGGTCGAAGGTATAGGCCAGCGCGGCCGAAGTGTCAACGCCCAGGCCGATGACATTCTTGTAGGAGCCGTTGACCGTGGCGAACGACAGGCGCGTGAGCGAGGCGTAGCGAGAGGAGTAGGCGGAAGCGAAATCGTCGATCTCCCCGAATGCGGTGTCCCGCACATTCGCGCTGATCTGGTCGGCGGCGGAGCTTTGGATGCTGGACGTCGTGACGCCAATATCCAGGTTGACCTGCGTAACTGGCGCCGTGGCGAGCAGGCGCTGAAGCTGGATGTCGGCGATCACGCCGGTGTAGAGCGGCAGCGCGCAGATCAGCACGCTGGCGATCAGGACGCCCAGATTGACGGCCAGCAGCGGGCGCCAGGCATGGCGCAGGCGCAGCGCCGCGACCCGTGCCGCGGCTAGCGGACCCGGCCATACCGCACGCCAGATCGTAGTATCGCGCCGGTCGGGATGGTCGTGCTCGCCGGCAGGCGCCAGGTTGTCGTCGGGCGCCAGATCGGGCAGGCTGCGCATAGGGCGACCCTCCTCGCTCTAGTGGATAATAGGACGCATGAAGCAGGCGACGCATTACATTCCTTGGCGCGTGAGGGTAGGGCTTTGGCGATCTGGTATGATAGCCCCTGAGTCATGCTGATCGTCTGGTGCATGGAATGGACATCCTACGCCACGACGCCGTCAGCCTAGCATGCCCAGGGACGATCCGCTCTCGCGGGGGCTGCGAGACGGCGGGCATGCGGCGCGGGCCGGAGCGACACAGCTCGACGAGTGGAAGGGGGCGTGCGGATGGCATCACTTTCTGGTGCGGGCTACACGGTGCTGGTGGTGGACGACAGCGCCGAGCTGCGCGCACTGGTGGCCGAATCGCTGCGCAAGCTCGGCCAGTTCAGTGTCGCCGAGGCCCAAGACGGCGTCGAAGGGCTGGAGCGCTACTTCGAGGTGCGCCCGGATTGTGTCGTCATTGATGTGAAGATGCCGGGGCTGGATGGCTATCAGCTCATTCGCGCGTTGCGTGGCGATCCGGCGTCGAGCGCCACGCCGCTGGTGATCCTCTCGGCAATGGTGCAGGAGAAGGATCGCCTCGCGGGCTTCTTTTCGGGCGTGGACGAGTATCTGGTGAAGCCGGTTGGCCCGCTGGAGCTGGTCCAGACGATCTGCCGCGTCATTGGCCGCAGCGAGGAGGAGCGCCGCCGGCGCCTGCAGAGCTTGCTCGACGACGAACTGGACCAGCCAGAGAGGTGAGCCGCGATGACCGAGCCAGTATCTCCCATCTCCCTGGAGCGCGAGATTTATCGCGACTACGAGCGCCGCCGCCGCTTGCAGCTCGCCAGCATCCTGCTGCCGACGTTCGCCATTCTGCAAGGCTGCGTGTTTGTGGTGAGCGCAATCTTCTTCCCCCTGGCGCATTACGGCCCGCCGATCGCCCAGATCTTCGCCTTCAACACACTGCTGGTGGGAGTGGATGGCGGGCTGCACGCGCTGGGGCTGCGCTTCGTGCGGCGCAAGCAGGTGAGCGCGGCCACGTTCTTCGTCATCTTTCCCCTGGGCCTCACGATCATCGTGCCCCTGCTGGTCTACATCGTCTTCGGCGAGAGCGGCGAGAGTCCCGTGGTGGCGATTACGCTCAGCGAGATGGTCGGGACGCTGATCCTGATCGTGCTGGCCGGCGTGATGGCGACCAATCGGTTGCTGCTGCTGGGCACCACGCTGCTGATGAACGTCTTCACGCTCTTCATCTTGACCAATGCGCTGCAACTGCCGGGGCCGGGCATGGCGCTGCGCAGCCAGGGCGCGCTGCTGCTGGCCTTCCCGCTGCTGGTGCAATGGGCGGTGGCGGGCATCCTCTTCGCCACGTCGGGCACGTATCTGGCGACCCTGCGCGAGCTGGGCGACGTGCGCGTGGCCTACGCCCGCGCCCAGCAGCTCGACGAGTTGAAGGACCAGTTCATCACGCACGTCAACCACGAGCTGCGCAGCCCGGTGATGGCTGTGCAGGGACACATCGAGCTGCTGCTGCTCACCGAGCACACGCTCGCGCCAGAGGAGCGCCACGCCTATCTCGAACGCGCCAAGCGCGCTGGCGATGGGCTGGTCGGGCTGGTGACGAGCATTCTGGCGATGCGGCGGCTGGAGCAGGACGCCAGCGCGCTCGTGCCAGAGAGCGTCGCCGTGCGGGAGGCGCTGGAGGCGGCGATACAGCTCCTCGATCCGCGCGAGGGGCGCCAGGTGGAGCGCGAGCTGCGCGTCCACGTCCCCGACGGCATGGCAGCCTGGGCGGAGCCGGTGCGCATGCGCCAGATTCTCACCAACCTGCTCTCCAACGCGCTGAAATACTCGCCGCAGGGGACGCCGGTGGAGGTGAGCGCCGAGTACGTGACGGGCCAGGCGACCAACGGCACCAAGCGGCGGCAGCGCGACCGCGGAGCAGCCGCCGGACAGCCGATGGTCGAGATCACGGTGCGCGACCACGGCCTGGGCATCCCGCCGGGCGAGATTCCGCTGCTGTTCAACCGCTTCGTGCGGCTGCCGCGCGATCTCGCCTCTAACGTGCCGGGCAACGGGCTGGGACTGTACCTGTGCCAGGCGTTCGCCCGTGCGATGGGCGGCACGATCTGGGTCGAGAGCGCGGGCATCGAGGGCGAGGGGTCGGCGTTCCACCTGCAACTGCCAGCGGCACAAGAGCGTGTGGAGTCAGCAGTGAACGCGGGTAGCCGCGCGGGTGAAGATGGTTACTCATCATAGGCCGCCAGAATCCCAGTCACGTTGTAAGCTCGTTACGAACGTGCGCGGCGCAAGCGGAAGCATCGTTGTGAGATACCACACGATGCCGCCGATGAGCGCGGCGGCAAGGATGATGGCAGTCGCGAGGACGGCGGGCCAGTAGCGCTCAGACGTGGCGGGCATGGATAGCTCTCCGGCTCAGTGGGCGGGCAGGTGCTCCGACGCGCGGTGCATATGCGCGGAGCGCATCGTAGCATGATGCGCCGTGCGAGACAACAAAACGGGGAGGCACCCCGAAGGATATCTCCCCGTCTGTTGCAAACTGAGGCTGAGATTTACGCTACGCCGCGCGAGCCGGCTCCGGCGTGGCCGGGAGGAGCTTCACCTCGCCCTCGGCTGTCACCTTGACCGCGCCGTCGGCCACACTCAGCACCGCCGTCTGGCCGGTGCCCAGTGTGCCGGCGAGAATCGCGTCGGCCAGTGCGTCGTCCACGTGCGTCTGGATCGCCCGGCGCAGCGGACGCGCCCCGAACTCGGCATCATAGCCCTCGGCCATCAGGAAGTCGCGCAGGTCGTCGCCGTAGCGCAGGGTCATCCCCTGCTCGTGCAGCCGCGCCGCCACCTGGGCCATCAGCAGGTCCACGATCTGGCGCAGCTCGTTGCGACCAAGCGCACGGAAGACCACAATCTGGTCAATGCGGTTGAGGAACTCCGGCCGGAAGGCATGCTTGAGACCCTCCATCGCCTTGGCCTTGCGCTGGGCCTCCTCGCTCTCGTCGGCGGTCTCGGCATCGCCCCACTTGGGAGCGAAGAAGCCGATGGCGGCCGCGCGCCGAAGCTCCGGCGTGGCGACGTTGCTGGTCATGATCACCACCGTGTTCTTGAAGTCCACGGTGCGGCCCTGACCATCCGTCAGCCGCCCGTCGTCGAGGATCTGCAGCAGCGCGTTGAAGACCTCGGGGTGCGCCTTCTCGATCTCGTCGAAGAGGACCACGCTGTATGGGCGGCGGCGAACCGCCTCCGTGAGCTGGCCACCCTCGTCGTGACCGACGTATCCCGGCGGGCTGCCGAAGAGCCGCGAGACCGTGTGCCCCTCCATGTACTCCGACATATCGAGGCGGATTATCGCGTCCTCACCGCCGAACAGATCGGCCGCCAGGGCGCGCGCCAGCTCCGTCTTGCCGACGCCGGTCGGCCCCATGAAGAGGAACGACCCGATCGGGCGCTTGGGGTCCTTCAGCCCCGCGCGCGAGCGGCGGATGGCCCGCGAGACGGCCGTGATGGCCTCGTTCTGGCCGATCACGCGCGCCTGGAGCTGGCCTTCGAGGTTGCGCAGGTTCATGCGCTCGCTCTCCAGCATCTGGCTCACCGGCACGCCGGTCCAGTTCTCGACCACCCGCGCCACCAGCTCGGGCGTCACCACCAGCGGCTCGCCGTCGATCTCACCCTTGCGCGCCTCTTCGATCTGCGCCTCGACCTCCAGCTCTTGCTGGCGGAGCTTGGCGGCCCGCTCGTAGTCTTCGTCGAGCGCGGCCTGCTCCTTCTCGGAGCGCAGGTTGTCGAGCTGCACTTCGAGCGCGCCGACCAGCTCAGGGCTGAGACGGCCTCTCTCAATGGCCTCCAGGCGCAGCGCCGAAGCCGCCTCGTCCACCACGTCAATCGCCTTATCCGGCAGGAAGCGGTCGTTGATGTAGCGGTCCGAGAGCTTCACCGCGGCGTCGATCGCCTCGTCGCTGATGCGCACGCCGTGGTGCTTCTCGTAGCTGTCGCGCACGATGTGCAGCATCTCGACGGCCTCTTCGGCCGACGGCTCGCCCACCTTGACGGGGGCGAAGCGGCGCTCCAGCGCGGCATCCTTCTCGATGTGCTTGCGATACTCGTCGAGCGTGGTCGCGCCGATCACGCGCACCTCGCCACGGGCCAGCGCCGGCTTGAGCAGGTCGGCCGCGCCGACCGCGCCCTCGGCATTGCCCGCGCCGACGACGGTATGCAGCTCGTCAATGAAGAGGATGATCTCGGGATTCTGGCGCACTTCCTCCAGAATCGTCTTGATGCGCTCCTCGAACTGCCCGCGGAACATCGCGCCGGCGACCGCGCCGCCGATGCTGAGCGAGATGATGCGGGCGTTGCGCAGCGTGGCCGGGACGGTGCCCGCGGCAACACGGCGCGCGATGCCCTCGACAATGGCCGTCTTACCGACGCCCGGCTCGCCGATCAGCACCGGATTGTTCTTCTGGCGGCGGCCGAGTACCGTCAGCACGCGCCGGATCTCGCGCTCGCGGCCGGCGGCCGGATCGAGCCGGCCCTCACGCGCGTCGGCGGTCAAGTCACGACCGAACTGGTCGAGCGCGGGAGTCTTGCTGTGCTTGTCGGGCTTGCGGTCGGCCTCGGCCTCTTCGTCGCGCGGCTGGCGCCCCGCGAAGCCGAGTGGGCTGTTGCCGCCGCCGTTCTGACCGAAGATGCCACTGGGTCCGCCAACGCCGCCCATGCCGCCGAGCTCGCCGCTCATCAGCTCTTCGGCGCAGGCGCGGCAGAAGTAGTGCTGCTCGCGCTGGCCGTTGACCACGGCGTCCAGGCGGACGCGGGCGTCGTTCTTCTGGCAGCGTTCACACTTGGGCATGATGCTGTATCTCTTTCTTCACGTTTGAGGTGAGTGGGTGGGTCACGGGCCCCCGGGTGGGCCATGTCTCGCCGGGTGGGCGTCCACCGGACGCCCCTACAGCTCGACCGGTCCGTTGACGGCATCACCTTGCGGAGACACCTCGGTCGTCTTGCGCGGCCGGCCCCGTGGCCGGCGCTCGGGCTGCGCGGATGCAAAGCGCCGGAGCGCATCCTCCGCCTCCACCTGGTCTCCGGCCATCACGAGATAAGCTCGCGTCCAGAGGCTGGGGATGCGGGTCAGCTCCGGGAATTCATCACGCAGCACCCGAGACGTATACGCCTTCACCTGGCAGACGATCGAGTGTGGGGCAACACTCGGCGGCGCCTCGGCGGCCAGATACACACGATCTGGCAGGACGAGCAGCGTCACCGGCTGGAAGTCTTGCTCCCGCGCCTTCTCCTCGATCAGGTCTTGCAGCCGGCGCGCGATCTCGCCGATCAGACACGGCTTGGCGCGCGTTGGCCCCCAGACGAAGTGATACGTGATGTGCCACTCCTCGGATTTATTGTGTTGATCCATGGGACACATCTACACCTTATTATCACGCACCCCCGACGCCGATGTCAAGGGTGACTGCCATCAATTGCTGTAGATGGAGCAGGTTTACCTACAGATTATATCACGGCGAAGGGGATCAGCGCCAGGGGGAGAAGCGGTGTGGGGGGAACAGTCGCGCCACCAGATCTCTCGCCGACATATACGCCGGACGGAGCGTCAGGTTGGGGACTGTAGAGGCTGCGACTGCCAGGCAATCACCAGGGAGGAAAGAACAGTTGTACGACACCATGGAGCCGCGGGCAACCTGAGGAGAAACGAAAGCCCCACGCCGCGGCGTGGGGCCAGATCTTAGAAGGACATGCGCGCTGTGGTGAGCCCCCAGGGACTCGAACCCTGAACCCGCTGATTAAGAGTCAGCTGCTCTGCCAATTGAGCTAGAGGCCCGCGGCCACGCGGCAAGCACCTGCTCGCCGCGCTTCCGCAGGACATGATACCACGCCGAGGGACCGTGCGCAAGAGCCTATCTCCGCTGCCAGCTGCCTCCCTCCACCACGCCGCACGCTCGCCACTTGACGTCGCCGGACACGGCTCCTATACTCGACAGGAGGACCATCCGTACTCCGGCCGATGGTGGCCGGCGCGCATCTTTGAGGAGTTTGCATGGCGACGGAGAGCCGTAGACGCGCCAACGACGTGACCTCCGCGGCAGCCTCGAGCGCACCGCCATCGTCCGCCCCCGCGGACGAGCGCACCGCGTTCATGGATGTCGCCAGCCACGAGCTGCGCTCGCCCCTCACCGCGCTGAGCGGCACCGCGCAGATCCTCCAGCGGCGCCTCCGCCGCGACCCCGCGCGCGCCGCCGATGCCGCCGACCTCGACAAGATTCTCTACCACACCGCGCGGCTCGCCAATCAGGTGGACGTCTTCCTCGCCGCGGCCCACCTTGCCCAGAATCGCTTCGAGATCGTCCCCACCGAGTGCGACGCCGTCGCCGCCACAAGGCGTGTGACCAACGTTTTCGCCGCCGCCAGTCGTGGTCGCGCGATCACCCTCGCCAGCGACGCCGCCGAGGTGCCCATCGAGGCCGACCGCAAGCGCCTGGAGGAGCTGGTCACGATCCTGCTCAACAATGCCGTCAAATTCAGCGCCCGCGGCGACATCGCCGTCTGCCTCACGCACACCCCAACATCGCTGCGCGTTGAGGTAGCCGACCACGGCATCGGGGTGCCCGCTGCCGAGCGCGAGCACATCTTCGAGCCGTATGTTCGCGGCAGCAACAACGCCACCAACAGCCCCGGCCTGGGCCTCTACGTCGCGCGCGCCATTGTCGAGCGGCACGGCGGCACCATCGGCGTCCGCGCGAACGAGGGTGGCGGCAGCGCCTTCTGGTTCGAGCTGCCGCTGCGCCCCGCCAGCACTACGCTATAAATCCTCCAGCGCGGCGGCCGGCGCCCGCAGCCGCCCCAGAAAGATCGGCGTGTCGAGCTTCGTATACGCGCGCACCTGCACCTTGCGCAGCGACTCCATCATGCGGCAAATCTCCGCCGGGTCGTCGGACTCGTTCGCCAGGATGAACTCATAGTCGCCCAGACCGAAGGCGTCCACCGTGTTCGAGAGTACGCCGCCGCCTTCCTCCTTGGCCTCTCCGCCAGTCTCGCCGCCTCGCGCCTCTACGTGCCCACGAGACGACTCCGCGCGCTGGCCCGTCCCGCTCGCGGAGCCTGCGCCCGCCAGCAGCCGCTCGCGCGCCACGGCATAGCGGCGCCCGACAAGGCCGTGCTCGGCCATCAGGTCGCGCCGCTTCTCAAACGGCAGCAGATACCACTCCGCCGTCTTGACGAACGGATACACGCTCAGATAGTGTTTCGGCTCGGCACCATACATGAACGCCGGCTGATGGCCCGGATCGTAACGCGCCGGCGTCACCACGCCGATGTAGGCCTGCCGCTGCCACAGCCAGCGTCCCAGCCCGCTCTGGCGCAGTGCCACCGCCAGCCGCTGCACCTCGTCGAGATCGGGACCATACACCCACAGCAGCAGATCGGCATCTTCGCGCAGCCCCACCAGCGAGTATGCGCCACGCAGGGTCACGCTCGCCGGTCGGTCCTCCAGCGCCGCCAGGAACTCTGCCTTGGCCGCGCGACGCGCCGTCTCGTCCAGCCGCGCGAACGCGGGATCGATCTGATAGAGCCAATACGCCACGAATACGTGTTCGGGAAGGGTGGGAGCGGACATGAACGCTAACTTTCCGCTAGAGGTTCTCGGTTGGGGTCTCAAAGGGCGCCGCTGGGACGTCTGGCATACGCACGTCCCGCGACGTCAGACCCATCCGTTGATTGTAGCACCACGCCCTCGGCGCATACCACGCACCGCGTTGACATCGCCTTCCACGCCTCATTACGATGAGCGGTGCGCTGGGAATACTCCGCACGAAGGAATGCCGCGGCTCGTGGGCCGCAAGGGGGATGACAGACATGGGTGACTGCCAGAATGGGCATGGGCGAGGGCGCGGAGTGGTACTGCGTGACACGCTTGCGCGTCCATGCTGGCAAGCTGCCCTACCCGCGCTCGCACTCGTCCTCATCCTCCTGCTTGCCGCCTGCAGCTCCAGCGGCGCTGACGCGATTCACCACCCGACCCCCACAGCCACCGTTCACCCACCCGCGGTCTACGTGGCTCTCGGTGCATCGGATGCCGTCGGCGTCGGCGCGACCAATCCCAATACCAAAGGCTACGTGCCGCTGCTCATCGCCCATCTGCCGCCGCACTCGCAAGCCCTCAATCTCGGCATCAGCGGCATCCTCCTGCACGACACGCTCGTTCAGGAGCTTCCGCAGGCCGTCGCCGCGCAGCCCACGGTCATGACGGTCTGGCTGGTCGGCAACGACTTCAAGGGCTGCACCCCGCTTGCCCAGTATGGCGCCGACCTCGATACGCTGCTCGGCACGCTCCAGTCCAGGACGCACGCCGCGGTCTTCGTCGCCAATACGCCCGACATGAGCCAGTTGCCGTACTTCCAAGAGGGCGCACCAGGCGGGACGGCATGCGTCGCCGGCAAGTCCCCGGCGCAGATCCGCGCCATGGCCCTCGCCTGGAACGCGGTGATCGACCCCATCGTCGCGCGCCACGGCGACGTGCTGGTCAACCTGTTCGTCTCCGACCTCGCCGCGCATCCTGATTACGTCTCGCAGGACGGCTTCCACCCCTCCGATGCCGGCTACGCGCGGCTGGCGGCGATCTTCTGGGCGGCGATCGCCGCAGACCACGCGGTCCCCGGCACATAGCACCTAGAGGGCATCCTCACGATTCCGCCGCGCCGCGATCCAGGTCGCGTCCGGTGAACTGCAGCTCGCTCAACGCCAGCAGCAGCGCCGCGATCAGCAGCATGACGACGAACGACCCCCAGCCCAGCCCGTCTAAGATCGGGCTGCCGTACTGCTGGAAGATCGACAGCGACGTGACCCACGAGGGTAGGCTGAATATCTCGCGCAGCAGATCGGCAACGAACGAAAGGCCTAGGAACGCACTCAACACGCCCAGCACCACTCCCGGACGCAGCACGCCCGCCAGCGCGTAGACCAGCGACGCGGTGACCAGCTCCAGCGGCAGCAGGCCCAGCGCGGCCATCGTGACGTGGCCGAAGTCGAGGCTCAACCCGCTGACCTCGGCCCCTACCAGGATCGCCGCCCAGATGCCCACCGTCGCCAGGATGGTGGCGACCACCACCGCCGCGAAGCGCTCCAGCAGCGCCTGCCAACGCGGCACCGGCGTGCTCAGCACCAGCTCCATGCGCCCCTGGTCGAGATCGCCGACCCAACGATAGGCCATCAGGCCCGCAAAGAGCGAGACCAGCAGCGGCAAGTACAGGAAGAGCACCCCGTTGAGGAAGCCGGCATTGGTTGCGAGGTTCTGGCCGCCGAGCAGCTTGTAGACCGCCGAATTGGTGTCGCCGAACAAGCCCTGAATCTGGCTCTCGATGCTGCGCGTGATCAGCACCAGCCCGAAGGTGAGGGCGCACAGCGCGACGATCCACCACAACATGGACGACCGCTGGCGCCGCAGCGCATGAATCCACACGCCGCGCACGGCCACCCCGCGCCGCGCCGCGGCGAGCACGTGCTCGGTCCGCTCGGCGCTGTTCCCCTCCGCATGGGTCGCGCCCACGGCGAGGTCCGCGAACACCGTACGGCCAATATCACGCGCGGCGAAGAGCGGCACGGCGATCGCTATCAGGATCGCGCAGAGCACGGCCAGCACGAGCATGCCGCCGGGGTTGGTGCCATACGAGGCGATCAGCGGCTTGCTCAGCTGGTAGTAGAAGAACGGCGAGACGCGCTGCAGCCAGCTCAGGTCCGGCACGGTGCGGCCGAGACCGTCGAGCACGTAGCAAAAGACCATCACGCCGCCGGCCCAGCCGGCCGCCGCGCCGCGCGCCATGAACTGCGACAGCAGCAGCGCCAGCAGCCCAAACAACAGCGCCGCCAGGGCGATATTGAGGCCGAACAGCAGCGCGCTCCCCGGCGCGACGGTCGTCTTGGCGCCGGCCTGACCGCCGATCGTCAGCAGGCCAATCAGCAGGCCGATCAGCAGCGCGGCGATCACCAGCGCGCCGATCTTTTGCAGCAGCAGACTGGTGCGCGTAATCGGTCGCGCCAGCAGCAGGTCCATCTGGCCGCGCTCCTCGGCGCCGCGCACCATGCGCGCCCCCGCTAGAATCGTCCAGATGCCCACAAACAGCGGCAACAGGGCGCCGTATTTGAAGGTGGCGTAGCCGCCTGGCGTGCCGAGCTGGATTGGCTCGGCGAAGAAGCGAAACTGGTCGGCGAGCTGCGTGAGCGCGGCGCCCGACAGCGCGCTTGCGTTGAGCTGGGTAAAAGCCAGGAACACGGCGTAGACCAGAAACCCCATGCCGACGCCCCAGCCCAGGATCGCCCAGCGATAGTCGCGCAGCGTCTTGGTGAGAACCGTCCGCAACATGGTCACGACTCCTCTTCTCTCCGCCCGCTTCGAGTGACGAAGGACGCTCGATCAACGGGTCAGTCAGGCGCCGACCGTGGCAGTTGCCGCGGCTGCCGGCCCGTAGTAGCGCAGGAAGATCTCTTCGAGGCTCGGCTCATGCGTGCTCAGATTGACCGCGCCATGCTCCGCTGCGATGGGCAGCACCGCGTGGAGGTCGCCCTGTACGGTGAGCCGCAGCTCACGCCCATCGGGAGCCGCCTCGACGCCGTCTACGCCCGGCAGTCCGGCGAACCACTCCGGCGCCGCGGGACCCGCGAAGGTGATCTCGACCACGTGGCGCTTGACGTCTTTGAGCGCTGCCACGTCGTCCACCTTGATGAGCCGCCCCTCGCGGATGATGCCGACGCGCTGGCAGATGTGCTCGACCTCGGGCAGGATATGTGACGAGAGGAAGACCGTCTGCCCGTTGGCGTGGGCCTCGGCGACCATCGCATAGAACTCTTGCTGGTTCAGCGGGTCCAGGCCGCTGGTCGGCTCGTCGAGGATCAGCAGCCGCGGTCGCGCCATGAAGGCCTGCACCAGCCCGACCTTCTGCTTGTTGCCGCGCGAATACTCGCGGAACTTCCTGCCTGGATCGAGGTCCAGCCGCTCCACCAGCTTCGCCAAATACGTCTGGTCCACGCCGCCGCGCAGGTTGCCCAGGTAGGCGAGGATCTGCGCGCCGGTCAGTCCTGGGTCGAGCGCGAACTCGCCCGGCAGATAGCCGACGAGCCGGTGAACCTCGGGCGCCTGCGCCCAGCAATCCAGCCCGCCGATCTGCGCCGTGCCATTGGACGGTCTGAGCAGGCCCATCAGCGTGCGGATGGTGGTCGTCTTGCCGGCACCGTTGGGTCCCAGGAAGCCGAAGACCTCGCCCTCCTCCACGCTCAGCGTCACGTTCTCGATGCCGCGGCTGCGGCCATAGGTCTTGGTGAGATCGCGTGTCTCGATGATCGCGCTCATCTGAATTGCGGCGCTGCGAACCCCCTACCTTTAGGCACGGGGAGGAAGCGCCGCGCCCCCTTTCGTGCTAGCTGTTTGCCGGTTCGGGCCGGGCATGCAAGAATCTCTGTGTGCCACCAAGAACCACGGTGGCGTTGGCCGCGGGGCTCGCGGTGTCAGCCTGTGGAGAGCCGGTACGACCCACGGTGAGGCTCGGCTCGGTGAAGCAGGAAACCCCTCTCGCGAGGGAGGGAATCCCCCGCCGATCTAGGCGTGGGGAGGATGTCAAATCGGTCCTCACTCTCTCGATGCGGATGGACGAGGCGGACCTCGCCACTACACTACCGCTGGATGCCGTGCGCCCCTCGCACGCAAAATCCCCCCAACGCCGATAACGTCTCGCGTCGTTCGTCGTACTGCGCCTGCCTATTCGCCCTTCCGCGGTGGCCCGATGCCGGCGAGTTCTATGCAGGTGTGGCATCGACAATGAATGACCGCAGGGCTGTATGCGCTTCCTCGGGTGGTGCATCCCAAATCCTAGATGCAAGCACGTCCGAGGATCATCATCGTCACGTCTTCCTGTCTTTCCCGCTCTTGCGCTCGCGCCAATGCTCCAACACGCTGCGCCGGTCTTCGAGCATCAGATCGGAATAGGCGATCATGTCCTCCAGGTGCTCGGTTGCCGCACGGTCGGAGGCCCGCGCCGCGGCCAGCCCGCTCTCAGCGATGCGGCGCATCGTCAGGATGGCGTCCATCTCCGCCTCGGTCGCGCGCGCCCAGGTGTCCGGCGGCAGGCGGTAATAGTCGCGCCGGTCGCCGGGCCGTGTGACGAGCTGCGCCATGCCATACAAGATGAGCATCCGCGCATTGGTGGAGACCGAGGCCCGCGAGACGCCGAGCGTGCCGGCGATGTCATCCAGGCTCAAGTCGCGCTCGGAGACCATCAGCAAGCCCAACATACGGCCGCCGATGCGCGAGATGCCGTAGCGCTCGAAAAACACGCCCATGCTCTCGATGAACTGCTGCAACGAGTCGGAAAGCTCCAGCTCCGCGGCCATCGGGCGCACTCCATTCCCACTGGGTTGGCGCTCGTCTCGGGCGACCACCCTCTCTCACCGTCGGGAGCATAGTCTCGTTAGTTCGTTTAGTCAAGACTGAAACTTCTGAATGTGACACAACTCGTCAAAGACACCGGCGAATGGGCAGGGGCGAACGGGCCACCCGATTTGACGCCGCTGCTATACTTTGCCTACGCTGTGCTCGACGTTCGCCGGCTCATAGGTCGCGTTGGCGCGCGAGCGCGGCGCGATGCGATGTGGTGAAGTGGGGGAAGCCGTCCGTGTCGCCGTCACGTCTGCCTGGACGCGCGCCCGAGCAGCGCGCCACCATCCGCCTGAAGGATCTCGCGCTCAGCGACCGTGAGAGCGTCTTCCGCACACCCCGCTCGGGCGACTGGGCAGTTCTGGCCTTGCTGGTGGTCGGCTTGGCCGGCTGCGGTCTGTTCACGTGGTATCGCCTCGGCCCGCAGCACGACCACATCGGCCGCGCGATCTTCTTCGGCACGCTCCTGCTCTGCGCCTTCTGGACTGCCACGGTCTACACCTTCAAGCTCTCGCTCTGCGCCTGCGTGGGACCGCACGGCGTGAGCGTGGTGCGCGGGCCGTGGCGCACCGAGCTGCCCTGGCGCGAGGTGGCGCGCATGACCGAGCGCATGCAGCCTTCCGGCGGGCAGCGCTACCGCTGGCTGGTGGTGTTCGCACGCGACGGCCGGCGCTTGCAGATCCGCGAAGACCTGGTCAACGACTATGCCCGCTTCCGACTCGAAGTCTTCGAGCGCTACGCGCTGTGGCGCGACCACGGCGGCACGCTTGGCGCCGCGGGTGCGGGGCCGTTCGTCACGCGCGAGACGCTCTCGGCGCAGGTGAGCTGGTGGCTGGTGCTGGCGCTGTTCGTGCTGCTGCCCGGCCTCTACTTCGCGCTGGTGCTGCCCGAAACCGGCCTCATCGGTCCCGTGCTGATTGTCCTCGCCTCTCTCTGCGCGCTGCTCAGCCTGCGCTCGCTGCTGCGCCGCCACACCTTCACCATTGACGCCAAGGCCATCGCGGCCCAGCGGCCAGGGCGCAGTACCGTCCTGCCGTGGCGCGAAGTCGCCCGCGTGGACCGCACACGCCACCGCCACAATCCGCTCGTCAGGCTGGCGATTGCCGTGGCCGGCGCGGGCATTGCTCTGGCGACGCGCACCGACCAGCGCGTGCAGATCTTCGATTGGCGCCCGCGCGTGCCCGAATACCTGACGCTGCGCGGCGCCGGGCACCTTGTGCGCATCGCGCTACACCGCCTGCCGCGCCCCGACGACCTGCTCGCCTGGATCGAGTTCTACGAGAGCGTGGGGCGCAAGGCCACCGCGCGCGAGACCGGAGTCCACCGAACCGGCGCCCCGGCATCCCAATCGCAGCCGCAGCCCGAGCGCGCACCGATCACGGTGGACCTCTCCGCGCCTTCGTCTCCACCCGCGCCTACATCCGTGGCCTCCGCGCCCTCCGATCCATGGGCAATGCCGACCGCCGAGGTTCCGTCCCTCGCCGCGAACGGCAGCGTATCACCGAATGGCGACGACGCCTGGCTGCGCGACGAGCCGGACAACAGCACGCAGGAGACGGTGGAGATGGCCCGCACGGCTTCGCCCACCTCAGATCCCGGCGCCGAGGCAGGCTCCGGGCACGAGCGCGGCGGACGCTCTCATCCATCGAGCTCGCGAGCCGCGCAGCCGCCACAGCGCCAGACTCCAACCGCGGAGCCTGCGCCGGCCGAGCAACGGTTCATCGCCGAGAGTGCGCCGCGTGGCTGGGGTGCCGCGGCGTGGCAGCCACCACAACAGCCATCCGAGCCTCAGCAGTCATCCGAGGAGCGCGAGTGGGAGGCGGCGCTCGACCTGCCCGACGAGACCGAGCCTGACCAGCAGCCGACCGATCTCTCCGCGGATCTCGCCGCCTCGTTCGCCACCTGGCGCACCGACCCACGGTGGCAGCCGCCGCAGCTCCCGCGCTTCGGCCCGCCGCCGCCCGACCCCGGCGAGCCGGAGCAGCGCGAAGATAGCGGTGCCTTCACCCAGGACGACTTCCTCCGCTGATCGCCTCTTCACGCGGGGACTCGCGAGAACATGGGGTGGGCAGGCGGGCTGAAGTTGCGCGGCTAATCCCGTGCGGCTAATCCCGTGCGGCGACGGTTGCTGACGCGCCGGCGGTTCACCCCGGATGCATTGTCGGTGCGGTCGCCACCGATGCCGTTTGTCAGGATGAGCCACGGCGCTTCAGGCCACGTCGGTTCATCCACGAACCATCTGCCCGCCGGATGTCTGTGCTCACCGCGGGTGCCGGTTGCGGTTCCTCTCTCGCCTGCCGTCTTCGCGATCTTCGCGGTTCCTTCGCGTCCTCCGCGTTCTCCGTTCTACCCTTCGACCGCTCCCGGCACCTTACGCCCTGGGCTGCGGCCGTCGTGCTCGTCGGCCTCACGCTCTGGCGCGGCCAGCGGCACTGGATGCTCTTCAGCCGGCGCTGCGGAGGCGCGCTGCGCCTCGTCCATCGCCTCGTCGCGCAGGCGCTGCAGCGCCTCGCTGAAGCGCACCGGATACGGATGGGCCACCTTGAGCGCCCGGTACCGCTCGGGGATCGCGTGCAGGTTGGCCTGCGCCAGCTCCCACACCTCACCCAGCGGCGGCAGGCTGCCGGGGATGATGCGACCCTGGCGCATCACCGGGCGCAGCAGGCGAATATAGCCAGGCGGTGCTGCCTCGCCCGCGAGCTGCACCACGTCCTCCGACCAGTCTGGCGCGCGGTAGACCTCCTTGCGGCCGGGCCACGTCGTCTTGTCGCCCGCCATCTTCAGCTTGGGCCGCTCGGTGCCGTCATCCTCGACGTACCAGACCTCCTTGTAAACCCCGCCGAGCGCGCCGCCCGCCACGCCGTGTGTGAGACTCCCGGCGCCGGTGCCCAGTGATGTGCCCACACCCAGCGCGTCGATTTCGGCGCCGCGCTCCAACAGGTCGGCGATCTCGAACTCGTCCAGGTCGCCGCTGGCGAGGATGCGCACCTGCCCCATCCCGGCCTGCACGAGCTGCTCGCGCACGTAGCGGCTGTCGCCCGCGAGGTCGCCGCTATCCAGCCGCACCGCCGCCAGCGTGTGGCCCAGACCCTCCTGCACGCGCCGCGCAACGTCAATCGCCGTGTGGATCGCGCGCCGCGGATTGTACGTGTCGAGCAGCAGCGTGTAACGGTTGAACGACTCGCCAATCGCTGTGAACGCCTCCTCCTCGGACGGGAAGAGCTGGATCAGCGCGTGTGGCACCGTGCCGGTCGCCAGCAGCCGGTAATCGAAGGCCGCCGCCAGCAGCGACGTGCTGGAGCAGCCGCCGATGTACGACGAGCGCGCCACCACCATCGGGTTCTGTGCCCGGCGGAAGGCGAACTCCGAGACGCGCCGCCCTCGCGACGCCCAGACGATGCGCGAGGCCTTGGTGGCGATCAGCGTCGCCAGATTGATCGCCTGCAGCAGCCCCGACTCCATCAGCATCGCCTCGCGGAAGGGCGCCGTCACGCGCAGCAGCGGCTCGTTGGGGAAGGCGATCGCGCCTTCGGGCATCGCAGAGATCTCGCCACTGAAGCGCAGGCTCGCCAGCTCGTCCAGAAACGCCGCGTCGTAGTCGCGGATACGCGCCAGGAATCCCAGGTCGTCGGGATTGTACTGGAACGACTGGACGAACTTGAGCGCCGCTTCGAGGCCGGCCAGCAGCAGATACGCGCCCCCGAATGGCGCCTGGCGCACGTAAAGGTCAAACGTCGTCTGGCCGTTGCGGCCGGTGAGCCAGCTCACGTACGCGGCGTCGGGATGATACATATCGGTGAAGAGCGCGGGATGCTCTCCGGGGGCGCGTCGCAGCATGCCTCTGCCACCTCTCTCTCGGACTACGTCCGCCTCAGCCGTCGCAGGACCACAACCGGGATTTCAACCCTCGCCGTCCGTGCGCCGGCCGTTCACTGCCGCGAGTGCCGTGCGCCGGCACCTTCAGTGCCGCGGCAGCCGCAGCCCCGAGCCTTACTCCGGCAGCCGCGGGAACTCGTCGGCGAACTCGCGCAGCCACGCCCCAACATCAATCGCGCGGCGGTGCAGCGCGCTGGGCGCGACGATATTGAGGCTCAGAATCTTGCTGTTGATAGCCCGCAGCGCCTCGGCGTAGCGCATCTCGGTCTTGTCGCGCACCAGGTTGTACGCGCGCCGCTCGGCGGCGTAGCGCGGGCCCAAGCGCGGGGCGAGCGCGTTTCGCTGGCGGCGTAGGCGCGCGAGCAGGTGGTCGGCGCGGGCCAGCTCGGCGTCGATCTCCTTGCCACGCTCGATCTCCGGAGGAGCCATCTGATTGTTCTTGAGCAAGCTGTAGGCCAGTGCTTTGTCGCCAGCGTACACGTCTTTGCGCAGGTCGAGCGGCTGCCCGGTGCCCTTGAGATTATCGAACTCGCCGCGTGAGCGGGCGTCTTCGAGCAGCTCCTCGATCAGGTCGGCGCGGCGGCGCATGCGAGCGCCCGCCGCCTCGGCGCTGGGCTTCTGCCCTGGGCCTGCGGGCTGCGGCGGCTTCTGCGGGTCACTCATAGCGATGCCCCTCACAAGCAGCTGAAGATGTCTGACGACGGGACGCGGGCGGGCTGCATGCCGCCCGAACGAGTGCGAGAACAGATACCCGTCGCCCAGATTGTACCGTCCAGGTGCAGGCCAGTGGCGTTCGTAATCCCGCGCGGACGTGCCTGGTACCCAGTTCAGATCGAAGTTGACAGCGTGTGCATGCTGATGAGGACCACACGTGCACTGGTGCCTCATCCCACGTGACGGGATCTGACTAACGCGGATCAGGACCAGGCAGCCGAGCAAGGCGCGTTGGCACGCTACGCCCGCATTGCGGAGGCAGGGAGACGCGAGCCGCGCTCGCGATGGACTGTCCCCCAACGGGCAGAACCCTGCATGGTATCGAGTGGTATGATGCGCACGACGGCGAAGAGACCGCAATTCGTCGCAATTCGCCTGCACTGACGACGACGTCGCGCCTGCCGCCGCACCACGAAAGAGGAAGGCCTCATGGCAGAGCTCCCCGCTGGCACGGTCACCTTCCTGTTTACCGACATCGAGGGCAGCACCAAGTTGCTCCAGCGACTCGGTGAGGAGTACGCCCGCGTGCTGGGCGAGCACCAGACGCTGCTGCGCGCAGCCTTCGCCGCCCACGACGGTACCGAGGTGGACACCCAAGGCGATGCCTTCTTCGTCGCCTTTCCCACCGCGCCAGCCGCCGTGGCCGCCGCCGCCGAGGCGACCAGCACCCTGGCCGCGCATGCGTGGCCCGCGGGCGCCCCGCTGCGGGTGCGCATTGGCTTGCACACCGGCACGCCCCAGGTGATCGGCGACCACTACGTCGGGCTCGACGTCCATCGGGCTGCGCGCATCGCCGCTGCCGGCCACGGCGGCCAGGTACTGCTCTCGCAAACGACTCGCGCGCTCGCCGCACACGCTCTGCCCGTGGGTGTCACATTGCGCGCCGTGGGCACCCACCGTCTCAAGGACCTGCAAGAGTCCGAGCCGCTCTTCCAGCTGGTGCTATCCGACCCTGACCTGCCGGCCGACTTCCCCCCGCTCAAAACGCTCGACACCTACCAGCATAACCTGCCCCCGCAGCCGACGCCGCTGCTTGGCCGCGAGGAGCAGGTGGCTGCGTTGAGCGCGCTCTTGCGTCGCCCGGACGTGCGGCTCGTCACGCTGACGGGGCCGGGAGGCATCGGCAAGACGCGCCTCGCGGTCCAGGTCGCCGCCGAGCTGCTCGACGACTTCGCCGACGGCGTCTGGTTCGTGCGCCTCTCGCGCCTAGTCGATCCCACGCTGGTAGTGCCCACGATCGCCCGGACGCTGGGCCTGCAGGAGCAGAGTAGTCAGTCCCTCGCGGACGTGCTGAGGGCCTATCTCGCCGACCGGCGTCTGCTGCTGGTGCTGGATAACTTCGAGCAGGTGATCGCGGCGGCCCCGGAGGTGGCCAGTCTGCTGGCGGCCAGCCCCAGCTTGGGCGTGCTGGTGACCAGCCGCATCCGCCTGCATCTGCGCGGGGAGCACGAGTACGCGCTTGACCCGCTGCGCCTGCCCGAGCCCGGAGCGGGGCGGCTGGCGCCTGAGCGTCTCTCGCAGTATGCGGCGGTGGCCCTCTTCGTCGAGCGGGCACAGGCGGCCCGGTCGGACTTCGCGGTGACGGCGGCGAATGCGCCGGCCATCGCCGAGGTGTGTGTCCGGTTGGACGGCCTTCCATTGGCCATCGAGCTGGCGGCGGCGCGGGTCAAGCTGCTGCCACCGGAGGCTCTGCTGGCGCGCCTCTCAGCGCAGCTCAAGCTGCTGACGGGCGGAGCACGCGACCTGGAGGAGCACCAGCAGACCATGCGGGCGACCATCGCCTGGAGCGAGGGACTGCTCGCGTCCGAGGAGCGGGTGCTCTTCCGGCGGCTGGCGGTGTTTGTGGGTGGCTGCACGCTGGAGGCGGCCGAGGCAGTGTGCGTCGCGCCAGCGGGGTCAGAGCTGCTGGGTCTCGACGTCTTGGATGGGCTGGGCACGCTCGTGGACCACAGTCTGGTGCAGCAGCGCGAGGAGGGCGACGAGCCACGCTTCGGGATGCTGCAGGTCATCCGCGAGTATGCGCTGGAGCGGCTGGAGGCGAGTGGCGAGGCGGAGGCGCTGCGCCGGGCGCACGCGGCCTACATCCTGGCGCTGGTCGAGCGGGCGGAGCTGGAGATGGTTGGGCCGCAGGAGGGGGCGTGGCTGGGGCGGCTGGAGGGGGAGCACGACAACCTGCGGGCGGTGCTCGGCCGGGCGCGCGAGCGGGGTGAGATGGAAACGGGGCTGCGGCTGGCGGCGGCCCTCCGGGGGTTCTGGTGGGGGCGCGGCCACCTGCGCGAGGGGCGGGAATGGATCGAGGGACTGCTGGCGCGGGCAGGCGGGGCAGGACTCGAAGAGGGGGCAGCGCGCACGGCGCCGCCGATAGCAGAGCGGGTGCGGGCGCGAGTCTTGCTGGCGGGCGGCACCATGGCCGTCTGGCAGGGAGACGCGGCGGCAGGGGAGCTATGGCTGGAGGCAGCGGCCACGCTCGCGCAGGCGGGGGGTGACCAGCACACCGCCGCGGAGGCCCTGAATGAGCGCGGCATCCTCGCTGCCCACCAGGGCGACTGGGAGCGGGCGGCTGTGCGCTACGAAGAGAGCCTGGCGCTCTGGCGCCCGCTGGGCGACGAGTGGGGCATCGGCCTCGCGCTAAATAACCTGGGGGACGTCGCGACCCACCTGGGCGACCTGGAGCGGGCAGCGGACGTGCTCACTGAGGCGCTCGCGCGCTCGCGAACGGTCGGGGACCAGGGGATGCTCGCCGTCTGCCTCGTGAACCTAGGCTGGGTGGCTCGCCTGCGGGGCGAGGTCGCCCGCGCGGAGGCGCTGCAGCGCGAGGCGCTGGAGCTGGTCCGGGATCTGGGAGATCCACGCCGCTGCGCCGCATCACTGGAGCATCTGGCGAGCACGGCCGGGGCGGCCGGACAGGGGGAGCGGGCGGCGCGGCTGCTTGGGGCGGCGGCAACGGTGCGAGAGACGATCGGTGCCCCGCTGCCAGCACCAGAACGGGCGGACGTGGAGGAGGCGGTGGCGGCGTCGCGGGCGGCGTTGGGCGAGGAGGCGTGGGCGGCAGCGTTCGCGTCGGGCCAGGCACTCTCACTGGAGAAGGCGGTTGCTGAGGCGCTGGGCGAGGGCGATTCAGTGGACTGAGTGGCGCTGTCGAGCACCTGACTCAGTGGGCCGCGCGTGGCTGGGCCGATAGATCGAGGCCATGCTGGGTGCGGGTACGCGCGCACACCTTGTCGCGCGTCTGCCGCGGATGGCTCCGCTACTGCTGGCAAACAGGGCAGTATACTGCCTGGCGAAGCGCCGGCCGTCAGAAAATCTGTCCGACCGAGCAATTGTCCGTCGCACATGTCGAAGTCTCGGAATCGGCTCCGACCTACTGTGTGAGAGGCGCACACGTGAGGCGCCTACAGACGAGGTGCCCAGCGCGGGCGCCGCTGCCGCCACAAGCGAGAGGAGCGACGACGTGAAGTACATGCTGCTGATCTACAACAATCCCGCGGTCTACGCCGCCTGGTCCGAGCAGGAGCGCGCCGCGATCTTCGCCGACTGAGCGCTGCCGCAACCGACGCACCCATGGCGACACTGCAGTGACCCCCATTGAATCTTTTCGTTCCCTCCATCGGATACTCAGAAGTGAGGAGTGCTTCTCAGGGCGGGAGGGAACGTGGCGGCGAGTGCGAGTGATGTCGCAGAAGACGTGATCGCGCGTGCGGCTCGTGGCGACGCCGAGGCCTTCGGCACCCTCGTCGCGGCCTACGCTGATCTCACACTGCGAGTGGCCGCGGCGCTGCTGCCTGATGCGGCCTCCGCCGAGGATGCCGCGCAAGAGGCCTGGGTGGATGTCTGGCACGGCTTGGCCAGCTTCCGCCCCGGCGAGCCTTTCCGACCGTGGCTCGTGACCGTCGTCGCCAATCGCTGCCGCAAGCAGACCCGCCGCCGCGCGCTCGACACCATTCGGCTGGATACGGATCTGGTGGACGCCGCGCGCTGGCAGGATGACGACACGGACGCCGTGCTCGCGGCGTTCCCCGATCCCGAGCTAGAGCATGCCCTGGCCGACCTGCCTGACGAGCAGCGGCAGGTGCTGGGGCTGCGCTTCGGCGCCGACCTTGACCTCGCGACCATCTCTCACCTGACCCACACGCCCCTCGGCACCGTCAAGACTCGCCTGCGACGCGCGCTCGATACCCTGCGCAGCCGGCTCGCATCCCACGTCACGGCGCCCCGACGGGGAGGCAGCGCCCATGAGTAATCAGCCGAACGGACAGCCCCTTGACATGCCGTGTGACGGCTCCGCGCTCGAAGCGCGGCTGCGCCGCTACTACGACGCGCGCCGTGCCCTCGGCCCCACCGCCGACGAGCTGCGCGCCCGCGTCGCCGGCCGGCTGACCTCGGAGGGCGCTCACCCGCCGTCGCGCTCACCTCTGAGTATTCCTGAGGAGATTTCCGTGCTGACACGACGCTCAGATACCTCCACGCCGGCTGATACAGCCTCGACACGCCGGCCCGCTCGCCGCGGCGGTCGCGCTGCCGGCATCGCCGCGGTGCTTGTCACCGCCGCCGTGATCGCCCTCGCCGCGCTGATCTTCACCAGCATGCGGCAGCCAACGGCGCCGTCACAGCTCGGCACTCCGGCACACACCGGCACCCCCTCACATGTCGGTGGATGGACTGGATGGAAGCCGCCGCTGCCGGCTGGCGCGTGGGCGGCTATCTATCTCGACACCACCGGCCACCTGCACGCCGTCTCGCCTGACGGCCAGGATTACGCCGGGCCGGCACTGCCGCAGGCCGGGCTGATCGACTCTACCCCGCGCGCTACCGCCAGCATCTCACCCAACGGGCAGCGCATGGCCTACATCCAGGCCGGCGACCCCAATACCGGCGGCAAGGTCGCGATCCTGGACTTCGCCGCCGGGACGCTCAAGGTGACGGATGTGACCGCGCTCCAACTGGCCTGGTCTCCCGATAGCTCCACCATCGCCGCCGCCGGCCAGCTCGACAGCGGCACCATCTGGCTGGTCAACGCGGCTAGCGGGGCTGGGCACCAGATCACCGTGCAGGTCAACGGCGCGCCCGGCGGTCTCGGCCGTCTGCTCTCGTGGACCGATGCCACGCATCTCGCGGCGATCGTCAGCGAAGGCGCGCCCCAGGCGGATACACTCAGCGGCGGACTGCAGAATCTGCTCGGCGTCGTTGACGTGACAACGGGACAGACGCGCGTGATCACGAACCTCCCCTTGCCGCCAGATGTGTACGTCTCGCCCGATGGTGCGGTCGCGCTGATCGCGTCGAACGCCTGGAATCCGACAGCGCAGCTCGCCGACCTGCGCAGCGGCGCCGTCACGCCGCTGCCCATTATCACCGCGGCATTTGCGGACAAGCTAGTCAATATGGATAACCCTGATTACGCCCAGGGTGGCAACTACTCGACGCACTTCACCTGGCAGCCCGGCACGCACACCCTCGCGCTGAGCCTCACCGCGTTGGGTATAGGTCCTGAGGGAACCAGCGGACCCGCAACGCAGCCCGCTGGCGTATGGCTGCTGAACCTCGACGCCGACACGGCGACGCAGGTCAGCCACAACAGCTATCCGCTGGCGTGGTCCGCCGACGGCCAGACGCTGCTGCTCTGCTCGCCACCTGCCGCCACTTCGATGCTCGCTGGAGCCGCGGCCATCGGACCCAATATCTCCACCCTGTCGCCAGTCGCATCCAGCGGCAAGCAGCACCAGCTCGCGAGCGGTATGGCCGCCTTCCTCGGCATCGCAGCGTAGTGCCTACGGTTCCAAGCCGAAGTGGCGCCGTGCCGCCGCTGTCACCCGCGCCAGCACCACGTCGAGTGGCAAGCTAGCGTGGGCCGCCAGCGCGGCGCAGTCGTCGTATTCGGGACTGACCGCCAGCACGCGCTCGCCCTCTCGCTTCACTTTGACGGCGCACGGCCCCAGCGGCGTCTCGATCGTCTCCACCTCGCGATGCGCCTTCAGTCGCGGCATGCGGCTCATGCGCACGCCGAGCGTCGTGCTCTCGCGCAGCGCCAGCGCAGCCAGCGCATCCGCCTGCTCCATCGCCGCGATGATCGTCAGACGTACGGCAGGCCGGTCCTTCTTCATCTGGATCGGCGCGTAGCTCACATCGAGCGCACCAGCCTCTAGCAGCCGCCGCAGCAGCCAGCCGAGCGCCTCGCCGGTCATGTCGTCTATGTTGGCCTCGATCACCGTCACCTCGTCGCGCTCGAAGCCGGCGACTGCCACACCTGGCGCCTCACCCAGCAGCACACGCAGGCAGTTGGCCCACGGCAGCGCGCGCGTGCCGAAGCCGTAGCCCACCCGCGCGACGGTCATGCTCGGTTGGGCGAAGGCTGCCTCCGCGGCGAAGAGTGCACCCGTCGGCGTCACCAGCTCGCCCCGCGCCTCCGCGCCCGCGCCCCGCGCAGCCTCCACTGGCACCCACTCCACTCCGGTCCCCGCCAGCAGCGCCAGCACGGCGGGCGCGGGAACCGGCAGCACGCCATGCGCCGACTTCACGCGCCCGCTGGTCAGCGGCAGCGGCGAGCAGTAGAGCTGCGTCACGCCCAGCGCCTCGAACGCGATATATGCTCCCGTGATGTCCACGATCGAGTCCACCGCGCCGACCTCGTGGAACGTCACCTCGTCGGGCATCGTGCCGTGGATCTGCGCCTCAGCCTCGGCCAGCCGCCCGAACGCCGCCAGCGTCTGCTCGCGCACAGACTCACTCAGGCGCGAGCGCTCGATCAGTGCCACGACGTCGCGGTAGGTGCGGTGCTCGTGCTGCGCCAGTGTGGATCGGGCTTTAGCCCCCGCACTCTGCGCTGGCACTTCAGTGCCGCGATCTCCCTCGCCGGCCACCGCGACCGTCACGCGCGTGCCGCTGATGCCATGATCCGTCACGCGGCGCGCATCGAGTGACCACCCCGACAGATCGAGCGACGCCAGCCCCTCGCGCAGTGTATCGGCATCCAGACCCGCGTCCACCAGGGCGCCGAGCAGCATATCGCCGCTAATGCCGGAGAAGCAGTCGAGATAGAGGATCATCGTCGGCTCCGCTCAGTGGTCCACGCCCGCAATCTCGATGGCGCCCGTTGTCTCTGGTACGTTCGCCGCCAGCCAGCGCAGCGCCTCGCCAGCGAAGGCCACCGACCCGGTGACGCAGATGAGGTCGTCGGGTTGCGCCTCGGCGCGCGCGGCCGACAACGCCTCACCCACGCTCGCATACGTGGTGATGGCCTGTAGGGGCGCGTGGCGTGCGCCCTCTACTGGCGCGCCTTGTGCCGCGACACGCAATTGCTCGGCGACCGTCTCCGGCGTGGCGGCACGTGGGTTGCCCCAGGCTGCCGCGTAGACATGGTCCGCGCCCGCCGCGGCGATCTCGCGCGCGATGCCGGGGATGTCTTTGTCGCTCATCAGCCCCAGCACCAGCAGCAGCCGGCCAAAGGGGAAGTGGCGCCGCAGCCCGGCGAAGAGCTTGGCGAATGAGTCGGCGTTGTGCGCCCCGTCCACCACGATCCACGGCGCCCGCGCTACCACCTGCATCCGCGCCGGCCAGCGTGCCGATGCCAGCCCCGCGCGGATCGCCTGCTCGCCGATCGGCAGCCCCGCCGCGCGCAGCGTCTCGGCCAGCGCCACCGCCGCCGTCGCGTTCTCCAGTTGATGCACGCCCAGCAGCGCCAGCTCCAATCCCTCGTAGGCGCCGGATGGGGTCACCACGTCAAGTGCCTGGCGCTCGGCGTCGTAGGGACCGGCGCGATAGATGTACTCCGCACCGCTGCCCTCTGGTCCCACGCGCACCAGCGGCGCGCCGCGCTCCGCTGCCACGCGCGCGATCACCCCCAGCGCCTCCGGCGCCTGCGCCGAGGTGATCACCGGCACACCCGGTTTGATGATCCCCGCCTTCTCGCCTGCGATCTCGGCCAGTGTGTTGCCCAGCACCGTCATGTGGTCGTAGCTGATCGAGGTGATCGCCGTCGCCAGCGGCTCGACCACGTTGGTCGCGTCCAGTCGGCCGCCCAGCCCCACCTCGACCACCGCGTGCCGCGCCCCTGCCTCGCGGAAGTAGAGCAGCGCCAGCGCCGTCGCCACCTCCCAGGTGATGTAGCTGCCCAGGGCGGGATCGAGCGTCTCCAGCGCCGCCGCGATGCGCGGCACCAGGCACGCGACCTCCTCCGGCGCGATCAGCTCGCCGTCCACGCGCATGCGCTCGCGAAAGGTATGCAGGTCGGGCGAGGTGTAGAGGCCGGTGCGCAGCCCCGCGGCTTGCAGGATGGACGCCAGCAGCGCCGAGGTCGAGCCTTTGCCCTTGGTGCCGGCGATGTGCGAGACGCCATACGCACGCTGCGGATTGCCGAGCGCCGCCAGCAGCTCGCGCTCGCGCCGCAGATTGTCCTCGCGGTCACGAACGAAGACGCCGGTGCGCTCGGTGTTGCTGAAGCCGTAGATCCAGTCCAGCGCCTCGCGATAGGTCAACTCGCTCATCGCGCAGCCTCGTCTTCATTCCAGCCGCGGACCACCGCGTCGGCCATCTTCGCCACGCGCGCCATCACCCGCACGTCGTGGACGCGCACGATGTCGGCCCCCTGCGCGATGCTCAGCGCCACCTCGGCCGCCGTGCCCTCCACGCGGTCGTCCACCGGTGTGCCAAGCACCTGCCCGATGTGCGCCTTGCGCGAGACGCCCACCAGCAGCGGCCGCCCGAAGACGCGCAAGCTCCCCAGCCGCGCCAGCACACGCAGATTCTCGCCCCCCACCAGCCCGAAGCCGAAGCCCGGATCGAGGATGATCCGATCTTCGGGGGTGCCGGCGGCACGGGCGAGATCGAGGCTGTGCGCCAGCATCCGGGCGACCGCGGCGAGCGGATCGGGGTGCGGCTCGCCGCGCAGGTTGCTCATCAGCACCACGGGCACGCCGCGCTCGGCCACCAGCGGCGCCATCGCCGGATCGGCGCGCAGCCCCCGTACGTCGTTGACCATGGAAGCGCCCGCGTCCAGCGCCGCTGCTGCTGTCTCGGCATGGTAGGTGTCAATCGAGAGAATCGTCTCGGCGGGCAGCGCCTCGGCCAGCGCCGCAATCACCGGGAGCACGCGCTCGCGCTCGATCGCCGGGTCCAGCGACGGCTGCCCCACCGTGCTCGGTCGCGTAGACTCGCCGCCGACATCGATCAGCCTCGCGCCGTCGGACACCATGCGTCGCGCCCGCGCCACCGCCTCGGCCACGATCTCCTCTCGCGTCGCCCCCGCGAAGGCGAAGCCGTCCAGCGAGAACGAGTCGGGCGTGATGTTGAGGATGCCCATCACGTACGTTCGACTGCCCCAGTCAAGCCGGTGGCGGCCCCACACGGTGGGCGGGATGGGTGCGATAGGCGGAACGAGCATGCTCATACGCGGCTGCTCCCCTGCCGCGCGGCGCGAGGAGCGCGGCCATCCGAAAGTATAGCACTCAGCCACGCTGGCGCCGGTTGATCTCAACTCGGCGACTCACCGATTTCGTGGCACGGCGGCGGAATAGGTAGGTGGATTCGCGAACCCCGCTACTGTATCAAACCGGCCGCCAATTGGACGTTCTCCCGCGAGGAAGCATCCTGGCGGTCATCGCACAGACGAGCCACGGCGCGTGTGAGGGGAAGAAGACGATGAACGTCACATCTACGCTCGACCGGCCAGCCGAGGTTGACTCGCAGCTCACGGCGAGCCTGCCGATGCCGCGTGATGGCCGGGAATGGGTCATCAGCCAGGCGCAGCCCAGCGACATCGCTGCGGTTCGCGTGATGTTCCTCCAGCTCCACGCCTTCAACTCGGCCCTGGATTCGCGCTTTGCCCTCTCGGCGGAATGGGAAGCGCACTTCGATACGATGCTCCAGCACGCGCTGCACGACGCCGGCTCGCTCTGCCTCATCGCGCGTGAGACCGGCACCGGCCGGCCCTGCGGCCTCGCGCTGGCCGCGGTCCATCGCGACTCCGGCATGTGGCGCTACCGTGAGTGGGTCGAGGTCGAGGCGCTCTACGTGGATGACACCTGCCGCGGATGTGGACTCGCCGACGCGCTGCTGGAGCACACCTGCGACTGGGCCGAAAGCATCGGCCAGCCAGTCGTCCAGCTCTACGTCACGGCCAGCAACGAGCGTGCGATCAACTTCTACCGCCGCGAAGGCTTCAGCCAGACGCAGGCCATCATGCGGCGGGTGCTCGCCTAGCTCAAGCGATATCATCTCCACAGGTCATGGGCGTGGGCGCGTTTGCGACTCCTGATGCCGCTGGCTGCGGGGGCGCGGCCCCTTGGCAAACAATCCATAGACGGCGCCGAATGCTGCGCCAAATCCGGCACCGACACCGACAACCCGCAGGTTACGAGGCTGGGCAGCGATGATGATTCCGGCTACGACAGCCGCGTAAAAGATGACAGACATCACCCACACATGCCAGCGGCGTGCCCCGCCATGTGCGTCTAACCACATGCCAATAGCCACATAGAGCACAGTGAGGCAAATCAGGAACGCAGAAAAGACGACTACGGTGAGGATCACGTCGTGCCTTCCTCGCAACTATCACAGCACGAGCTGAGCGCCCAGGAAGCAGCGCTCAAGACGTATGACTGCCGTTCAAGGCATGACTGACCGCTGTCACCTCTGGCCCCCGAAGTATATGCCGATGCCAGTGCACGGCGATAGCCCTCGTGGCCGCTCGCTATGATAGGCTAATATGGTGGCGCATCATGGCGCCGAACCGTACGGCAGTGCGGACACAGAGCATGGGGGGAGGAGACTGTGGCGGCGACGTATCCCATCGAGGCGGCGATAGCGGCGGATCTCGAGGCGCTCGGCACGGAGCGCATGCAACAGGGATGGCACCCCAGCCTGCCGCTCTTGCGCGCGCTGCTCGATTGGGAACAGGGCGGTCGCGTCTTCGTGCTGCGCGAGGGGACGTTGAATCCGGCGAGCGCCACACCCCAGGCGCCGGTCGCTACCACCTCGGCCATCGCCGCCGGACCCGTCGGCGTCGTCGGCAATGTGATCGTGCGCGACGACTACCGCCGCCGCGGCCTGGGCCGCGCGATCATGGATGCCGCGGTCGAGTGGATGCGCGAGCGCGGCGTGCGCAGCGTGCTGCTTGATGCCACCCCTGCCGGGCGCCCGCTCTATCGCGGCATGGGCTTTGTCGGCGTCGAGCGCTCGTTCTACGCCTGGGGCCTGCTGCGCACGCTGGACCGCTCCGCCTTGCGCCACATCGCCGCTGGCCACACCGTACACCACGTCCCCTCGCGTGACCTGCCGCGCGTCGCGGCGCTGGACGAGCAGGCGTTTGGCGGCGACCGCCTGCCACTGGTCGCGGGCTTGCTGCGCGAGCCAGGCGCCGCGCTGTATATCGCCGAAGATTCAGATGACTTGCCAACTGGCTTCCTCGTCGCGCGACCGGTCGAGGTGCCACGTGAGGGGTTGCGCGTGGGACCGTGGATCGCGCGCGATGCCGCGACCGCTGCGGCGCTGCTGGAGTGCGCGCTGGGCGCCAGCGAGCCGTGGCGCGACGAGCTGCCTGCCACACACGAGGACGACTGGCGCATCGCCCTCAACTTGCCCGAAAGCAGCGCCGACTCTCTGCGCTTGCTGCGCGCCATAGGCATGCATGTCGAGGAGGACGACCTCATCATGCGCCTCGACCTGACCGCCCCAGAACCGTTTGTAGGGGCGAGCCATGGCTCGCCCGTCGCGCCCGCCCCGGTCGCCGCGCACCCCGAGTGGGTCTACGCCTGGATCGCGCCGATGGTGTTCTGAGGCCTCGCGTGTAGCCGCACCACCGTCTAGTCCATTCAGGGCTTCCAACCCCCTGCCCCGTCATACTTCGTCCGGCGACCACACGGCCGGCTGTTAGCCCCCGCGCTGTAACGGCGAAGGGCCGCCTGGCAAGTAGCGTCACCACCTCCATTTTGACTAGCGCATCACGCGGTAGATGGGCTACGCTACCAGCGTTGCAAGGGAGGTACACATATGGCCGAGCCATTAGTGGTGACCACGCGCGAAGAGCTGATCTTTCTGCTGTGCGAGGCCTCTGAGCTGGAGCACCTGCTGATGTGCGAGTACCTCTTCGCCGCCTTCAGCCTCAAGCAGAGCGTGGACGAGAGCCTGACGCCGGAGCAGCTCGACGCCGTGCGGCGCTGGGAGCGCGTCGTCACGGGTGTTGCTGTGCAGGAGATGCTGCACCTGGCGCAGGCCAGCAACCTGCTGGCGGCAGTCGGCGGTATGCCCCACTTCCGCCGGCCCAATCTGCCGCAACGGGCCAAATACTACCCGCCCGAAGTCCAGCTCGCGCTGATGCCCTTCAGCGAAGAGGCCCTGCGCCACTTCATCTTCCTGGAGCGGCCAGAAGACTTCAACGACCAGGACGCGCCAGGGTTCGAGGTGATCGGCTCGCACTTTGGGGAGGCGCAGGGCGACGAGTTGGTGCCGGTGGCGCAGAACTTCGCCACGGTCGGGCTGCTCTACCGCGCCATCGAGCAGGGGATGCTCGTCCTCGCCACCCGCTACGGCGAGCAGCAGCTCTTCGTCGGCCCGCCGAGTGCGCAGGCCGCGGGTGCTGCCTTCCGCTGGCCCGAGCTGGTCGCCGTCACCGACCTGCTCTCGGCGGGCAAGGCTATCGAGTTCATCGTCGAGCAGGGCGAAGGCGCGCGCGGCAACTGGCAGGAGTCTCACTACGGGCGCTTCCTCAACGTATTCGAGGAGTACATGGCACTCAAGAGCGCTAATCCCTCCTTCGAGCCGGCGCGACCGGTCATCCCCGCTCGCGTGCGCCTGCCGCGCGACGTAAGTGAGGGGCCGCTGATCAGCGACCCGCGCACCGCCGTGGTATCGGACCTCTTCAACGGCAGTTACGAGGCGTTGATCGAGATCCTGCTGCGGTTCTTCGTCCATGAAGGCGAGGGAGACGCGGACCTGGCGACGCTCTCGGATGTCGCCGTCGGCGCCATGTTCACGGTGATCGCGCCCCTCGGCCGGCTCCTCACGCGGCTGTCCGTCGGGCCAGACGCTCCAGGCAAGACGGCCGGCCCGACCTTCGACATCTTCCGCCGCTCGTACCTCCTGCCGCACCGCGAGGCCGCCCGGGCGGTGCTGCGCGAGCGTCTGCACGAGCTGGCCGACGGCAGCGCGCACATCGCCCAACAATTCACCGAGGAGGCAGACGCACCCGCCCGCACGACGCTGGCCGAGGTCGAGCGCAGCCTGCGCACACTGGCAGACGCTTTCGCGCCCCGCGCGACAGGCTAGGTTCGCTCCGATGGTCTTGTAGCGGCCTGCCCGCTAATATGGGTAGGCCGCGCTGTACACGGCATTCGCGGGGTCCGCGCCACCGCCCCCGTCGCTCTCCGCCGCGAACGACCACAGGCAGGCTCCTGCGGCAGATGGCGCATACATCACGCCACCGTTGCTGTCGGCCGGGAGCATGCCCAGCGCCTGCCACCGCGACGCCCCTGCCGGCAGGCGGTACAGCGCCAGCTGCGAGCCGGCTGCGGCGCGCACCAGCAACGAGCCGTCCGCCGGCATTCCCACCATGTCTTCGGACGCCGCGCCAGCGGTCGGCAGGAGCGCCGGCTGCTGCACCCACGTCCGACCGCTATCAACCGTGCAGGCGATGCTGGTCGTGTTATCTCCACTTGTGGCGAAATACGCCGCGCAGATGTGCCAGGGCTGCACCGACACAGGCTGCTGGACCTGGAAGTCTACCGCCCCCGCGATCGGCAGCGGTATCTGCGCCCACTGGGTGCCGTCGCTCGTGGTGCCCCACATACCCCCCAAAGTCTCGACCAAGAGCGCCCCGGTCGCCGGATTCACCCACATCCAGCGGTAGTTGGAATCGCCGCCCAACGTGCTGTCAATCATCCGCCAAGTCCGCATCCCGTCGTCGCTCTCGCCCATCCGGTTCACGACTCCATTGCCGGCCGCGGCGGTCAGGATGGCGTACGTCCGCGAGCCGACCGTCGCCGTTTGCACGATGCCATACTGACCGCCGGCAAATCGCCACGATGCGCCGCCGTCCGTGCTGATCGCCTGCCCGCCCGGACCGTATCCATAGTCGCAGCACACGATGACGCGAGGATTCAGAGCATCTACAACCATCGAACATCCGCTGCCCACCGGCGCATCGGCCACTCGCGCCCAGCTCGCCCCGCGATCGTGCGTCACGATCACCGGCGTGTGGCCCGCGCTGCCCATCCCGCAGGAATACGCCGTCATCCCATCGCTGGCCGCCACATGCAGATCGGCGACATGGGACGCCATACCAAATCCCGCCGGCAGATTGGCGTGCCACCACGCCACCGTGATGCCTTTGACCGGCGGGCCTGATGGCTGAAGCACCGTAAGCGCAGGCGTCGCCGTCGGCACTTGCGTCGCGGTCCGCATCGCCGTGGCTGTCGCCCGTGGCGTCGCGCTCGCGCGCTGCCCGCATGCTGCCAGCACAAGGCACAGCAGTGCCGCTGCCACGCCCAACGGCACCCACCGTCCGCTGTCTTGTCCCCTGACGCCGCCACTGCGCCGCATCGTGGAGCCTCCTACTGCCCGCACCGAGACCACATGGCCCATCCAGTATAAGGCAGTAGGACGCCGTTTACTATCGTCTGGACTGTGACTACCGCAACACCCGCGACCGAAGCGCCAAGATCGGGGTTACTCCGTCACCAGCTCGCGCTGGTCACCCAGCGCCGCCGCCTGCGCCTCGATGCCGCCCGCCTCGGCGCCGTCGTTCAGGTCCGCCATCTCCATTGGCCGCTCGCTGAACTGCTCGCGGTACAGCCGCGCGTAGAGGCCGCCGCGCGCCAGCAGCTCGGCGTGGGTCCCGCGCTCCACAATGCGCCCGCCCTCCACCACGAGAATCTGGTCGGCGGCCAGGATCGTCGAGAGGCGGTGGGCGATGGCGATCGTCGTGCGGCCCTGCATCACCTCGTCCAGCGCCGACTGGATTAGCCGCTCGGAGTGCGTATCGAGCGCGCTGGTCGCCTCGTCCAGGATCAGGATGCGCGGATCTTTGAGGATCACGCGGGCAATGGCGATGCGCTGCTTCTCGCCGCCGGAAAGCTTGTAGCCCCGCTCGCCGACCACCGTATCGTAGCCCTCGGGCAGCTCCATGATACGCTCGTGGATCGCCGCTGCCCGCGCTGCCGCCTGTAGCTCCTCATCGGTCGCGCCCGGTTTGGCGTAGAGCAGATTCTCGCGCACCGACGTGTGGAGCAGATACGTCTCCTGGGTCACCACGCCAATTGACTCCGCCAGGCTCTCCAGCGTCACGTCGCGCACGTCGTGCCCATCAATGCGCACTGAGCCATCTTGCACGTCCCAGAGCCGCGGGATGAGGTAGGTGATCGTCGTCTTGCCGGCGCCGCTCGGCCCCACCAGCGCCACGAGCTGCCCCGGCTGCGCGTCGAACGACACGTCGTCCAGCGTCGGGCGCTCCAGGTCGGGACTGTAGCGGAAGGTGACGTGATCGAAGGTCACCTCGCCCCGCAGGTGCGCCGCGTCGAGCGCCACCGCGTCGGGCTTGTCGGCGATCTCGCGCGGCAGGTCGAGGTATTCGTAGATGCGGTCGAAAAGCGCCAGCGCCCCCTGAAGCTGCACCTGCACGTTGAGGAGCTGCCCGATCGGGAAGTACAGCCGGCTCTGCAGCGTGGTGAAGGCCACCAGCGTGCCGACGGTATCGGCGACCTGCGCCTGTGTTGGGTGATGCCCGGAGCCAAAGAGCAGCCAGCCCGCCAGCAGGTAGACCAGCGCCGGCGTGATCGAGAAGAAGGTCGAGATGAAGCCGAAGAAGTAGCGGCCGACCATTTGTTGGCGGATCTCCAGGTCCACCAACCGCTCGTTCTCGTTGTCGAAGCGCGCGATCTGCTGCCGCTGGCGGCCAAACGTCTTGGTCAGCAGGATGCCGCTCACCGAGAGCGTCTCTTCCACCATCGCCGAAAGCTCCGCCAGCGACACCTGGGTGTGCTTCGAGAGCTCGCGGCGCACGTTGCCCACGCGATACGTCAGGAACAAGAACAGCGGCAGCAGCCCCAGCGAAAGCACCGTGAGCTGCCACGACAGAAACAGCATGCCGGCGATCGTCGCCAGCGCCGTCGTGACATTGGAGACGACCGAGGTCGCCGTTTGCGTCACCACGTCTTGCACGCCGCCAACGTCGTTATTGAGCCGCGACTGGATCTCGCCGGTGCGCGTATCGGTGAAGAACTTCAGCGGCAGGTGCTGCAGGTGCGCGTAGAGCTGGTTGCGCAGATCACGCATCACACGCTGGCCGACGATCGTATTGAGGTAGGTCTGCCCAACACCGATCAGGCTGCTGATGATCGGCGTCACGATCATCACGCCAACGTAGAGCGCGAGCAGATCAAAGCGCCGCTGATAAAAGCCGACCGAGATCGAGAGTTTGAGCATGTAGGGGTTGACGATGCCCAGCACGCTGACGACGATGATCGCCAGCAGCACCACCAGCATCTGCCGCCAGTAGGGCCGGAAAGACGCCGCCACGCGGCGGATCGTGCGCGCGTCGGCCTTGCGCTCCGGCTTCTCGCCGGTCGCGAACGACCGCGCCAGTCGCCCCGCTCCCCCGCGCGGACCCGCCCCATGCATCATCAGCTCAACGCTCCCAAGACAGCACCGTCCGGCCCGCGCAACGCTCACGCGGGCCGGTCCGGCCGCAATTCTTCCCGTATTCTAGCACGCCTGGCCGCCCGCTAGCCCTGGCCGATGGTCTAGACCTGCTCAACGGGGCCGCTCGTGCCCGCGCCGGATTCGTCGCCCTCGCCAGTCGGCGCCGCCTGGCCCAGATACGCCTCCAGATCGCCCTTCGCGCGCGACACAATCGCCCGCAGCCGCGCTAGCCGCTGCGGATCGCCTCCCGAAGCCAGCACCGCGGCGCGCATCAGCCGGCCGACCTGTCCGACCTCCTCACGTAGCGCGCGCAGCTCCGGCCGTGCCTCGCGCCCGAACGGACCGCGCTCGTGGTGGTGGTGACCCCAGCCCCACGGTCCGCCGGGACCGCCGCGGCCCCAGGGTCCGCCAGCGCGCTCGCGGTGCTCCTTGAGCGCCTCGCGCCCAGTATCGGTGATCGAGTACACCTTTTTGCCTTCGACCGCCTCGGTCGTCACCCAGCCGCGATCTTCGAGCAGTTGCAGCGTCGGGTAGATTGCCCCGGCGCTGGGAGAATAGAAGCCGCCGGAGCGGTCCTCCAGCTCCTTCATCATCTCGTAGCCATGCTTGGGCCGCTCTTGCAGCAGGTCCAGCAGCGCATACTTGAGGTCGCCGCGGCCAAACATGCGCGGTCCACCAGGTCCAAACCCGCCCGGACCAGGCCCGAAGCCGCCAGGCCCAAAGCCGAAGCGCCGCGCGAAGTGGCGCAGCATCTCCGGCCCGAACGGCATCTCCTCGAACGGCCACGGACCGCCGTGATGCCCACGCCCGCGGCGCGCTCCGCGCACCCACGGCTGCCACTGCTCGTCGTCATCGCCGCCATTGCCGGCGCCGCGCCCAAACGGACCGCCCGCGAACGCGAAGCGCGGCCCCTTGTTCTCGTCATCGAACATCGTCATCGCTCCTTCCCCGGCACGCAGCACGTGCGCTCCGTGGATTGCGAACCGCACTCCCTCATGGTGCCGGCCCGCATCACATCAAATACGATATATCGTGTTATATCGAAAAGTCTACCCGATGTCAAGGGCTCAGGTGTTGTCGCCGCATGAGTCAGGCCAACTTCGCCCCGTCAGTCAGTGGTGAATCGTTCGTTTCTCCTCCGGGTCCTCTGCCTCCTCCGGGTCCTCTGCCTCCTCCGCGTCCTCTGCCTCCTCCGCGTCCTCTGCCTCCTCCGCGTCCTCTGCCTCCTCCGCGTCCTCTGCGGTTCATCTCTCTCTGCTCTGCTCTCCCTCTTCGCGTCCTTCGCGCTTGCTTCGCGTCCTTCGCGTTCTCCCTCCCTTCCTCTATCGCGGCGGCTCGCGCAGTGACTCGCCCACCTCCCCCAGGCGGTCCGCGACGATGCCGAAGGCCTCGGTCGCCGCGGATGGCAAGGCGTACTGTCCGGAGTACAGTCGCAACATCTGCGCGTATTGCAGCAAATTCGGCAGCGAGAGCGCCACCATCCGCAGCAGCCCGATCGCCTGGTCGCGCTGCTCGGCCAGCCACGCCGGATCCTGCGCCGCCCGCGCCTCATCCGCACCGCCATCCGGCGTCTCGACCGGCTCCGCGCGCGTGATGTTGGCGCCGAAGACCTGGACCAGCGCCGTCTCCAGCTCGGCCCGCGCAACCGCCAGCAGGCTGGCGATCTCCGAAAGCAGCCGCGCCTCGGGCAGTGCGCGGCCCAGCAGCCACCACTCGCGCACGCCCAGTGCGGCCTCGATCTCCACCAGCCGGCGATACAACGCTTCGGCGCGCATGCCCAGCTCGCGCGCTCGCGCATCGGTACTCATCTGCGCTCCGGCTCCATCGCCCGGCCACGGACCTCCCGACCACCGCATCGCACTCGCTCCCGATCTCCTTGCCGTCGCACGCTGGCTCACCGCGCTGGGCCGCTGCCACCTGTCGCATGCTAGTCCTCGGCTGCCGCCGCGTCAAGGGCGGCATTCGCCGAAATTGACGCTGGCTCGCCACTATGCTACGATAGCGCGGTTCAGGAGCTACTGCGCCTGTTTCTTCCGCCGTCGGCATTACCGCCCGGTCCGCATCGGCCGATGTGGAGGGCGCGGTGCGGGCTCGTGCGGCGCGACGACCCTCATACCACCTGAAGGGAGTGGATGGTCAATGAGTGTAGATATCTCCCGTCTGGCGGCGCACCTCGCCCCCCAGCAACAAGAGGCGATCAGGAAGGAGTACCGCAAGCGCGCCTGGCACGACACCACCGCCTTCCTGCTCTGCTTCTTCGGCGGCATCTTCGGCGCGCATCGCTTCTATCTGCACCAGTACGCCCTGGGCCTGCTGCATCTCATCTTGCCCATCGCCGCGCTGGTGGTGCTCGTCGGCGGCATCGCCACGGGCATGGGGCCCGCCATTATCGCCATCATCGTTGTGATTCTGCTGCTCATCGCGCTGGTCTGGTCACTGATCGATCTCTTCCGCATTGACGACGAGGTCTACGCGCACAACCTCAAGCTCGCCGAGCGCCTGATCGCCCAGGCGATGCTCAGCGACCACTCTGTCGAGCGCTCCGCCACCGCCCGCGTGGAGGAGCTGCGCCACGAGGCCGCCACGGCGAGCGCCGCCGCGGGTGCCGCTGCCGCCGGTCGCGCGGTCGAGACGAACATCGAGTACCACGCCACCACCGTGACCGACATATCGGCTCCCGCGCCAGAGCAAGAGCGCCTCGACGCGCATCAACAGCCGCAGAGCTGGACGCAAACCGAGCAGGCCCCGATCGGCGGCTACGGCCCGCCGGTGCAGGAAACCGTCACCCGCAGCCACAAAGAGACGCCCCAGAGCGTGACCGACAGCGTCGAGACAGTCCACACCTTCGAGCCACAGGTGCCCGCCGGCGCCTCGCCCGACGATACGCAGCCCGCCGCGCCGGCGCCTGTCGACCTCGATCCGACCACCGCTCCCGCCGGCGCCTTCGCCGCCCCGGAGCCAATCGCCTCCGACGCGCCCACCTGGCCGGAGCATCCTCCGCTGGAGTACGAGGTGCCGCTGGCTGGGGCAGCCGCCGGGTTGACCGCCGCTGCCGCCGCGGCAGGTATGGCGCACGAGCACGCCGAGGCTCCCACGGAACAGGCAGGCAGCGCGATAGACTACACCGACCTGGGGGTCGGTGACGATGTCCAGCCCGGCCCGGTCGCCGACGTCGCGGAGGCACGCAGCGCGCCGCAGCGGGTGACGCTGCCGCCGGAGCCGTCTGCCACCTACGACCCCTATGCTACAGCATCGGCGCCCCCTGCGCCCGCTCCCGCTCCCGCAGCTGCCTCGCCGGCCGACGACGGCACGCTGCTGCTGGTGCCCGACGACACCGCTGCTGAGACACGCGCCGCCGACCCAGTTCCCGCGACTCCGTCGCCCTGGGATGCGCCGACGCAGCGCTACCCTGCGCCGGCTGATGAAGCGCAGACCGCCGCCGCGGAGCCGCCGCTCTGGCCGGTCCCTGAGCCGCCGCAGACTGCGGAGCCGCAGCCCGCCGCGCACGACGAGCCGCCGACCATGCCCTACAACGCGCTGGCCGCCGGTGCCACGGGCGCTGCCCTTGCCGGCGGTGCCGCGGCGTACGAAGCCGCGCACCACGCTCCTGCCGAAGATGCCACCGCCCAGGCCCAGCCCGCTCCGCAGCCGCAGGCCCAGCCGCCGCACCAGCACCGCCAATTGCGCCGTGTCCGCGTGACGCGCCAGGTGGTGGAAGACGGCAAGGTGGTGGACGAGACCGCTGCCGAAGAGCTGATCCCCGCCGACGCCGACCCTGAGCCGGTGCGCGCGCGGCTGCAAGAGCGGCTCAAGATACAGGCCGAGGCGCGCGAGCGCGAGCTACGTGGCCAATCGTAGCGCATAGGTAACGTGTCCTTCCGAGGGCCGCTCACCAGCAACGACAATCCATTGCGGGCCTCTATGGCACGGCGCCCCCCTTGCCGTGCTGTAGGGGCGAGACATGCCTCGCCTGCCGTTGGGTCAGCCGTCACTCTTGCCCTCGACGCTCTCCGGTCCAAGAGCTCGCGCCGGTCCCGGCCTGCGCGAAACCCGCACTAACCAGGATGCTTCGTCCAGATCAAGCCAGCAATGTGTCACGACAAGCCGCATCAGGGATTACCCGCGGTGCTTCAGACCGTCTGCCTGCCCTACGATCCCGCTCGCCGACCGCCGCAACCGCTCGAATTCTCCAGGCTAATCCCAGTCCGCGCAGGCGGACTTTGTGGCCGAAGGCCCTCCAGGCGCGGTTTCAACCGCCTGCTGCTCTGACGCCGATCATCGCGCCGCCCCGCCCACGAACGCCAGCGCCTCGCGCGCCAGCGGCAGCCAATCCTCGTCGAGCGCCGGACCCGCCACCAGCCACTCCTTCATCAGCCGGCCGTCGCGGCGCGGATCGTAGCGCTCCCCCTCGCCCGCTGCCACGAACTCATCCACCCGCTGCCGCGGCAGCTTGACCACCAGCGCGCCCCGCACCAGCATCGTGAAGATCTTCCCGCCGACCTTCAGCCCCGACGAGCCAAACCCCGTCCCCTCCCGCGTGACCCCTGGCGTCTGCTGAAACGCCGCGACCAGCGCCGCGAAGCGCTCCTCCGGCGTGGTGGATGAAGTACTCATTGCGGACCGATCTCCTCTACCCCGGCAGCGTATGACGGCACGAACCAAAGCCCCATTCTGACACACCGCACGCCTCACGGAAGTGATATACTGGTATGGAACGTGCTTTCGAGAAGTCCTCTCCACCACGATGCGCCGCTATTGTGTTCTCATGTCCTCTCGGTACCATATGTCCCGCCCGCTAGCCGGACTTGCCGCTCGCTGAGTATGCTTTCTTGCGGCGCCGGCATGCGGCCGGCCATGATCCCGCCCTTGCACCCCTGTGGCATACTGTGCCGCGTGTGACCCATGGCGTGGCCTGGCGCGTAGATCACCTGTGGCGCCAACCTCGCGATGCGCAGGATCATTCGGCGGCTCGCATCCGTCCGTCCCTGGCCCGCGCAGGAAGGCTTGGTGGCCGAGAGGCCCCTCGGCGCGGATTCATCCGCCGGCCCCTTCCGATGGCACGCGGCTGGCGAGAGGGGTGCGACTGGCACGGCGTAACCCGTATGGATTGTGACTGCATAGCCGGCGCGACCATTCCGGTCGTTGCCCACAGACGAAGATAGAGATAGCGATCGTCTCCAACGATAGGTGGACCCCAGGATGGCGAAAAATCTGGTCATTGTCGAATCGCCCGCCAAGGCGAAGACCATAGAGAAATTCCTCGGCAGCGACTTTGAGGTGCGCGCCTCGATGGGCCACATCATTGACCTGCCAAAGAAAGGCATCGGCGTCGATACGCGGCGCAACTTCGAGCCGGAGTACGTCGTCATCGAGAAGAAAGACGCCTTGCTCAAGCAGCTCAAAGCCGCCAGCAAGGGCGCCGAGGCCGTCTACCTCGCCCCCGACCCCGACCGCGAGGGCGAGTTCATCGCCTGGTCGCTCAAGAAGATGCTCGGCCTGCGCGCGCCGCGCCGCGCCGTCTTCAACGAGATCACCCGCCATGCCGTGCAGGAGGCCATTGCCCACCCGCGCGCGATCGATGAAGACCTCTTCAACGCCCAGCAGGCACGCCGCGTGCTCGACCGCCTCGTCGGCTACAAGATCAGCCCGCTGCTGTGGCGCCGCGTGCAGCGTGGGACCAGCGCCGGCCGCGTGCAGTCCGTCGCGCTGCGGCTGATCTGCGAGCGCGAGGCCGAGATCCGCGCCTTCGTCCCTGAAGAATACTGGTCGATCACCGCCACGCTGAGCAAGCGCGGCCACCCGCAAACCTTTGCCGCCAACCTCATCGGCCGCCAGGGTGAGCCTGAGGCAGCCGATGAGGAGACCGCCGGGATTGCCGAAAATGAAAATAGCGGCAAAAACGGCAATGGTCGCGCCAAGTTCCGCGTCGCCGACGAGGCCCAGGCCAAGGCGATCCTCAAGGACCTGGAGGGCGCGAGCTATGCCGTGCTGCGCGTCGAGCAGAAGGACGTGCGCCGCCAGCCAGCGCTGCCCTACAACACCAGCGCGCTCCAGCAGGACGCCTCGGCGCGGCTGCGCTTCAAGCCCAAGAAGACGATGAGCGTCGCCCAGGACCTCTACGAGGGCATCGAGCTGGGCGCCGGCAACCACCAGGGCCTGATCACCTACATGCGCACCGACTCGACGCGCATCTCGGCTGAGGCGCAGGCCGCCGTCAAGCAGTACGTCAGCACGCGCTTCGGCAAAGAGTACGTTGGCGAGGGCCGCACCGCCAGGGCCAAGCCTGGCGCCAACATCCAGGACGCCCACGAGGCGATCCGCCCCACCGACGTGACGCTCACGCCGGATCAGGCCAAGCCGTACCTCAGCGCCGATCAATTCAAGCTCTATCAGCTCGTCTGGCGCCGCTTCGTCGCCGCCTTCATGGCTCCAGCGGTCTTCGACACCGTGCGCGCCGACATCGGCGCCGCCGCGTATCTCTTCCGCGCCAACGGCTCGACACTCAAGTTCCCTGGCTTCCTGGCCGTCTGGCCGCGCGAGGACGAGGGCAACATGCTGCCGCCGCTCGCGCCCCGCGAGCCGCTGGACCTGCGCAAGCTGACCCCTGAGCAGCACTTCACCCAGCCGCCCGCGCGCTACACCGAGGCCAGCCTGATCAAAGAGCTGGAGGAGCGCGGCATCGGCCGCCCCAGCACCTACGTGCCGATCGTCAGCACGGTGCAGGACCGCGGCTACGTCGAGCAGCAGGAGCGACGCTTCGTGCCCACCTGGCTCGGCGAGACCGTCAACGAGCTGATGATCAAGCACTTCCCCGAGATCGTGGACATCAACTTCACCGCCGACATGGAGCACAAGCTCGACCAGGTGGAGAGCGGCGAGCGCGAGTGGACCGCCTTCCTCCACGACTTCTACGACGAGTTGAAGGCCGAGCTGAGCAAGGCCGAGGCCGAGATGGACCGCGTGCAGAAGCCGATCGAAGAGGCCAACGAGGCCTGCCCCCAGTGCGGCCGGCCACTGCTGATCCGCAGCGGGCGCTTCGGGCGCTTCATCTCGTGCTCCGGCTATCCTGAGTGCGACTTCAAGAAGCCGTTCTTCGTCAAGACCGGCGCGATCTGCCCCGAATGCGGCGGCGATCTGGTCGAGCGGCGCTCGCGCAAGTCGGCCAAGGTCTTCTACGGCTGCGCCAACTACCCCACCTGCAGCTTCGCCGTCTGGGATCGCCCGCTGCCCACGCCGTGCCCGGAGTGTGGCGGGCTGCTCACGCTCGCCAATGGCCGCACCGAGGCCATCTGCTGGCAGTGCGGCGCCGAGGTCCGCGGGGCCACTGAAGGCGCGCCGGAGGTCGTCGGCCACCGCATGCCGGGACGCGAAGCCGCGCAGGCCGCCTCTGCCCGTCGCAGCCGGCGCGCTGCTGCCGGGTCCTCCGATGGAGCCGCCTCCGCGTCCACGACGCGCGCCCGGCGCACCAGCACCGGCTCTACGACGCGCGCAGCCACGACCGCCCGCCGCGGCACCAGCAGCCGCACGGCGAAATCCGCCAGTGGGCGCACGACCCGCACCACCCGCACGACGAGCGCCACGCGCACCGCCAGCCGCGCCAGCGGCACCTCGGCCCGTCGCGAACGGACCGCGAGCGAGTAACGCCGCCAGCCAGCCGCTCTGTGGCATACTGCCTGCATACCGGCACGCCGCGTGCGGATGGCAGGCCGCATGGCGTTGAGCGCGGCACGGGCACGCCGGCACAGCCAATATGCTTCCCATCAAGGTAGATCGCATGTCCATGACACAACGGGTTACCGGTGAGCTGCACGCCACCACCATCCTTGCCGTCCGCCGCGGCAGCGACGTGGCAATGGCCGGCGACGGCCAGGTGACGGTCGGCGAGATGGTGATGAAGCACACCGCACGCAAGATCCGCCGCCTGGCGAACGGGCAGGTGCTGGCTGGCTTCGCCGGCTCCACCGCCGACGCCCTGACGCTCTTCGACAAGTTTGAGCACATGCTCGACCGCTACCAGGGCAATCTGCGCCGCGCCGCGGTCGAGCTGACCAAGGAGTGGCGCACCGACAAGTACCTGCGCCGGCTCGAAGCGATGCTGCTGGTGGCGAGCCGCGACGAGCTGCTGGTGCTGACCGGCGACGGCGACGTGGTCGAGCCGGATGATGGCGTGGCGGCCATCGGCTCCGGCGGCAGCTACGCCCAGGCTGCGGCGCGGGCGCTGGTGCGCCATACCGATCTGCCCGCCGACGACATCGCTCGCTCGGCGATGGAGATCGCCGCTTCCATGTGCATATATACTAATGACCATATACTGCTGTTCACACTGGGGGACAGCGCCCAGGCCGCGGGCGCGGCGAATGGCGACGATCGGGGCGCGCGCGGAGCCGCCGTCACGCCGGAGCCGCCGTCGCGCTCGCGCGGGCGCCGCTCGCCGGCAGGAGATGACACCGCATGAAGGAGCTGACTCCGCAGGAGATCGTCCGGGAGTTGGACCGCTACATCGTCGGCCAGGACGAGGCTAAGCGGGCGGTGGCGATCGCGCTGCGCAATCGCTACCGGCGTCTCGCGCTGCCCGCCGAGCTGGCCGCCGAGATCACGCCCAAGAACATCCTCATGATCGGCCCGACCGGCGTGGGCAAGACCGAGATTGCCCGGCGCCTCGCCAAACTCGCCAACGCGCCGTTCGTCAAGGTCGAGGCCACCAAGTTCACCCAGGTCGGCTACGTCGGTCGCGACGCCGAGTCCATCGTCCGCGACCTCATGGACGCCGCGATCGGCATGACGCACGACGAGCGCATCGGCGTGGTGCGTGAGGAGGCTGCCAAGAAGGCGGAGGAGCGGCTGATCGAGATTCTCGCCAAGCGCGTGGTCTTTGACGAGGAGCTGCCCGCCGAAGAGGCCCGCAAGCGTGCGGCCGCGAAGGCCAAGCGTGCCAATGCCCGCACTCCGACCGCTGCGTCTGCCGCGGCAGCCAGCGCCGCACCCGCGCCGCGCAAGGCGCCGGTCACCGTCCGCGCACGCATCAACCAGGCGCGCAAGGTCGTCGCCGAGCAGCTCGCGCGCAAGGAGCTCGAAGAGAAGATCGTCGAGATCGATCTGGATCCCGACGACGGCTTCGTCGGCGGCTTCGAGTTCATGGGCGGCCTCGCCTCCGAAGACCTGGGCGACACCTTCCAGGAGTTCCTCAGCGCACTTCCGGGGCCACGCCGCCGCAGCAAGCGCGTGCCCGTCAAAGAGGCACGCCGGCTGCTGACGCAGGAAGAGGCCAACAAGCTGATCGACTTCGACCAGGTCATCGAGCAGGCGACGACGCGTGTGGAGCAATCCGGCGTCGTCTTCCTCGACGAGATCGACAAGATCGTCGGCAGCAAGCTGGACCTCGGCCCGGACGTCGCCGGCGAGGGCGTGCAGCGCGACCTGCTGCCGATCGTCGAAGGCTCGACGGTCATGACCCGCTTCGGCACGGTTAAGACCGACCACATCCTCTGGATCGCGGCCGGCGCCTTCCACGCCGCCAAGCCGTCGGACCTGATTCCTGAGCTGCAGGGTCGGCTGCCGCTGCGCGTCGAGCTGGGCTCGCTCACCGAAGCCGATTACCGTTGCATCCTGCAGCAGCCCGAGAACGCCCTCACGAGGCAGTACGAGGCGCTGCTGGGTGTCGAGGACGTGAAGCTGGAGTTCACCGACGACGGCATCGCCGAGATCGCGCGCTGCGCCCAGCGCATGAACGAGCGCGTCGAGAATATCGGCGCGCGGCGCCTGCATACGGTAATGGAGAAGGTGCTCGAAGACGTCTCCTACCAGGCGCCCGATCTGGCCGGCCAGACCGTCACGGTAGACGCGGCGTTCGTCCGCGGCCGCCTCGAAAAGCTGCTGACCGACGAGGACCTGAGCCGCTACATCCTCTGATTGCGCCGCGCCGCAGGAATCGGAGCGAGACTCGCTGACGCACGGGTGCCGCCAGCGCTCACACCACCGGCGCGGCTTGCCCTCCGCACACATGGGCCGCCTGGTTACTGTCCACCCCAGACCTCGCGCGCGACGCGGCCGACTAGCTCCAGCTTGCGGCGCTGGTCTTCCTGGGTGACGCGGTTGCCCTCCATGGTGGAGGCGAAGCCGCACTGCGGGCTGAGGGCCAGCCGCTCAAGCGGCACGTACTGGGAGGCTTCGTCAATTCGCCGCCGCAGCTCGTCGGCTGACTCGAGCTGCGCCTTCTTGGTGGTGACCAGCCCCAACACCACCGTGCGGTCTTCCGGCACGTGCCCCAGCGGCTCGAAGCCGCCGGATCGCTGGTCGTCGTATTCGAGCAGGAAACGCTGAAAGTGGGTCTGCGCAAAGATGCGCGAGATCGGCTCGTAGTCGCCGCTGGCATAGAACTTACTCTGGTTGTTGCCGCGGCAGATGTGGATGCCGAAGGTGGTGCCAGGATGCCCATCTATGATGGCGTTGTCCATTTCGATGCAGCGGTCGATCATCTGATCGGGGTCGCTGCCTCGCTGGCGGTAGCCCTCGCGCATCTGAGGATCGAGCAGCGCCGCGTACTGCGGCGCGTCGATCTGGATGTAGGTGCAGCCAAGCCGGATCAGCTCATCCACCTCGCGGCGCGAAAAGTCCACGATGTCTTCCAGGTAGGCATCGCGGGTGGGGTAGGCAGACTTCGATTTCTCAGGGTCGTAATAGGCCGCCGCCTGCTGCGCGCTGAGCATCGTCACTTTGCCCGCCTGCGACAGTGACTTCCGCGCACGCAGGTATACCCATTCCTCGGCGCACATGCCGCGCTTCCAGCGCAGACGCTCGACCACCACCGGCCGCTGGAGCACGAGCTGTTCGCCGCTCTCGTCGCGGAAGGGGATCGCCCAGCCGCCGAGCTTATCGAAGCCCTCCAGCGACTCGACCAGGTGCCCGTAGAAGGCATAGCGCCGCTGCTCGCCATCGGTGATGACGTCAATGCCAGCCGTCTCTTGCAGCGCTACGGCTTCGTCCACCGCGCGATCCTCGATGCGCTTGAAGTCAGCCGGAGCGAGCCGTCCGGATTCCTGCTGTGTCCGCGCCTGCGCCAGATATGACGGCCGGAGCAGACTGCCGATCACTTCGCTGCGGAATGCCATGATGCCCAACCCCCGTTTCGTATCGATACGCCCCGGCCAAGGTGATGACGCTGCTGTGCATTCAGGAGATCCCTAGCCGCGCCTTCACGTCGTCCAGTGTCTCCACTTGCAGGTTGGCGACAATTCCCATGAGGACGGTATCACCGGCAGTTTGCAGCGCGGTGCGCAGTTCTTCGCTCAGTGGCCCAAAACGCCCCTCAAGCGCCGTTTGCGTCAGCGCACGCATGCCTGCGGCGCGCCCCTCTTCGCGCCCCCTCACGAGACCCTTCTCGAGACCTTCCTCGACGCCGAGATCGAAGACGGCGCCGGCAAAGCTCGACTCTTTCCAGATGTCGTCGATCATGTACGCCCTCCGTACTGCATCGGCCAGCGCGGCGCGCGGCATGCGCAAGCCCGCGAACAGGATAAGCGCCGACGCCAGCTCCGCGCGCTCGTGCCGCTCTAGCGGCGCCGCGGCAATGCGCTGCGCCACCTCAACTGTTGAGTCAGGCGTCGCGTCTGCTGCCAGGCTCGCCAGCGGCCACAGATAATAGTGATTGGTGCTGAGCAGCCGTTCCGCTGGAATCTCCCACAACCGGATCGTGTCGAACATGCAGCGGATGGATTCGCTTGCACCCCACGGGATGACGAACGGCGACGTTGGGAGCTGCTCCGCTGAGCGCAGATAGACGACCACCGAGCGCACCGGCAGATGTTCGCGCTGCCAGAGGCGTACGCCGTACTCCAACAGACGCTCGCCGATCGTCGGGTCGGCCTTGGTCTGTAGCTCTACGTGCAGGATACCACGCTGGCCGTCGGGGAACTCGACCTCCCAGGCCATGTCAGCCCGGCGTGTCGTTGCCGGAAGCTCCGGCGAGATCTCGCCGCGCCACTTCAGCTCCGGCGCCGTCAGCTCCAGAAACCCATCGTGCGCGAGCAGGAGCAGGCGCTTCAGCGCCTGGTCGTAATCAGGTTTCGGCGGCATGCGCCCTCCCGCGTGCGGAATCCGTTGCCCGCATTGTAGCATACGGACGGCACGAGGAGAGGCATTCTACGCAGTGCCCGCCAGCAGCCGCTCCAGCGCGCGCCGCGTGTGGGCGCGCACCATGCGACGGCGCAAAGCGATGGTACCCGATGTGTTGTCCATCGGGTGCGCGTTGCGATAGGCGACGTCGGCGGCGGCATCGAGCAGCGCCGGCGTCCAGGGCTGGCCGGCGAGCAGCGCCGTGGCTTCGGGCAGCGCGAGTGGCTGCGTGGCGACCGCCTGGAGCACGAGCCGCGCATCGGTGCAGACGCCGTCCGCAAAGTGCGCCGCCGCGGCGACTCCGACGATAGGGAAATCGAAGGAGCCGCGCACGCGATACTTCTCGTAGGTCGAGCGCCAGCCCTCCGCGAGCGCCGGGACGTATACGTCGGTCAGCACCTCGCCCTCTCGCAGATGCACCGGATGGATGCCGTCGTCGTTGTAGAGGTCAGCCACCGAGACGATACGGTCGCCCTGTGGCGAGGCGATGCGGGCGGTGGCTCCGTAGGCGATCAGCACGGGCGCGGTGTCGCACGATGAGACGGCGTAGCAGCCCATGCCATTGGGCGCCACACGGCAGATCTCCGAGCCTTTCTTGAGGCAGAAGTCGCGTGCCCGGCGCCAGAACTCGGATTGATTGTAGTAGTTGCAGCGCGTGTCCAGGCAGAGATTGCCGCCGATAGTGCCCATCTGGCGCAATTGCGGCGTCGAGACGGCCTGCGCGGCCTCGGCGAGCGCGGGGAAGCGGTCGCGCACGATCAGCGAGGCGGCGATCGCGGCCAGGTTCACGCCCGCGCCCAGCCGCAGCCCATGCTCCGCGTCGTAGGCAATGCCACGCAGCTCCCGCACGCCACGCAGACCGACCACCACTTGCGGCGTGAAGATCTTGTGCTTCATGTTGGGCAACACGTCGGTGCCCCCGGCCATCAGCATCGCCCGCGCCTCGGGGTCCTTCTCGGTATCCGAGCCGGCGCCGCCGAGCCACTCCAGCGCCTCGGCCACCGTCCGCGCGGCACGATACTCGAACTGCGGCAGTCGCATCATCGCTGCCTTACCTCCTGATCACTTTCGCATCAGAGACCATGCACCATAGAGACTAACCGCAGAGGACGCGGAGGACGCAGAGGCAGAGACGAAGAGGACGCAGATCGCGTGAGGGTGTGCGCAGCGCAAACGCTAGGATGTGCTTCTGTGCCGGGATCGCCGCGATCTTCGCGAGCCATCTTCTCTCTCCCTTTGCGTCCTCTGCGGAACCTCTGCGTCCTCTGCGTTATCCGTACCACTTATCCCGCGCGGACCGGTTGCGGCTCACCCTTGGCCGGCTTGGGCGCGGGCGGCACGCTGCGCTGCTGCTCTTTGAGCGCGCGGGCGATCTTATCGGGCGTGATCGGCGTGCTATCCACCCGCGCGCCGGTCGCGTCGTAGACCGCGTTGGCGATCGCCGGGATCACCGGGTTGAGCGGTCCCTCGCCCGCCTCTTTGGCCCCATATGGACCCTCTTTGTCCATCGTCTCGACGGTCAGCGCCGTGATCTCCGGCGTGTCGTAGATCGTGGGCAGCTTGTACTCCAGCAGCGACGGAATCTTGTGCAGGCCCGTGCGGAAGACCTGCTCCTCCAGCAGCGCCTCGCCGAAGCCCATGTACGCGCTGCCCTCGACCTGGCCCTCCACCAGCACCGGATTGAGCGCGCGACCGCAGTCGTGTGCTACCCACAGCTTCTCGACCTTCACGTCGTAGGTTTCGGGGTCTACGGCGACCTCCGCCACGCAGGCTGTGTAACTGTAGGCCGGCGAGATGCCGACACCCGCGCCCTTGAACTGGCCGCCGAGGTTGGGCGGCGTGTACGAGCCGACCGCCGAGAGCGTGCCATGTGCCGCCTCCGCCTTCTCGGCCGCCGCCACAAACGAGACGCCGCGCTCTGGCTCGCCGGCGACGAAGATGCGCCGATCCGCCGCCGCCAGCCGCTCCGGCGGCATCTCCAGCATCTCGGCGGCAGCCTCCAGCAGTTGCGCGCGCAGTTTGCCGGCGGCCTCTTTCGCGGCGTTGCCAGCCATGAAGGTCACGCGCGAGGAGTAGCTGCCCAGGTCTACCGGCGTCAGGTCGGTGTCGCCGGCATGGACGCGGATGTCGGAGATGTCCACGCCCAGCTCGTGGGCTACCACCTGCGCCAGCATCGTATCCGACCCCTGGCCAATGTCGGACGAGCCGCAGAGCACGGCCACGCCGCCGCCGCGGTCGATCGTCACGATCACGCCGGAGTGCGGCATGTCGTTCCAGTAGATCGCCTTGCCGGCACCGGTGACGTAGCTACTGATGGCGATCCCTAGCCCCTTGCCCGGCGGCATCTTGTGCCGCCGCTCGCCCCAGCGCGACGCCTGCTTCACCTTCTCGACCGCCTCCACCAGGCCACATGAGGTCACGCGCAGGCCGTTGACGGTAGTGGAGTACGGCGCAATGGCGATGCGCTGGCGATACTCCGCCGGGTCGAGGCCAAGCTGCGTGGCGATCTTATCGAGCTGGCACTCGAAGGCGTAGCGCGGCTGGGTCGAGCCATGGCCGCGCTTGGGCCCGCAGGCCGGCTTGTTGGTGTAGAGCCGCATGCCATCAAATTTGTAGGCCGGGATGTTGTAGGTGACAGTGAGCAGCGCGCCGGTATAGTAGACCGTCGCCAGGCCGTAGCTGGCATAGGCACCGCCGTCGAGGAAGGTTTGCAGGTGGACAGCGGTGATCGTGCCGTCCTGCTTCACGCCGGTCTTGAGGATCATCTTGACCGGATGGCGGCCGCGGTGGCAGTAGAAGACCTCCTCGCGCGAGAGGGTGAACTTGACGGGCCGCCCCAGCCGGCGCGCGAAGTAGCACGCGGCGAAGTCGTGCGCGAACGGCTCGCACTTGCCGCCGAAGCCACCACCGACCGGCGGCACGATGATGCGCAGGTGGCTGCGCGGGATGTCGAGCACCTTGGCGACCTCACGGTGGACGTAGTGCGGCGTCTGCGTCGAGGTCCACAGCGTGATCTTGTCGTCGCTGCCGCAGTCGGCGACGCAGGCGTGCTCCTCCATCGGCGCGTGGGTCGTGCCCTCGAAGAAGAAGGTATCCTCGCGCACCAGGTCGGCGTCCGCGAAGCCCTGCTCGACGGGGCCGAACTCCAGATGCACCTCTTTCATCACGTTGCCGCGCTTCGTCTCGCCGTGCAGGCGGACCTTGTCGCCGCGCGCCAGCGCCTCCTCGATGGTGAATAGCGCCGGCAGCGACTCGTACTCCACGTCAATCAGGTCGAGCGCCGCCTCGGCGGTCTCCTCGTCCACGGCGCAGACGGCCGCCACCGGCTCGCCAACGTAGCGCACGCGGTCGAGCGCGAAGGGGTACTCGTCCTGCGTCGTCGGCATGATGCCGAACTTGCGCGGGAGATCGGCGCCGGTGATCACGTCGAGCACACCGGGCAGCGTGCGCGCCCGCGAGGCGTCGATCCGCTTGAGGATCGCGTGCGGGTGCGGGCTGCGTAGGATGCGCCCGTAGACCATGCGCGCCAGCTTGAGGTCGTCGGCGTAGCGCGCGGCACCTGTCACCTTGGCGTAGCTATCAATCTTGGGAATGGACTTGCCGATGGTCATCTCGTATTCCTCCGTCGCGCTGACAACTTGTCAGTCCTAGCCGGCGATCTTCTTCTCTGCATGAATCTTGGCTTACTCGCCACTCCAGAAGGCGTGGAGCGTATCGGCAAGTGCCAGACCCTGCGCGCGCCCAGCTATGGCGCTTGGCGCGCGGCGCGCGACATCGAGCACGTTGGTGCCGATTGCCTGCCACGACGCCGTATCGGGAATGATGCCGCGCACGGCGCTCCCCTCGTGCTCAAGCTGCGCCACTTCGTCGCTTGGGTTGCCGAACGGCGGGGGTATAGTCATGCCCGCCGGACTCAAGATCACGATCCGCTGGTAGCCCTGGGCGAGATCCGCGTTCGTCACCGAGCGCATGCCGCCATCCATGTAGCGGTGTCCCCCGATGGTGGCCGGCGGCCAGACGCCAGGCACCGCGCAACTGGCGGCGACCGCCGCGGCGAGCGGCACCCCGGAGGCGCGGTCGAATACCCGCGGCTCACCGGTCTCGGCATCCACTGCCGTGATGAGCAGTGGTGGGGAGTGCGGCCACTCCTGCGACGGCAATCGCGAGGCGATGATCGTACGGCGCTCAGCCTCCGGAACGCCGCTCGCGGTGAGAGCATGCGCGCCAATCCGCGCGCGCACCGCCTGGGGATCCGTCGCTCCCTCCGCCCAGGCACGTTGCAGCATCGCGAGCAGCGCTTCAGGATCAAATGCCGCGGATCGCTCGCCCGACTCTTCAGGTGGAATGAGCTGCGCCTTGAAGAGCGCCTCCAGGTCCACGCCGCTCGTGATCTGAGCGCCAACCACCGATCCCGCTGAGGTGCCAACGACGAGTTCTGTCGTGCGCAGATCCACTCCACCGTCGTGCAGCCCCGCGATGATCCCCAGCTCCCATGCGATGCCGGTCACGCCGCCGCCACCGAGCACCAGCGCGCGCTGCCTGGAGGTGTCGCTCTCCATCGGTATCACCCTCGCTTTGGTGTCGAGCCGCTGGTCATGGCGGCGGTTGGAGCCTGTGGTGTGCTCTCACCAGCGCCCGCTTGCTCGCGCAGGCGCTCGGCGGCCAGCTCGACGGCCTCGATGATCTTAGTGTAGCCCGTGCAGCGGCAGAGATTGCCTGCCAGCGCGGCCATGATCTCGTCGCGCGTCGGGCTGGTGTTGTGCTCCAGCAGGTGCGCGCCGCTGATCAGGAAGCCCGGCGTGCAGTAGCCGCACTGCGCCGCGCCGCGCTCGGCGAACGCCGCTTGCAGCGGGTGCAGCGTATTGTCGCGCGCCAGCCCCTCGACCGTCTCGATGTCGCAGTCCTGCGCCTCGACGGCCAGCATCAGGCACGAGAGCACCGGCGCACCGTCCACCAGCACAGTGCAGGCACCACAATGGCCCAGCTCGCAGCCATGCTTGGTACCGGTCAGGTCTAGCTCTTCGCGCAGCACCTCCAGCAGTGTATGTGTGGGCGAGGCGGCCACTGTATGCGTCTCGCCGTTGACGCGTAGCGTCATCAGTTGCTTGTCCATATCCCGCCCCTTTACGTTGACGTGCTTTCGCGCTATCTTGTCTGCCTTCTCTGCCTTCTTTGCCTTCTCTGCCTTTGCGTCCTCCGCGTCCTCTGCGGTTAGTCTCTCTCTCCGCGTTCTCCGTTACCCTGCCCGCCTATCGACCACGCGGCGGGCCTTCAGCTCGAAGCGCGGCAGCGTATCGGGCGCCACCGCGGCGACGGGCACGCGCAGGCTGAGTGACTGGCGCAGCGCCGCCTCAACGCGGGGCACCGCATCCTCCGGGCACTCCACCTCCAGCGCGATCTCGTCCAGCTCGCCGTCCTTGAAGACGGTGATGCGAAACTCCCGCACCTCTGGGATCGCCCGCAGCGCATCCTCGATGCTCGACGGGTAGACGTTGACGCCACGGATGACCAGCATGTCGTCGGCGCGGCCCAGCACGCCGCCCGGTAGTGTCACATAGGTGCGGCCGCAGCCGCAGCGCCCCTGGCCGCGCCGCACCAGGTCGCCGGTGCGGTAGCGGATCGCGGGGCTGCCCCAGCGGCCCAGGTTGGTCAGCACCAGCTCGCCGCGCTCACCTTCCGCTACCGGCTCGTGCGTGATGGGGTCAAGGATTTCGGCGATGAACTCGGCCTCATTGACGTGGACGTTTTCTTGATTGAGGCAGGTGAACGCATAGGCGCCCATCTCGGTCATGCCGATGTGGTCGTAGCAGCGCGCGCCCCAGGCCTCCTCGATGCGCGCACGGGTGTTGGGGATCGACGCGCCTGGCTCGCCGGCGTGGATCGTGACCCGCACCGCCGATGCGTGCAGGTCAATCCCCTGTTCGCGGGCGACCTCGGCCAAGTGCAGCGCGTAGGTCGGCGTGCAGATCAGCACCGTGGCGTTGGTGGCGAGGATCGTCTGTAAGCGCTGCGGCGAGGTCTGGCCGCCGCCCGGCACCACCAGTGTCCCGGCGCGCTTGGCGCCCTCATACGCCGACCAGAAGCCGATGAACGGTCCAAACGAGAATGCCAGGAAGACGATATCCTCGTTGGTCACGCCCGCCGCAGATAGGATCGTCGTCCAGCAATCGGCCCACCAATCCCAGCTCTCGGCAGTATCGAGGATTTTGAGCGGCTGGCCGGTGGTTCCGGAGGTCTGGTGTAGCCGCACGTAGTCGCGCGGCGGGTAGGTGAGGTTGCTGCCGTAGGGAGGGTGCTCGGCTTGGTCGGCCACCAGCTCGGACTTGACGGTGAAGGGCAGGCGCCGCAGATCGTCCAGGCCGCGGATGTCGCGTGGGTCGCAGCCGGAGAGCTTGCGCTGATAGAAGCGGTTGCCGGTCAGCACGCGCGCCAGGCCGGTGCGCAGGCGGTCGAGCTGATAGGCTGCGATCGCCTCGCGGCTCGCGGTATGCAGTGCGGGCATGGGCATGGGCGGCCCAGCGTAGGTGACGGAAGGGGATTGCGACGCGCTCATGCATCTCTCCTGAACCGTTTGACCACTCACGGACGCACATGGCCCGGCTGCGCGCTTCCGCGGGCGAGCTTGTATCCTCAGGCCCCCGGCACCGACGTCGCGTTCGCAGCCGGCGTATCCTTCAGATCACTCGGCCCCGGCGCGCCGAGCATCCGCGAGAGCTTCGCGGCCTCGGCCCGCAGGCGCTCGGCCGCCTCGGTCAGCCGCTCGCCGCAAAAGCGCGCGCTGAAGCCAATCGCCCAGATCAGCGCCAGCAGATCGCCGCCCGGACCGTAGATCGGCGCGGCCACTGCGTTCACGCCCTCCAGATACTCCTCGTGATCGATGCCATAGCCCAGTCGTGCCGCCTCGTCCGCCGCCGCCAGAAAGGCCGCGGGATCGGTGATCGTCCGCGCCGTGAAGCGGTGCAGCGGACCCGCCGTGCGGAACGCCTCGCGCCGGAACGCGGGCCAGTGGGCGGCGACGAGCCGTCCCGTCGCCCCAGCCAGCAGGTGGACGTACATCCCCGCCGGCGCCGCGATACGCAGCTCCGGCCGTTCCAGCGGCGCCTCGACGCGCTCCAGGATGCGCACGCCCGCAGCCTCGACGCGGCCGAGCAGGATCGTCTCGCGCAGCTCGCTCGCAAGAGTGAGCATCGCCGGCAGCGCGACGCGACGCAGATCAATGCGTTGACCGCCAGCCTGCGCCAGCTCGTAGAGGCGTGCACCCAACACGTAGCGCCGCGCGGCTGTCTGGGCGACGGCGCCGACGCTTTCGAGCGTGTGCAGCAGGCCGTGTAGGCTGCCCTTGCTCATATCGAGCTTGCGAGCCAGCTCCGAGAGCGTCAGCCCGTCCGGCTCGGCGCTCAGCAGCGCCAGTAGCCGAAAGGCACGCTCGACACTCGGCGCGGCCACCCCCGTGCCGTTCGTACTCCGACCTACCGCGGCTCCGTTGTGTTCGGCCGAGCGAACTCGTTGTTCTCCCATGAGAACAGTGTGCCTAAGTGCGTACTGGTTGTCAAGGGCAATTGCTGCTCATGTGGCGCACGCTTGAGTCTTGACAAACAAGCGCGAGTTCTTCACACTACGACTAATGAATGCGGCCATGCTCAACGTCGTGCCGGTGGCTCGTGCGCCACGCTCACGGCGCTCACCATCGGCATGGCACGCAGCAGCAGCGCGAAAGGAGGGATCGCGACAACCGGCGAACGATTCCCCTGAGTCGGCGCGGGCAGCGCGAGCGCGCGTTGCGTGCGTCGGGCATCAACGTTCCCTCGATGTCACCGGGAGAGATCCCCGGCACAGGTTGGATGCGTGCGGCGGTAGGTGTATTGCCTACCTTGAGTGCCGTATCCGCGCCGCGATCCACATGCGGCGGCATGCCGGAGGACGCACACCACACGAAGGGAAAAGCTCACCATGAGCGCAGATCCACAGTCGGTGAGTCCCAGCGCGGTCGTCGCGCGCCAGGACCGCATTCAGGTTTGGTCGCTGCCCTACCTCTTTGTCTTCATCATCGGCATCGGGTTCCTGTTCACCTTCTACGACATCTTCGACATCAACGTGTCGTTCATCCAGACCTGCACCCAGATTGTGCCTGGATGTCTGCCTGGACCTCCGCCAGGCGCCACCGCCATGCCGCCCGGCACCGTTGAGGCCGCCACGCTGCTCGGCGTGCCGGTGTTGTGGAACCTGATCGGCTACGTGATCGGCGCGCTGATCCTCAGCCCGCTCGCCGACCGCTTTGGCCGCCGCGACATGTTGCTGGTGACGATGCTGATCACCGGCCTCGGCTCGCTCGCCACGGCCTTCACGCGGGATTACAACACGTTCATCATTGCCCGCACGATTACCGGCATCGGCATCGGCGCGGACCTGGCGGTGGTGAACACCTACATCAACGAGGTGGCCCCGCGCGGCGGGCGTGCCAAGTACACCTCGCTGATCTTCATCATGTCGGCCCTGGGCGCCTTCGTCGGCATCTGGCTCGGCTTGATTCTGACCACTCCTGCGGCTCCATTCCCCGGTGGCCTGTCGTTCGCGCAGGTGCCAGACCCAGGCAAGAGCCACGGCGTCTTCCTCGGAAACGGCTGGCAAATCATGTACATCGTCGGTGCGGTGCTGGCGCTGGTCGGCATCTTGCTGCGCGTGCAGCTCCCCGAATCGCCACGCTGGCTCGTCTCGAAGGGCCGCCTGCAAGATGCCGACGCGGTGGTGCGGCGCATGGAGCACTATGCGTCGCGCAAGAGCGGCCAGCAGCCAGCGCCTACGGTGATGGACGAGGTGCCGGTGCAATCGGGCAGCGGCGCGGGCGAGGGCTTCGGCGCGATCTTTAGCAATCCCAAGTACCTCCGCCGCGTGATCTTCCTGCTGGTTATGTGGTTCTTCGCCTACGTGACAGTCTACACAATCGCCGCCGGTATGACGTCCGTGCTCGCTGCATTGGGCTATATTCCACCGGAGGCCGGTACGATCGTCGCTGTCGGCACAATCGGCTTCATCCTCTGTGGCGTCTTCGCCTTCTTCTTCGGCGAGCGCCTGGAGCGTAAGGTGTGGCTGCCGATTGGGGCGGCCCTCACGCTGATCGGCGGTATTCTAATCGCGATCTCAGGCAAGCCAGCGGCAGGTGCGCCGGTCCTCAACGGCACGGTGATCCTGGCCTTCATCGGCTCGATCATCCTGTTCTTCGGCTTCAACGTCTGGGTGCCGATCACCTACGCCTGGTCCACCGAGAACTTCCCGACGCGCGCCCGCACGACGGGCTTCGGCATCGTGGACGGCATCGGTCACATCGGCGGCGGCGTGGGGCTGCTCTTCATTGCCGGCTACGTGCTTCCCAAGCTCCCAGCAGGGCAGACCGGTACGCTCTACGCCTTCTTGATTATCGCCGCGTTCCTGATCGTGGCGGCGATCATCGCCCAGTTCGGCATCCGTACCCGCAACCAGCGCCTCGACGTCGTCTCGCCGTAGGCGCGCGGGTCCTCACCCCAGCCCCTCTCCCCGCGGGGAGAGGGGTGTTGCCGCGCACAAACCGTGTGCGAAGGAGCGCGTACACATGGGCCGCGAGCGTGAAATCCTGCGTTGGGAGGCACACGACACGCTGCTGGGCAACGCCATCGCCGGAGCCGAGAACGAGCTGGCCGCCATACCGCCGGAGGACACGCGCACTGGCCGCGAGCGCGATCGGGCACGGGCGCTCGTCGAGCAGATTGAGGATCTGCGCCGCCGCCGCCGCGAGCTTGGCCCCTCACCCAAGGCCAAGATGGGGTAGGCGGATTTACTCGCCGGCTTCGTCGCCGGATTGGCGTGTATCAGCCGCGACAGCCGCCGGCAGCGCGGATGCATCCGGCGGCTGGAGGCGCAGCGGCGGCGCGGGCAGCCCCTCGTGCTTGCCAGTCGCCAGCGCGGCGTAGGCGATGCGCGGCGAGAACAGCGCGGACGGCGGGATCAGCAGGTGCGCGACGCTGAGGAACGTGCGCCCGACGTGCGGTGTATCGGTGGTGGCGGCGATCACGCGGTCGAAGTAGCGATGTGCGAGCCGTGCGCTCATGCCGGGGCGCGGCCCCTGCGTGGTCGGGTAGCGCGTGTCCTCGCCGGTCGCCAGCAGCCACGCCAGCCCGATGACACCCGCTAGCCGACGCTGGAAGTCGCCCGCCACACCGCCGAAGTCCCCGCTAGATCGACGGCCATCGTAGGGGCGTCCGGTGGACGCCCGCTGCCCGTCTCCACTGGACGCCCGCTCGCGCAGGCATGTCCCCAGCAGATCCGCCGACAGCGCCGCAACGGTCATCCCCTGGCCGTAGATCGGATTGAAGGCGCACGCGGCGTCGCCCAGCACGACGAAGCGCTCCGGGCGGTGCGCGAGACGCTCGTAGCGCCGCATCTGGTTCTCGGTGCGCCGGTAGCCGACCACCGGCGAGAGCGGCGCGGCGTCGCGCAGCACGTCGTAGAGCAGCGGACTGCGCAGCTCGCGTAGGAATTCGAGGAAGCCGGCGTTATCAGTCGGCGGGTAGTCGCCGCCCATGCCGGCCACCGTCACATGCCAGCGGTTGCCCTCGATCGGCAGCAGCACGGCAGCGCGCGGTGCGGCCGGCGTGCCGGAGAAGAGCGCGCCCTGCCAGCCCAGGTCGAGATCGGGCGGGCGCGCGTAGTAGCGGCTACCGTAGCCCAACAGCGGATTGATCGTCACCTGCTCCGGCGCGGGATAGCCCAGCGCCTCCAGCCAGCGCGGCGCCTGGGAGTCGCGCCCACTGGCGTCCACCACCAGGTCCGCGGCCAACTCCTCATCCTTGCGTAGTGGCGGCGCCTCACCATCCTCGTCGCCAGCGGCACTGTCGCGATGCCGCAGCCGCACCCCGGCCACCGCCTTGCCGTCCGCACTCGGCAGCAGCCCCACGGCGTCGCAACGCTCGACGAAGCGCATGGCCGGCAGCGCCGCGACACGCCGCCGCACGGTCCACTCGATCAGCTCGCGGCTGCCCGTGAGCATCTCGATGCCATCGTAGCGAGCGCTCCAGCCGCCGGGGCTGAGCCACAGCATGTCGCGCGGCCAGTTGACATTCTCGGCGCCGCTCGCACGCAGCTCCGCGACGATGCCCGGAAAGAACTGCTCCAGCAGCAGCCGCCCGCGCAGCAGTAGGATGTGCGCGTGGCGCGACTGCGGCACACCGGCGCGAAAGACCGGCCCGTCGGGGAAGCGGTCGCGCTCGATCAGCGTGACGCGCGCAAACGAGTCCGCCAGCACGCGCGCGGCGAGCAGCCCCGCCATGCTGCCGCCGATCACGATGGCGTGCTCGGGGCGCAGTGGTGTGGATGGCGCGGCGTGGGGCATAGCGATCTCCTGGCGCGGGATGGACGCGGCGACTGCCGGCATAGATGGACCGCCGGCCCGCGAGGGACAGTGTAGCGCGGACGTGCGGGCGTTACGTATGCTGATGTAAGTCGGAGGCCACTTCGGCAAGATAATCGTGCTTGTGCTTGGCGATATCCGTCGGCTCAGCGGAGCGGCCAGCTCCAGCAAGCTTGAAGATGCTATCTTCTTCTGTAAATTGCGCGTGCTTGCGTGAGCGCCGCCGCGACTTCGGCCGCACTGTGTAGACCTTGCCGCGCCACTCGATGAGCACGCCCTTGCCCTCCGCCTCGATATCCTCGAGGATGGCGGCGGCATTCGTCACGAACTCATCGAATTGTATTGGCTTGCTACCAGCTTGCATGAAGTCTACCTCCCGCAGCTCTGCTCGCAATCTACGGCGCGAATGCTGCACGCCTCTCTCCGGCATCGGCCCCCAGTGCCGCTCGGATCATCTCCTGTCGCCTCAAGCCCAGCAAAGGGCAAAGGTCCTTCATGATCGCTCGCGCCTTCGCTCCAGTCGTGCTGAGCCGATGCACGAGCTTGCTGCCTTCATATCTGGATGTTGAGATCAATCGCGTACAGGTCGTGGAGCAGGCTCTTCACGTGCTCGATGACGTCGCGATCCGTCGAGCAAACCTCGAAGTGCGCATAGGCGTACGGACCAGACCTGGTGCTGAACTGCTGTAAACCGAAATGGCCTTCACCCTCCAGATAGCCAGCTAACCAGTGTCGTTCGCACCCCTCCGAATCAGGATCAATAACCTCAAATGCACGAGAGGGATACGCAATGGCCTTGGCGTAACACGACAGCGCCCGCTCGATCTGATCCTGTCGCCGTTGTCCCATCAGCGGCCGAAGCAACGCTGTCAACGAGACGAATGAGCCACCTCCTACCTGAATAGAATACTGCGGCTTCAAACCTTCGGCGTCTATCCTGAAGTGCTTGATACTGGAGTGCAGCATGGCCGCTACACGCTCAATGATGTCGTAGTCGGTCATTCCGATGTACATGCGCGGCGTGCGCGGCTGGCTCGGTGTACCCGCCATGAAGCAACCTTCAGCTTCCAGCAGTCCTGCCAGCCAGTTGATCTCGTAGCGGGTCAACAACACCTTCCCACTACGCATCGAAGCTACCTCATTTCGCCGCGCTGCTCAACACCGTCCCCATCATAGCAACAGGCCGCACCTACACCTCTGTACACGCTCTGGCGGCGTGGCTCTCGGTGCAGGTGCGGCTCTGACAACGATCAGCCCAGTCTAGCTGCGGGTGCCAGCGGCTGCCAAGCCAACTGCCTGGCGCAGCGCCTCAGCCTTGTCGGTGCGCTCCCAGGGCAGGTCAATGTCGGTGCGGCCAAAGTGGCCGAACGCGGCGGTCGGCTGGTAGATCGGCCGGCGCAGGTTCAGCGCCCGGATGATCCCCGCCGGACGCAGATCGAAGTGCTCGCGGATCAGCTCGATCAGCTTCGCGTCCGGGACCTTGCCGGTGCCAAACGTCTCGACGAAGATCGAGAGCGGACGCGCAACGCCGATGGCGTACGCGATCTGCAGCTCGAAGCGGTCGGCCAGCCCCGCGGCGACGATGTTCTTCGCTACGTAGCGCGCGGCGTAGGCGCCGGAACGGTCTACTTTACTCGGATCTTTGCCCGAAAACGCGCCACCGCCGTGGCGTGCCATGCCGCCGTAGGTGTCCACGATGATCTTGCGGCCGGTCAGTCCGGCGTCGCCCATTGGCCCGCCGATCACGAAACGCCCCGTCGGGTTGACGTAGAACTTGGTGTGGCCGTCGAGCATCTCGGCTGGCAGCACCGGACGAATGATGTGCTCGATCACGTCGGCCTTGATCTGCTCGTACGTCGGCTCGTCGCTGGTCTGGGTCGAGACGACCACCGTGTCCACGCGCACCGGCCGGCCGTGCTCGTACTGCACCGTCACCTGGCTCTTGCCGTCGGGCCGCAGGTAGGCCATCGGGCCGTCGCCACCCCACGAGGCGCGGCGCACCTCCGAGAGGCGGCGCGTGAGCTTGTGCGCGAAGCTGATCGTCGCCGGCATCAGCTCCGGCGTCTCGTTGCAGGCGAAGCCGATCATCATGCCCTGGTCGCCGGCGCCGATAGCGTCCAGCTCGGCGTCCGATAGCTCGCCGGCCGCCGCGCGCTCGCGATACTCTAGCGACGAGCTGACGCCGCGATCGATATCGGGGCTTTGCTTGCCGATCGAGGTCGTCACGCCGCAGGTGCGGTAATCGAAGCCGTAGCGTGCGTCAATATAGCCGACGTTCTTGATCGTGTTGCGCACGATCTCGGGGATATCGGCCCATGCGGTGGTCGTGATCTCGCCGCAGACCAGCACCAGGCCGGTCGTCGTCGCCGTCTCGCACGCCACGCGCGCAAGCGGGTCCTCGGCCAGCAGCGCATCGAGCACGCCGTCGCTGATCTGGTCGCAGAGCTTGTCGGGGTGCCCCTCGGTCACACTTTCGCTGGTGAAGAACGCCCGCGGGTCGCTCATGAAGCTGGTAGACATTGCCACATACTCTTTCTGCTGCGCCTCACCGGCGCCCGCTCGGCGTCCGCTGGACGCCCCTCCGCATCGGAGCGGCCCGGCCGCCCCATCGCTACATCTCGGGCGCGCTGACTCGCCACGCCCCATCGCTACAACAGGCGTCCGCCGGACGCCCCTGCCCTACAGGATGAGGAGCGAAGCAACCGCTCCCCACCCATCGCTACGATTCCCCCTTCCCTTGCAGGGAAGGGGGCCAGGGGGTTAGGTCCCCGATTCCCACGCGCCCAGGTAGGCGACCTGCTCCGGCGTCAGCTCGTCAATGCCAATGCCCATCGCGCGCAGCTTGAGCCGCGCGATCTGCTGGTCAATCTCGGTGGGGATGGTGTAGACTCGCGGGGTCAGCTCGTTGGCGTGCTGGTACATGTACTCCGCGCCCAGCGCCTGGTTGGCGAAGCTCATGTCCATCACGCTCGCCGGGTGCCCCTCGGCCGCCGAAAGGTTCACCAGCCGCCCATCGGCCAGCAGGTAGACGTTGCGTCCGTCGGCCAGCGTGTACTCCTCGACGAAGTCGCGCGCCGGGCGATGGCCGCCGATCGCCAGCTCCTCCAGCGCCGGGATGTTGATCTCGTCGTTGAAGTGGCCGGAGTTGGCGATGATCGCGCCGTTCTTCATGCGCTCGATGTGCGCCCGGTCGATCACATGCAGGTCGCCGGTGACGGAGACGAAGATGTCGCCGATCGCGGCCGCCTGGCTCATCGGCATCACGCGGAAGCCATCCATCACCGCCTCGATGGCGCGCACCGGGTTGACCTCGGTGACGATCACGTTGGCGCCCATCCCCCGCGCGCGCGACGACACACCCTTGCCGCACCAGCCGTAGCCCAGCACGACGAAGTTGCGCCCCGCCAGCAGCAGGTTGGTGGCGCGGACGATCGCGTCCACCGTGCTCTGGCCAGTGCCGTAGCGGTTGTCGAAGAAGTGCTTGGTCTCCGACTCATTGACCGCCAGCACCGGGAACTTGAGCACCCCCTCGCGCTCCATGCTTTGCAAGCGGATCACGCCCGTCGTCGTCTCCTCGGTGCCGCAGATGACGTCGGGGATCAGATCGGGGCGGTCTTTGTGCAGCGACGAGACGAGGTCGCAGCCGTCGTCCATCGTGATCTGCGGCTGGTGGTCGAGCGCCGCGCGGATGTGTTTGTAGTAGGTTTCGGTGTCCTCGCCTTTGATGGCATAGACGGGGATGCCCTCATTCACCACCAGCGAGGCCGCCACGTCGTCCTGGGTGGAGAGCGGGTTGCTGGCGCAGAGCACGATGTCGGCGCCGGCCGCCTTGAGGGTCTTCATCAGGTTGGCGGTCTCGGTGGTGACGTGCAGGCAAGCCGAGACGCGCACGCCCTTGAGTGGCTGCTCCTGGGCGAAGCGCTCACGGATCAGGCTCAGCACAGGCATATCCTTGGCGGACCACTCGATGCGCGCCTTGCCGCGCGGCGCGAGGGCTAGGTCTTTGACGTCGTGTCCGACGCTTGGAGTTACGGTAGTCACGTGTATGGTGTCTCCCTCCCTGGTCTCCAGGGAAGAACGGCGCGCCCAGCTCGTCGTGAAGCGACGCGCCCCAATCGGTCAGCTTGGTAGGTGAGTTGCTGGTGCGGGCGGCTCGCCGCCGGTAGGCGAAACATCCCGCAAGCCCGGCTCACCGCGTCTCGCCGGGTGCCCCGCATGCGCTCCTCCATACGCGCCCAGCTCGTTGCGGGGGTCACGGCGCCGGTGGCGACGCGGGCAATGTGCCGCGAATATCTGCTATCCGGCTCATCTATTCGACTGTGATTCAGACCTATGCCGCGACGGTGATGACGAGCGCCTGCGGATGGTCGGACTCTTCGGACACAGGCTCACCATCGGCAATCAGGCATTCGATGTGCAGCTTGATTGCGTGTCGCGCCATAGCGATGGCTTCTTCGATGGTGTCGCCCTCTGTGATAACACCTGGTACCGCGGGAACCATCACCGTATATCCCCCCTCCTCCTGGTCGGGATGGAGCAGGATCGTGTAGCGATAATCGCTCATTTGCCGTCCCACGTGCCGGCCTCGACGTGCGTGAAGCCGACGAGCTGGCGGTAGCGGTCCTCGACGTCGCTCGGCGTCAGCGCCCGCAGCCGCTCGACGCTGAAGTCCTCGCAGGCAAAGGCGCCCATGATGTTGCCGTGCAGCAGCGCGCGCTTGTAGTCCAGCGGGGTCAGCGTGCCCGCCGCATGCAGACGCTGGCACAGGTAGCCCAGGAACCCACCCGCGTAGGCATCGCCCGCGCCGGTGGGATCGCGCACCACGTCCAACGGGTAGGCCGGCGCGGCGAAGTACGTGCCGTCGGCGCCGAAGAGCAGCGAGCCATACGACCCCTGCTTGATGACTAGCATACGCGGGCCGAGGTCGAGCACATAGTGCGCCGCCTTCGAGAGGCTGGGCGTATCGGCGATCTGGCGCGCTTCCTCTTCGGCGATCAGCACGATGTCCACCGAGCGCAGCACATCGAGCAGCTCTTTGCGTGCCGTCTCGATCCACAGGTTCATAGTGTCGAGGGCGCGGAGGCAGGTGGCGTCGCGCTCCGCCTGGCGCAGCACGTCGAGCTGCAGCGAGGGCTGGATGTTGCCGAGGAAGGTGATCTCGGCGCGGCGGTACTCATCGGGAACGTCGGGATGGAAGCCCGCGAAGACGCCGAGCGCGGTAAAGAGCGTGTCGCGCGCGTTCATGTCGAGGTGGTAGCGCGCGCCCCAGCGGAAGGTCTCACCCTCCGTCACCTGCAGACCGCGCAGGTCCGCGTGGCGCTCCTTGAAGTAGCCCAGATAGCGCTCAGGAAAATCACTACCGACGACCGCCACGATATTGACCGTCGTGTAGAGCGCGGCGGCCATCGCGAAGTACGAGGCCGCGCCGCCGAGCACGTCTTCCGCCGCGGCAAAGGGCGTCTCGACCGTATCGAGCGCCACCGAGCCGACTGCCGTTATCGCCACGAGTTCCCTAACCCCCTGGCCCCCTTCCGTGATCGGGAAGGGGGAGAATGAGTGCGCCGAGCGCCCCTTACGATGATATGTGAGCCGACTTCGCCGCGCAGAGTTTCGCCAGCGCGGGTCCGAACGGCGGCCGCGCGATGCCCGCCTCGGTGACGATCGCCGTGATGTACTCCGCGGGCGTGACGTCAAAAGCCGGATTCGCGGCCAGCACGCCCGCCGGCGCGAGCGCCACCCCACGCACGTGCGTCACCTCGGCCGCCGCGCGCTGCTCGATGGGGATCGTATCGCCGCTGGGCAGCGAGAGGTCCACCGTCGAGCGCGGCGCGACGATGTAGAGCGGGATACCGTGCGCCCGCGCCAGCACCGCCAGGCCGTAGGTGCCGATCTTGTTGGCGGTATCGCCATTGGCCGCGATGCGGTCCGCACCGACGAACACAGCGCGGATGCCGCCGTGGCGCATGAAGTGCGCGGCCATGTTGTCGCTGATCAGCGTCAGCGGCACGCCCGCGCGCTGCAGCTCCCACGCCGTCAGCCGCGCCCCTTGCAGCACCGGCCGCGTCTCGTCCACGTAGACGTGCAGCCGCTTGCCGGAGGCGTGCGCGACGAAGATCGGCGCCAGCGCGGTGCCGATGCCGGCGGTCGCCAGCGCCCCGGCGTTGCAGTGCGTCAGCAGCGTGTCGCCATCGGCGATCAGCTCCGCGCCGAGCGCGCCCATCGCCTGGCAGGCGGCGGCGTCTTCGGCGGCGATAGCATCCGCCTCGGCCAGCAGCGCATCGGGCAGCGTGCGCACGCTCTCATCGCCTGTGAAGTGCTCCCGGGCCGCGCGCAGCATCCGGTCGAGCGCCCAGCCAAGGTTGACCGCCGTGGGCCGTGTCGTGCGCAGTTGCTTCGCCGTCGCGCGCAGCCGTGCCGCTGGGGCGTCCGGTGGACGCCCGGCCTCATCCGAGGCAAGCGCGTCCGCGGTCGCATCAGCCAGCATCGCACGCGCATCGAGCGCCAGCCCATACGCCGCTGCCACGCCGATCGCCGGCGCCCCGCGTACCCGCAGCGTGCGGATTGCTTCGGCCACCGAGTCCGCGTCTCGGCAAGCGATCACCTCGCAGCGGTCCGGCAGCAGCGTCTGGTCGATCAGCCGCAGGCAGCCGGCGGAGGCGTCCCACCACAGCGCGCGCGGCACCCCATTGGCGTCGAAGGGATGCGCCGCGTTGGGCACGGCCTTGGCCGTGTCCATGTCCGTGTCCGTGTCCACCCTCTCCGGTTCCCGCGTCTGCCGCATGTCTCGTTCTCTTGCCTCGCCGCCAGCCGTGCCGTGATATGGTCCGCCGGGCGTCCACCGGACGCCCCTACGAGTCCTCTCCGCGACCTCCGCGTTCGCCGTCTCTTCTTGCCCCGCCAGGGGCGGACCCACAAAAAAAGGCTCCTCTCCGGCGGGGAGAGAAGCCGCATCACATTCCGGCGAAGCCCTGCACCGGGCTTGCGCACACATGGATGCTCATCTCTCAGCGCCCGGCGCGAGCGCGCCGGTTGCTGCCGGAGTTGGCACCGCGCCTGGCGCCCGTATTCGGACGCTTGCGGGTTGCCGGGCTTCTTAGGGCCGTCCCCTCCACCCGTCTGGATGAGCAAGGCCGCGCCGCAACGCAACCTTCCGCACGCATTGTACCGCATGCGTCAAGCCGGATGTCGCGGCAATGGTGAACCGACGTCATGGCTCAACCTGCCGATGCCGCCATGTCCTTCTCCGCCGGATGCCGCCACAGCCATCCCGCGCCCACGACCAGCAGGCTGAGCAGCGCGCCGATCAGCACGGCGGCGGGCGCGCCATAGAGACCGGCGAGCCAGCCCATCAGCACGTAGCCCAGCGGCAGGCTGCCATCGAAGAAGAGCGCCTGCACGCTCATCACGCGGCCGCGCAGCCGATCGGGAGCGATAGCTTGCAGCGTCGTCATGGCCTGCACGGCAAACGCTTCCTCCGTGAAGCCCACTGCCGTGATCAGCGCCAACGACACCGCGAACAGGCCCGAGACGGCGAACGCCGCCTCCAACACGCCGAAGGCCAGCATGATGCTCAGCACGCCCCGGATCGTCGGCTGCCGGTTGCCCCAGGCCAGCCAGAAAGCCGCGAGCAGCGCACCAACGCCGGTCGCGGCGGAGAGCAGGCCGAACCCGGTCGCCCCAACATGCAGCACGTCAGTGGCGAAGAGCGGCAGCACGACATTGAAGTTGGAGCCGAAGAGCAGCACCAGTCCCGCCACCAGCAGTAGTAACAACACCGCCGGCGAGCGCCACACGTAGGCCAAACCCTCGCGCAGGCTCTGCCACGTCGTCGCGTCGCGCCGCCCATCCACGTTGGGACCAAGCGCCACCTGGCCATGCAGCTCGCGGGTGTCGATCAGCGCGATGGCTGCCAGCAGCGGCAGGAAGCTGAGCGCATTGAGCAGAAAGAGCGCGCTCACGCCACTCGCCGCGATGATCACGCCGCCGACTCCCGGCCCGACGATACGCGCCAGCGACGAGACCGCGGAGTTCAAGGCGCTGGCGTTAGGCAGATGCTCGCGTCCCACCAGCTCCACGAGATACGCGCGGCTCACTGGCCGGCTCAGGCTGTTCGTCAGGCCCAGCAGCAGCGCCAGCACGTAGATCTCCCAGACCTGGATCGCGCCGGTGGCGACGAGCGCCCATAACACCGCCGCCTGGATCATGGCCGCCATCTGCATCACGAACAGCACGCCGCGCTTCGGCCAGCGGTCGGCGAGCACTCCGGCGAAGATCGAGAAGAGCAGAATCGGCAGCGCCTGCAGCGCCCCCACCAGGCCGAGCTGCCAGGCGCTATTCGTCAGCTCCAGCACCAGCCAGGCCTCCCCGATGAGCTGCATCCAAATGCCCATCACCGAGATGAGCTGGCCGCCCCAATAGAGACGAAAATTGCGCTGGCGTAGCGCGATGATTGCCCGCGGCCAGCCAGCCCCGCGCCGCCTGGCACCACCCCACGCAAGCGATTTCCGCTGAGGCCCGCGGCCAGCAACGGCCTGTTCCAGGGCATCCGGTGGGCGCTGTTTCACATCGGCCATCCCTTCGCGGCGAATGCGCCGGCCCGCCGATCTCGGCGCAGCACAAAAATCCAGCAACCCCGCTCGATGTGGGGGTCCTGGTCTCGCCGCGCCCGCTCGCTCGCGGACACGCGGATAGACGGGAGAGCGTATCACTCCCCCGTGTTCGGCGTCGCGCGGGCTGTCGTCGTGCCAACGCGCGCCGTTCCGCTAGCGTACCACGACTCAGCGGGCGCCGGCAATGGGCGGATGCACCACAATGTACTATCCCGGCTCGCCTGCCGCGCGCTGTGTGGAACGCGGCTTGCACCGAACGGCCAATGGACTGAGCTTCCGAATACCGAGGACAGAAAGGCACTCTACGCATGGAAATCACGCGGGTGCAGCGGCCCGAAGTGGTGGTGATCACCGGCGCGTCGGCAGGGATCGGGCGCGCCATCGCGCAGCAGTTCGCGATGCATGGCGCGCACATCGGGCTGCTGGCGCGCGGCGAAGCGGGGCTGTGGGGCGCCAAAGACAACGTCGAGACGTGGGGTGGCAAGGCCATCGCTATCCCCACCGACACGAGCGACTACGACCAGGTCGAGCGTGCGGCACAGCAGGTGGAAGATACCTTCGGCCCGATCGATATCTGGATCAACGACGGCTTCGTGACCGTCTTCTCCGAGTTCAAGGAGATCACGCCCGCCGAGTACAAGCACGTCACCGAGGTCACGTACCTGGGCTTCGTCCACGGCACGATGGCCACGCTCAAGCGCATGCTGCCGCGCGACAGTGGGCGCATCATCCAGATCGGCTCGGCGCTGGGCTATGTCAGCATCCCGCTGCAATCGGCCTACTGCGGCGCCAAGCACGCCATCAACGGCTTTACCAACTCGGTGCGCATCGAGCTGCTGCACCACCACAGCAATGTCAAGATCAGCATCGCGCACCTGCCGGCGGTCAACACGCCGCAATTCACCTGGGGCCTCAACAAAATGCCCTGCCTCGCCCAACCGGTGCCGCCGATCTTCGATCCCGAGGTCATCGCCCGCGGAGTCTACTGGCTGGCACACCACGACCGGCGCGAAATGTGGATCGGCTTCTCATCGGTGCGGGCGATCCTGGGCGCCAAATTCGCTCCCGGCATCACACAGTGGTATCTCTCGCGCACCGGCTACCAGAGCCAGTACCGCGGCCAACCCAACCCTGGCGACCTGCCCAACAACCTGTTCCACCCGCTCGACCAGAGCCGCGACTACGGCTCGCACGGCGTCTTCGATACTCGCTCGCGCACGCACAGCGCCGAGCTGTGGGCCTCGGAGCACAAGTACGCCCTCGCGGCGTTGGCGGCCAGCGCGGCAGGAGCGGCGGGCATCGCGCTGGGAGCGATGGCAGTGCTGCGAGGCCGGCATGACTCGTAGGGGCGTCCGGTGGAGGCCCTCAGCCGCGGGGTCACTTGAGGCGGACACCCCACCGGGCTGGCGCTACAACCCCTCGGCGCTCTCCGAGCGGCTGCCACTGGTGGCGCTGGCGCTCATCGGCTGCGCCATCGCGATCTACCTGACGCTCTACCAGCTCGGCATCGTGCGGCAGGTATGGGACCCGGTCTTTGGCAGCGCCAGCAGCGCACGGGTGACAGGCTCGGCGCTGGCACACGCGCTGCCGATCCCCGATGCCAGCCTGGGCGCGCTGGGCTACGCCGCCGATGTCGTGCTGGGCGCGGTCGGCGGCCCCGATCGCTGGCGCCGCCTACCCTGGGTGGTGCTGGCTTTCGGCGTGGTAATCGCCGGCATGGGATGCGCCGCGGTGCTGCTGGTGGTCGCGCAGGGCGCGGTGCTGCACGCCTGGTGCTTGCTCTGCCTCTGCTCGGCGGCGATCTCGATCGTCATCGCCTGCGCCGGCCTGGGCGAGCCGCTGGCCGCGCTCCAGCACCTCAGGCGCGGGGATTCCACCTGAGTCCAGCAGCGGTGAGGGACTCGGGATCAGACCTCGGTGCTGCCAATCTCTGGGCGCCGACTGCCCAGCGCGAGCAGAAAGTTCGCCAGCAGCGCGCCGGCTAGCACACCCATGGAGCAGGCGAAGAACGCGCCGAGGAAGTAATCCAGCCCATCAACGACGAAATGGGTGTTGGTGACGTAGAAGTAGACCGCGATGGCCACGACCACATCGCCGATGATGCCGGCGGGGATCGCCAGCCAGCGGGCGCGGGCCAGGCTTACCAGCGAGGCGACGAAGAGGCCTGCCGGCAGCGCCAGGATGGCGGCGACGATGATGAAGGTGACGGTCAGGGGCGGCATAGCGATAGCTCACTCCTCGCTGAGGGAGAAACGAACGGCAACGGATGACAACGCGGACCGTGCCATCTGGTCGCGCCCGCGCCCCATCCCATTGTAGCGGCCAGCGCGGCGGCACGCCAGCGTCCATTACGCCGCGCAGTCAGGGCCGCTCAATGGCTCTGCCGTTGTGCTCAGTCCAGATCGGACTTGACACCAGTAGTCCAGTATGAAGCTGGGAATCGGGCTGTGCGGGGCCACATCGCAGACGCGCCGCCGCTTCGCGAGGAGGTTGTCCGCTGAGAGCAAACAAAAGGAAGCTGGCGGTAAGGAGACCCGGCTACTCTCCCCCTTCCACTTTCATCTTATAGCGCACGGAGGGGCTTGCGGCAAGCCCTGGGTTGTGTCGTACAATCGCCGGCCGAAGTCAGAAATCCCCGGAAATGGAACGTGCAAGGGAGGGAGCGGATGCGGCGCTACGTGTTGGGTTTCCACGAGATCGACCAGTCGCAGATCGCGCTCGTCGGCGGCAAGGGCGTGAACCTGGGGGAGCTATCGCGGATCAAAGGCATCCGCGTCCCGGCTGGCTTTTGCGTGACGACAGACGCCTTCCAGCGGATCATGGCGGAGGCGCCATCGATCGACGATCGGCTCGAACGGCTGTCGCGCCTGAAGCCGGACGACCGGGAGGCGATCCGCGCGCTCAGCGCGGAGATCCGCCGGGCCATCGAAGAGATCGCCATCCCCGACGATCTGGCGGCGGCGATCACCCGCCCGCTCGCCCAACTCGGCGAACAAGCCGCCTACGCCGTCCGATCCAGTGCGACGGCGGAGGACTTGCCAGCAGCCTCCTTCGCGGGCCAGCAGGACACGTACCTGAATGTCGTGGGGCCGGCGGCGATCCTCCAGCACGTCAGCCGGTGTTGGGCCTCACTCTTCACCGAGCGAGCCGTGACCTACCGCCTGCGGAACGGCTTGGACCAGCGGAAGGTCCACATGGCTGTGGTCGTGCAGCGGATGGTCTTCCCGCGGGCGGCCGGCATCCTATTCACGGCCGACCCTGTCACGGGCAACCGGAAGGTCGCCTCCGTGGAGGCCAGCTTCGGCCTCGGCGAGGCCCTGGTCTCTGGCTTGGTGAACGCGGACGTCTACACGGTGCGGGACGGCCAGGTCATCGCCAAGACAATCTCGACCAAGCAGCTTGCCATCCATGCCGCTCCAGAGGGCGGGACGCAGGAACAGGCGATCGAGCCGGAGCGGCAGGCGCAGCCAGCGCTGACGGATGCACAGGTGGTGCGACTCGCCCACCTTGGCCGGCGGATCGAAGCGCACTTCGGCCCTCCCCAGGACATCGAATGGTGCCTGGTCGACGGCGGCTTCCAGATCGTCCAGAGCCGGCCGATCACCACCCTGTTCCCCATCCCGATCTCGGCGGCCGGCGACGGAGAGAACCACGTGTACGTCTCAGTCGGCCATGGGCAGATGATGACCGACGCCATGAAGCCCCTGGGGATCTCCTTGTGGCAGTTGACGGCAGGCCGACCCATGTACGAGGCCGGCGGGAGGCTGTTCGTCGACGTCACCCAGGGGCTGGCTTCGCCCGCGAGCCGCGCAGGTCTCCTGGAGGTTATGGGGCGAGGCGATCCGCTCATCAGGGACGCGCTGCGGACCATCCTCGAACGCGGCGACTTCATCCGGTCTCTCCCGGACGAAAGGCCCGGTGGGGCACCAACTGGTGGGGCGACGACTAGTGGGGCGACGACTAGTGGGGCGACGACTAGTGGGGCGACGACTAGTGGGGCGACGACTAGTGGGGCGACGACTAGTGGGGCGACGGCCCCGATCGAGACCGATCCGGCCATCGTCGCCGAGCTGATCGCGCGCAGTCAGGCCTCCATCGCCGCCCTGAAGCGCGAGATTCAGCCGAAGTCCGGGCCGGCGCTGCTCGACTTCATCCTGACGGACATCCAGGAGCTGAGGCGCATCTTGTTCGATCCGCGAAGCCACCAGGTGTTCATGACCGCGATGGAGGCCACCTGGTGGCTCAACGACCACCTGGAGAGGTGGCTGGGCGAGAAGAACGCGGCCGACACGCTCACGCAGTCCGTCCCCCACAACGTCACATCGGAGATGGGGCTGGCGCTGCTGGATGTCGCGGACGTGATCCGCCCGCATCCAGACGTGGTAGCTTTTCTGCGGCACGTCGCGCGCGTCAACGACGAGGGTTTCCTGGACGAGCTACCCAGGCTCGTGGGCGGGCAGGAAGCGCGCGACGCCATCCAGGCCTGGCTCGAAAAGTACGGCATGCGCTGCGTCGGCGAGATCGACATCACCAGGCCGCGCTGGAGCGAACACCCCACCACGCTCGTGCCCATGATCCTCAGCAACATCAAGAACTTCGAGCCGGGCGAAGCCGAACGGCGCTTCGAGCAGGGGCAACAGGCGGCCTGGAAGAAGGAGCAGGAACTGCTGGAGCGTTTGCGGGCCTTGCCGGACGGGGAGCGGAAGGCCGAGGAGGTCAAGCGGATGATCGACCGAGTCCGGACCTTTATCGGGTACCGGGAGTATCCGAAGTACGGCATGATCAGCCGCTACTTCGTCTACAAGCAGGCCTTGCTGGAAGAAGCCGAGCGCCTCGTGCAGGCCCACGTGCTCCGTGAGCAGGAAGACATCTTCTACCTCACGCTCCAGGAGCTCCGCGACGTCGTGCGCACACATGAGGTGGATGACCAGCTCATCCGCCAGCGCAAGGACGCCTTCAGATCCTATCAAGCGCTTACGCCGCCACGGGTGCTCACCTCGGATGGTGAGGCCGTGGCTGGGTCGTACCGGCGCGCGGACCTTCCGGCGGGCGCGCTGGTCGGCTTAGCGGTTTCCGCCGGGACCGTCGAAGGGCGGGCCCGCGTCATCCAGGACATGGCGGAGGCGGATCTCGAACCGGGCGACATCCTGGTTACCGCCCACACGGACCCCAGTTGGACGCCGCTGTTCGTCACAATCAAGGGCTTGGTGACGGAGGTGGGGGGCCTGATGACCCATGGCGCGGTGATCGCCCGGGAGTACGGCATAGCGGCCGTCGTGGGGGTTGAGCATGCCACTCAGTTGATCCGCGATGGCCAGCGGATCCGCGTGCATGGGACGGACGGGTACGTCGAGATTCTGCCCTAGCGGGCCAGCCCGACAGGTAGCCAGGCGGCACGTGGTCGGTCAGCCAGGCGCCGTTGGCGGCCTGGTCGAACGCGTGGCCGGCCACGTGCATAGCCATGCCGCGGCGTCCACCGTCAGGATGACGGCCGCCACGCGCCGCGCCCGCCGCGGCCCCTTCCGCCCCCGGCCCAGCGTGCCGCATGAAGCGGGCAGTGGGGCGGCGTCCGGATGCTGGCCACTCCGGGCGTCCGTGCCCGCTTTCGCTGTCACCCCTACGAAGCGAGGTCGGCGGCGAGGATGTCATGCAGCTCGGTGATCGGCACGCGGCGCTGCGCCATCGTGTCGCGCTCGCGGATCGTCACCTGGTGGTCTTCGAGGCTGTCGAAATCCACCGTCACGCAGTAGGGGGTACCGATCTCGTCCTGGCGGCGATAGCGCTTGCCGATGTTGCCGCCGGTCTCGTCGTACTGCGTCAGGCCGAGGTCGCGAATCTTGGCCTGCACCTCGTGGGCCAGCGCCACCAGCGGCTCCTTCTTCGAGAGCGGCATCACGGCCACCTTCACCGGCGCCAGGCGCTTATCGAGCCGCAGCACCACACGCTGCTCGCCGTTGACCTCCTCCTCGTGATAGGCGTCGGCGAGGAAGGCAAGCGCGGTGCGGTCGGCGCCAGCCGAAGTCTCGATGATGAACGGCACGTAGCGGCGCTTGGCTTCATCATCCCAATAGCTCAGGTCCTTGCCGGAGTACTCGATGTGGCGCTTGAGGTCGAAGTCGGTGCGGTCGTGGATGCCCTCGATCTCGCGCCAGCCGAAGGGGAACTCGTAGTACACGTCCACTGCCTGGCGCGCGTAGTGCGCCAGCTCCTCAGGGCCATGCGGGTGGAACTGCAGGTGCGCCGGGTTGATGCCCAGATTTTGGTACCACTGCATGCGCTGGTCACGCCAGTAGTCGAACCAGCGCTGCTCGTCCTCGGGCGGGATGAAGAACTGCATCTCCATCTGCTCGAACTCGCGCATGCGATAGGTGAAGTTGCCAGGGCTGATCTCGTTGCGGAAGGCCTTGCCGATCTGCGCGATGCCGAAGGGCAGCTTCTTGCGCATGGACTCGCGCACGTTCTCGTAATTGACGTAGATGCCCTGCGCCGTCTCGGGGCGCAGGTAGACCAGACCGGCATCCTCCTCCACCGGCCCCATGTACGTCTTGAACATCAGGTTGAACTGCCGCGGCGGCGTGAGCGTGCCGCGCATGCCGCAGTTGGGGCACACGTCTGGCGCGCCGCTCAGCTCCTCCACATGGTCGGCGCGGAAGCGGGCCTTGCAATTCGTGCAGTCCACCAGCGGATCGGTGAACACCGCCTCATGGCCGGATGCTTGCCAGACACAGCGCGCCATGAGGATCGAGGCGTCCAGGCCCACCACGTCGTCGCGCAGGCGCGTCATCGCGTCCCACCACGCCTTCTTGACGTTGTTCTTGAACTCGACGCCAAGTGGACCGTAATCGAAGACGGCGTTGAGACCGCCGTAGATTTCGCTGCTGGGGAAGATATAGCCACGCCGCTTGGCGAGCGAGATGATGTCTTGCATCCGGTCCGATTCACCGGCACTGCGCTTGTCCATGAGATCCCTCCGACGGGTTGTTCCACGCCGCGGATGGCGCCGCATTCCACCATCCACGCGCAATGACCAGCGCCCCAAACAAAGGGAGGCCGGGGCGTACGCCGCGCCCCGCGCCTCCACGCCATTGTGCCGCGGTGCGCGGCCCAGGGCCGCACACATCAGGCGCATTCTATGTCCCTCGCTGGCTAGCTGTCAATGCGGCTATGCCGCATGAGGTGTGTCATGCCTCAGTATACCCCATGCTGTATGATGCACGCGCCACGTTCGGACGCCCGTGAGCCGGACGATACCGCCGTTTGGAATCACCGCGCGGCGCCAAGCGGCAGCACGCTGGGTCAGCACGCCTGCGTGGCCCCACTGTTGCGCGAGGGGGGAATCGGATATAATACGGCGGCACCATCGCCCTGGGCACTCGCAACCTGGCAAGAGAGCGTCAAGAGAAGGATCGGCATTACCTACGGCGGCCGTAGCACATAAAGTCCCGCATCGTGGGAGGGGGCACGCGGATGTGGAGTGGGCACGACCCGCCGCGCAGCACAGGGGGACCGCGCCAGTGATCATGTCGAATCAAAGCGTCGCGCCGGATGACGAGACGACCGATGAGGCACGTATGGACGACGCACCCGTCACACCCGTTCCGCCGCAGTCGCAGCCTTCGGTACCAGCCAGTCCACCGGAGACGCCTGGCACCTCTCGGCCGCCTGGGCGGTCTGGAATCACGCGCGGCCATGTCCTCGCCCGCGCCCCGCGGCTCGTGATTGCGGGCGCCGTGCTGCTGCTGTGCGCGCTCCTGCTGCTGATCGCCGACGGCAAGGCTTCCACGGCCACGCCCGGAAGCGCGCGGGTCCACCCAACGACGACGCGCGCCCCCACGGCCACACCGTCGCCCTTCCCGACACCCGCGGCGGTACCGGGGTTCAAGGTCTACTTCGACCGCGGCGAGCACTTCTACGTGCAGTATCCACTGTCGTGGGAGGCGAAGCAGGCCAACCCCGGCATCCAATTCGACGACGACCCCAATGTGCCGAACTTCATTGTGCAGGTGTTGCAGCCGGGAGACGCCACCACCGCTGGACCGACCAACGACCCCAACGATCCGAGTGTTTGGGTGCACTATGAGCTGATCCGGCTGGAGAGCATCTACCAGAGCAGCTTCTCCGAGCTGCCTGGTCCGGCGCCAGCGGTGCATTTCGGTGGGGCGCTGTGGCAGAGCGGAGTCGCGCGCCTGAGCGACAACACGACCAACATCCGCGTGCAGATCTATGCCACCGTGTACGACGGCACGCCCTATATCATCAACCTGCTCGCCACCGAAGACCGCTTCGCCGATGGCGTGCGCGCCTATTTTGACCCGATGTTGCAAAGCTTCACGTTCCTGCCCCCAACGGCCTCGTAAGGATAGATCCTCATGCGATTGCGCACCGGTGATACCGCCGGAACCAGTGTTCCGACGCCGGACGGCGAGACGCCGGCCGAGGTGTCCGCGGCCAGCTCACCGGCGGGCGGGCGCACGTGGCTCGGCGACACCCTGCGCCTGCGCCTGCTAGTCTTCGTCGCCGGCGTCGCCGCGCTCTCGCTGGAGATGTGCGCGCCGCGTCTACTCGGCCCCTACTTCGGCACGTCGCTGGTCGTATGGGCCAATATCATCGGCTTCTTCCTGATCTACTTAGCGGTGGGCTACTACCTCGGTGGCCGCGTGGCCGACCGCTATCCCAGCCCCGCGCTGCTCGGCACGCTAACGGTCGTCGCTGCCGCCGCGACCGCGCTGATCCCCATCATCAGCGGGCCGATCCTCGATTGGTCGGTGAGCGGGCTGGATACCGACAACGCAAGCATCTTCTTCAGCTCGATGTTGGCCGTCATTTTGCTGTTTGCCGTGCCGGTGATTCTGCTCGGCTTCGTCTCGCCCTTCGCCGTGCGGCTGAGCGTCAAGCGCCTGGGCACCACCGGCAGCAAGGCCGGCAGCCTCTACGCGCTCTCGACCGCCGGCAGCATCCTGGGCGCGTTCCTGCCGGTGCTGGTGCTGATCCCCTGGGAGGGCGTGCGCTGGACGCTCTTCGCCACGGCGCTGGCGCTGCTGCTGGCCTCACTATTGCTGCTGCCTCTGCGGCTGCGGGGCGTCTCGGGCGGCGCGGGACTGCTGAGCGCGCTGCTGCTGATTCCGCTGCTGGCACCGCAGATCATGGGTCCGCTGAAGTCCGAGCCGGGCCTGATCTATGACAAAGAGTCGCTCTATAACTACATCCAGGTGGTGCGCGCGAGCGACGGCACGATGGAGCTGGTCTTGAACGAGGGGCACGCGATCCACTCGATCTACAACCCGCACCAGGTTCTCACCGGCTGGTACTGGGACTACTACCTCGCCGCGCCGTACTTCAATCCGGCGCCGGAGGCGGGGCAGGTGCATCGCGTAGCGATCATCGGGCTGGCTGGCGGCACCATCGCACGCCAGTACACCGCGGTCTACGGACCGGTGCCGATCGATGGTGTGGAGATCGATCCGTCCATCGTCGCCGCCGGCCGCAAGTACTTCGACATGACCGAGCCGAACCTGCACGTCTATGTGGCCGACGGCCGCACCTTTATGCGCGTGACGCACCACACCTACGACGTGGTGGCGATTGACGCCTTTCAGCAGCCCTATATTCCCTTCCAGCTCACCACCAAGGAGTTCTTCCAAGAGATTCGGGCGCATCTCTCGCCCAACGGCGTCGTCGTGCTCAATACCGGGCACACGACCCACGATTACCGGCTGGTGCAGGCGTTCGTCAACACCCTGAGCACGGTGTTTCCGAGCGTCTACACGTTCAACGTTCCCAATACCTTCAATACCGAGGTCATGGCGACGATGCGACCGACCTCGCTGCAGACACTGGTGTCCAATCTCCATTCCGTGCCGCCGGACTCGCTGATGAGCACGGTGGCAGACGAGGTGCTGCCGGTGGCGACGGTCGCCCACGCCCAGCGCGGAGGGATCGTCTTCACCGATGATCAGGCGCCGATCGAGCAGATCACCGATCAGCTTCTCCTCAACTACATCCAGCAGGGCAGTTAGCGCGTAACGTGGCGTCGCCGAAGGACATCGTGCGCGAAGGGAGCGGCACGGCATGAGCGTGACGGCGATTGTGGGCGCCCAGTGGGGCGACGAGGGCAAGGGCAAGTTCGTGGACGAGCTGGCCGCGAGCGCCGACTATGTCGTGCGCTACCAGGGGTCCAGCAACGCCGGCCACCGCGTGATCCGCGGTGAGAAGGCGTTCTCGTTCCACGTCGTGCCGTCGGGGGTGCTGCACCCCGGCGTGCGCTGCGTGATCGGCAACGGCGTGGTGGTGGACCCGCGCGAGCTGCTCGACGAGATGGAGAGCCTGCGCCGCCTGGGCCACGACGTGAGCGGTATCTACGTCAGCGACCGCGCACACGTGGTGATGCCCTACCACTTCGTGCTCGACCGGCTCGAAGCCGAGTCGCGCGGCACGCAGACGCCCGGCAGCGTCACGCGCGGCATCGTCCCCGCCTACGTGGATAAGCACGCGCGCATGGGCATCCGCATGGCCGATCTGCTCGACGTGGACCAGTTCCGCGCCAAGCTCGCCTCGGTGCTGGCGCAGAAGAACCGCATGATCACGCAGATCTACGGCCAGCAGCCGCTCTCGCTGGAGGAGATCCACACCGAGTACGTCGCCTACGCCCAGCGGCTGCACCCGCACATCGTGGATACGCAGGCGATGCTTCAGCGCGCGCTGCACGACGGCGCGTCGATCCTGCTGGAGGGCGCGCAGGGGGCACTGCAAGACGTGGATTTCGACACCTACCCCTATGCCACTGCCTCCTCTACCGTCGCCGGCAACGCCTCAACTGGAGCCGGACTGCCGCCGCGCAGCATCGAACACGTGCTGGGAGTCTATAAGGCGTATCAGACACGGGTGGGCAGCGGGCCGATGCCAACCGAGCTGTTCAACGGCGAAGGCGACGCGCTGCGCGAGGCGGGCGCCGAGTACAGCACGACGAAGAACCGTCCCCGGCGCTGCGGCTGGTTTGATGCGGTGCTGGGCCGCTTCGTGGCGCGGCTCAACGGCTTCGATAACATCGCCGTGACCAAGCTCGACGTACTCGACCAGATTCCGACGATCAAGATCTGCACGGCGTACCGCCTCGGCGGTGAGACGCTCAGCGAACCGCCCGCGAGCCTCAGTCAGCTTGCCGCCTGCGAGCCGGTCTATGAGGAATGGCCGGGGTGGATGAGCCGTACACGCGGGGTCTCAGAGTGGGACACTCTGCCCGCAACCGCCCGGCGCTATCTGCAGCGCATCGAGGAGCTGCTCGAAGCCCCGCTCGCGCGCGTCTCCACTGGCCCGGGTCGCGGCGAGACGATCCGACTGCGCGAGCTGCACTTATAGGGGTTTATAGGGGGTTACGGAGAACGCGAAGGATGCGAAGTGCGCGCGAAGATCGCGAAGAGGAGAAGGGATCTACCACAGAGGAAACGGAGGACAGGGAAGGGGAGGAGAGCAACCGCCGAGGACGCAGACGGAGATAGCGGGAAAGCCAGCGTGGGCGAGTGAGATTTCTGCGCGATGCGCGAAGGCGCCGCGTGGTACACTTGTTCGGCGCAATCGCGGCACACTGTCGGGGCGCGACATATCGCGCCCGCCGCGGCATACGCCACCGTCGCGCCATCGCAGGGAAACACTGGCTGTATGACTGACCCCGAAACCCTTCTCGCCTCGACTGGCAACGCGCGGGCCGACGAAGCCCTGCGCGCGCTGGTCGCCGCCTGCAATGCGACCCTGCCGGGACGCCTGCGCTCGGTCTACGCCACTGGTAGCTACGGCGACGAGACAGCGCTGGCGAGCAGCGACCTCGACGTGACGCTCGTGGTCGCGGGGCGCCTGACAGCCAAGGAGCGCGCGCTGGCGGAGGGCGCGGTCGCGGGCGTGGCGCGGGAGTGCGGCATCGAGCTGGATGCCACGGTGGCGGGCGAGGAGGATCTGGCGCGAGGCGTGCCGCCACTGCTCAAGCTCGGCGGGCGCTGCGTGTGGGGCGAGGACCGCCGCGACGCGATGCCGCTAGTACCCATCGAGCGATGGGCACGCGAGCGCATGCACGCCGCCTCCTGGCTGATTGTCAATATCTTCGGCCGCCCGGTGCCGGTATCACTCCCACTGCACTATCCCGCTGCCAGCGAGGAGTTCTTTGGCTACACGCGGCGCACGGCGCGGCTGCCGGATGGGCGCGACGTGCCGAGCACCCGCGACCTGATCCGCGTGACGGGCTGGGCGGCGACGGCGCTGGTGGCGTTGCATGGTCGCGCCTACATCGCCCGCAAACGCGAGATGTCCGCGGCGTATCGGCAGTACATCGGCGACGAGCACTCCGCGCTGCACGAGGATATTGCCTCCTGGTGCCGCGAGCGGTGGGCCTACCTGATCCCCGATGATGCGCCCAGCCGCGCGCACCTCCGCGATCTCTGCGCCCGCGCGCTGGCCTTTGAGAACCGCTTTCTGCGCGAGTATCGGGAATGGGTGCTGGGCGAGCTACGCAGTCCAGATAGCAATGCGCGGCAGGCGGCGCGGAAGATGCTGGGGCGTGTGCCGCTGGCGGACGACGAGATCGCGGCGACCCTACAAGGGGACGGACTGTAGGTGACGATGCAAGACGGGTGGTCGCGGCACAGCGCGCACCTGGCGCTGGATGCGGCGGCGCTCGAACGGCTGCTGCGGCCCGCACTGGGCGATCGTGTGGCGGTCGCGACGTTCGAGCCGCTCTCCGGCGGACTGGCGAATACCAACTATCGCGTGACACTGGCCGGCCGCGAGGAACCGCTGGTTGTGCGCGTCTACACGCGCGACGCGGCGGTCTGCGCGACGGAGGTGGCGATTCTGCGGCTGGCGGCGGACTCGGTGCCGGTTCCGCGATTGCTCTACGCCGCCTGCGAGGCCGAGCCGCCCTACACCGTCTCGTCGTGGGTCGAGGGCGTCAAGCTGGAGGAGATCCTGCGCACGGCCGGCGCCGAGGATGCGTACGGCGTGGGCTACGCGACGGGGGCAACGTTGGCGGCGGTCCACACACACACCTTCGCTCGGTCGGGCTTCTTCGGCCCTGGCCTCACCATCGCCGAGCCGCTGGGGCCGATACGCACAGCCTGCGAGGGCTACGTGCGTGGTCGGCTGGGCGAGGAGCACGTGCGCGCGCGGCTAGGGGCGGCGTTGGCGGAGCGACTGGCGGCGCTGATGGATCAGCGGGCAGTGTTGCTCGATACACTGCCTGACCATGCGGCGCTTCTCCACGGCGACTACAAGCCGCAGAATCTGTTGCTGCGGCGAGGCACTAATGGGCGCTGGGAGACGGCGGCAGTGCTCGATTGGGAGTTCGCCTTCGCCGGCCCGCCCCTCTTCGATGTCGGCCAGCTCCTGCGTTACCGGGCGACCCTGCCGCCAGAGTACACGACGGGCGTTACAGAAGGCTATAGCGCGGCGGGCGGCACGCTGCCGGCGGAGTGGCCGCGCCTCACGCGCCTGCTCGACCTGATGAACCTTTTGGGCTTTCTGGCGCGGCCCGAGGCG
>DASVAA010000188.1:0-3024 GCA_036376595.1 Ktedonobacterales bacterium | reverse complement strand
GTCTCCTCATGTCACGTCCTCCCCTCCCCACCGTCTGTTGTGCCCACTGTCACCGTATCGCGCTTGCCTCACAGCGTGGTCTCGAACTGGCTTGGCTCCTCCAGCACACTTACCCGTCACGTCACGCCCACAGCCGGCACGTACGTCCGCTCGGCCACGTCTGATGCGCCGCTTCCCATATCGCCCGCACACCCCGCACGCGGTGGGTCGCCTCCTGCGCTGCCATGCATGCCAGATAGCTGCTGATGCCTCCACCGAGCGTCACAATGCCATCGTGGGCGGCGACGCCAATCTCGCTGGGACGCACACGGCCGCCCCACGCAAGCTCGTCCAGCACCTGCTGCTGGAGTTCCACGTCGGTCGGCGCTAGTGCTGGCGCCATTGTCGTCGTGCTCGCCTGTTCCATAGGGGCAACCTTCTCTCCTTCAAGCGGAGTCGCCTCATGCCGAGTCATGCCCACACAACCTGGCGTGTCGCGAGCACCAGCATTGGAACAAATCCGCCGATCTCAAGTATCTGGCAGCCATCTCCCAGGGGCATCACAAAGAGCCTCACGCGCATCAACGAGTCAACTCAGCGCCCAGGCACCGCGAGACGAACGTGCATTCCAGTCACCGGCAGAGCGCATTGGGGGTTACGTGAGCGAATTGTGAGCACGGCGCCTGCGGCTGTGATGGCGGCGTGTGGCGGCACGGCTACACTCTCTGATGTGGTGCAAGCCGTAGGCAGCCAACCTAGGCAGCCGACCCGGACGCGGGTGCGGCCCGCAGCACTAATGGGAAAGCGAGGCAGTTCTTATGCCTATGCCTATGTGGGGGTACTATTCCGCGGGCTATGGCTGGGCGGGCTTCTTCTGGATGGCACTGAACGCAGCCTTCTGGCTGGCGCTGCTGGGTCTGCTGGTGTGGGCGCTGGTGCGCTGGCTGGGCCGTAACCCAGCGCGTGGCACTGCATCACCAGCACCACCCGCATCGGCGCTCGAACTACTGAAGCAGCGCTACGCTCGCGGTGAGCTTGACGAGCCAACCTACCTGCGAATGCGCGAGCAGCTCGACGCGCCAGAAACGCAGCCACGGGAGCCAGTAGGCGCAGGCCAGTGATGCTGAGAGGCGCTACCGGCATGTGATGTGCATGCCGCGAGACGCGGCTGTAACATATGGACGCCTCGCTCTGATAGGGCTGTGATGGTGTGTCAGTCAGAGCAGCGCGGGGCGCGGCGCCGGGGGAGCCATGCACGCGTACCGGGCGTATCACCACATCGCCGACGACTCCCATCGCAGTCTGCTGGTGCGGCACGCGGTGCTCAAGGGGATCGAACAGGCGCGCGGCGACTTCTTTTTTGCGCTGCTCGCGGACGGGCTGGACGACGAGGGCGTGGCCCTCTGTGCTCGCGAGGCCTGGAACGTCTATCACCGGCAGGTCACGTTCGACTACCCGCAGTTCGCCGAGACGCTGTACCTGCACGCCTATCGTGCCGCCTACCGCCGGCATCTTGAAGACGTGACGAGTGGACGGCACACCGATGTGCTCGCACTTGCGCGCACCATCGAGATCGCGCTGGTGCTGCTTGAAGCGCACTGCAGCGACGAGGACAGCGGGCAGCACGAGGTATGACTCAGGGTCATCACCGCGCTTCCTATTCGTTTGAGGTGATCCTGGTCTGATCCACGTGCCGAGTACCGCCAACGCGCACCACGCTGCTGCGCCGCTCAACACGGGGATGCCGGCGCCGCCGGCCCGAGAGGCCAGAACAAACGCCGGCACACCTGATGCGTGACGTGCCGCAGCGTGCGGAAGAGGTATCGGCATCCTCCGCACACCGTAGTTTACCGCGCGGCCGTCGCCTTCGGCATCGCCTCCTGTGTTTGCCGCGGGCGCACGTCTTGGGCCACACGCCGCGCCATACTGCGATTGACCGAGAGCATGGCGCGGAAGAAGAACCATCCGGCGACCAGCGCTACCCCCGCCATCGAAATCCACATGATCGCCAGCGCCCAGGGCACATTGGCATTGCTGACGAGGTTGTTGGCGAACCAGACCAGATGCTCCTGGCTTGCGGCCTCGACGGCGAAGACCTGTGGCACATAGAACAGCGTGGCGCCGGCGATCAGAAAGACCGTCGTCCAGCGGTAGGCGGCGATGTCGTCGTCGGCGCGGCGGGTCAGCTTGACCGCCAGCGCCAGCAGCAGACACAGCGCCGCCAGCGGGCCGGTGATCGGCAGGGGCAACGTGGTCACCAGATTGGGCTGGAAGAAGATCCAGCTCAGCGCGAAGGTGATGACCAAGACGGCGTCGCGCATCAGCAAATATGACATCCACCATACGTCGGCGCCCAGGCGCAGACCGCAGCGGCGCAGCGTGCGCAGCACGTAGGGACGCGCCAGGTGCAGCACCAGGCTCATCGTCCACAGCGCGGGCAGAAAGGCGACCAGCGTCGCGACAAGCCACTGCGCGCCGCCCTGGATGAGGGCTTGCGTGATGGCGTTGGAGACATCCTCAGGCTTCATGGCAGCGTTCCTCTCGTGTTCGTGTTTTGGCGCTCACCCGCCCGCTCGGGCCACCGAGCATGACTGGCGAGGGAGTGTTCCGCGTCGTCGATCCTGGAGTCAGTTCGACTGTCCGGACGTGGGAGCTTCAATCTCGGCGCGGCCGCCGGAGCGCAGCGCGTAACCGACCGCGAACGCGCCCTGCACGGCAATCAGCGCGATGGAGAGGTAGGCCATGCCCACCGCCCAGACTGGATTGGTGTTGGTCACCAGGAAGCTCCCGACGTTGGCGATGCCGCCCATCGAGACCTGGCTCGCCTGTACGCCCAGCACGTAGGGCACGAAGTAGAAGATCGCGCCCAGTCCGAGCAGCAGCGTCACCAGCTGGAAGCTACGTGCGTTGTGATCGGGGTCGCCGACCAGCTTGATGAGCAGCACCCCAAAGAGGCACACCGCGGCCAGACCGCCCGTGAGCGGCAGGGCGTCGGTGACGACCACATCGGGGAAGAAGAACATGAAGCTCATCACCACCCCCGAC
>DASVAA010000187.1:0-10626 GCA_036376595.1 Ktedonobacterales bacterium | reverse complement strand
ATGGCGCGTAGACGGCTCGTAGACCTTGCTCTGCAGCGCGCCGGTGCGGGCGGTGGCCTTCCAGTGGATGCGCCGCGGCTCGTCGCCGGGCACGTAATCGCGCGTGCCGATCACCCGCAGCGGGTCTTCGAGCAGGCGCCGGCGCGCCTTGCGCTCGCCGAATGGCGCGTCGGGCGGCAGGCCGAAACGCTCCAGCGGGGCCACGATCGGGTGGACGAGCAGCGACGCGGTCGCCGGCAGCTCGACCTCGCGCGTGAGCAGGCCGAAGGGGTCCGAGAGCGATACCTTGGCGGGCCCAAAGACGAATGGCCCACGCGCGCAGGCCAGCAGGTGATAGCGCCGCCGCACGCGCTGATACGCCCACAGCGCATGCACCCCGGCCAGCACCACGCGCTGCGCCTTGGGCGACGGCCCGACGTGCGCGTTGAGCAGCGGCAGCGCCTCGGGGAACTCGTCGTCAATCTCCAGCCAGGGCAGCGGCAGCGGGCTGCGATTCTCCACCCGCACCCGCACGCCCACGCGCTCGCCGAAGGCCACGCGCGTACGCTCCGGCTCGCGGCTGATCACCAGGCCGCGCGCGCCGTAACGATACCATAGCTCCGGCACGATGGCGATCATGAAAAGCAGCAGCGCGCCGATGAAGAGCAGCGGCTGCGCCAGCAGCACCGCGCCGATCGCGGTGATGACGGCGACGAGATACAGCGGCCGCCGTGCGAGCAGTGTCGGGTCCGGCTCGCCGCGCACCGTGCGCCGGAAAAACACGACACGCCGGCTCACCGCATACATGCCGCTGCGGCTGACGTACTGGAGCGTGTCGGGCCGTCCAGCGGGGTTGCGCGTCTCGCCTTCTGGATTGCTGCTCATCGCCAGCTCGCTGCCTCCATAGACGACATCACCCCTCGCCGCCGATCTCCTCCACCGGCACCGGCGCGCGATCGACGAGGCTCTGCAAGATGCTCTCGGCAGTCTGGCCGCGCAGGCGCGTCTGGGCGGTCATCAACAGGCGGTGCGCCAGCACCGGCAGCACCAGCCGCTTGATGTCGTCGGGCTTGACGTACGCGCGCCCCTGCATCGCCGCCCGCGCCTGCGCCGCCCGGAAGAGCGCCAGCGCTGCCCGTGGACTCGCTCCCAGCTCAATCGCCGGATGCTCGCGCGTCTCGCGCACGATTGCCAGCAGATAGTCCGCCACCGGCTCCGAGACGAAGACCGCGCGCACCACTGGCAGCAGCGCCGCCAGCTCCGCCGCGCTCAGCACGGGCGCCAGCGTGTCGAGCGGCTGCTCCTGCTGGAAGCGATAGAGCATGGCGCGCTCGTCGCTCTCGCCGGGATACATCACCCGCAGGCGCAGCAAAAAGCGGTCGAGCTGGGCTTCGGGCAGCGGGAAGGTGCCCTCCAGCTCGATGGGATTCTGCGTGGCGATCAAGAGGAATGGCGCTGGCAGCGGCATCGTCTGGCCGTCTACCGTCACCTGGCGCTCCTGCATCGCCTCCAGCAGCGCCGACTGCGTGCGCGGGGTAGCACGGTTGATCTCGTCGGCCAGCACGATGTTGGCGAAGACTGGGCCGGGGCGAAACTCAAACTCACCGAGTTTCTGGCTGTAGTAGCTGACACCGGTCACGTCGGAGGGCAGCAGGTCGGCGGTGCCCTGGATGCGCGCGAAACGCAGATCGAGCGAGCGGGCGAGCGCTTTCGCCATCACGGTCTTGCCCAGGCCCGGCACGTCCTCGATCAGCGCGTGGCCCTCGCTGAGCAGGGCGATCAGCAGCAGGTCAATCGTCGCTGCCTTGCCGACGATCACGCGGTTGACGTTCTCGCGCACCACATCGCTCGCCACCCGCACGCGCCGCGCCGCATCCGCGGTCGCGCGCGCAAGTGGGTGCGCATCGGTCATCCCATCGCCCGTGCCAACCGTCATGGGGGCATCCCCTTCTTCGCGCTCGCCGCACTTTGTGGTGCCTTGCCCCGCGCCGCTCGCCCACAGCAGACGACGCCTGGCTACCTTCTAGATTTACCACATCGCGACAAAAGCTGCCGCCGCGATTGAGCATCGAAATCTTTACTCGCTGTCGAGGATCGTGTCATCCCGGTGCCGTTCGAGCGCCCGTGTGTAGCGGCTCATGATCCGCGGCATGATGCTCGTGCCATCCGTCGAGCGCTCCACGCCCCAGACCTCCCGCGGGAAGTTCAGCGGCTGCTGGATCGCCCACACGCGCTCGTGCTCGGCCGGCGGCAGAATCTGCGCCGGATCGCCAACCGCGATCCAGCCGATCGGCACGAGAGCGTCCGGCGCCAGGACTGTCTTCAGATGGACGACGCCGTTGATGCGCACCTCGGCTCGCGCGCCGATGCGGGCGCCGTTAAAGATCGTCGCGCCGGTGGCGAGGAAGACATCGTCTTCGACGGTGCAGCCGCTCAGATAAGCGCGCGGCCCAACCAGGACGTGTTGGCCGATCTGGGCCGGATGCTGGCGAGTGCCGCGGATGACGGCGTTCTCCATCACCACGCACTGCCGCCCGATCGCGACCGGGCCACCCTCGGCCGTGATGACCGCCCCGAAGAGCACGCGGCACTCCTCGCCGATCGTGACGTCGCCGCAGATGGTTGCCGTCGGCGCAATGGATGCCGATTCATGGATGCGCGGCCGTTTGCCGCGGTGCTCGATGAGCATGCTGTGTTCCTCGCGAACTGCGTGGTGCGAACTGGAATGGCGCGAGTGACGCCCTCCCTGCGCACGCAATGACGGCTCATCGTCGTGTCGAGTACGCGGCGGCGTGTCATGTGTGGCGTATCCCACGGCGCCTGCTGTGGATTGTACGGCGCTGCGCGCCCGCCGACTGAACGATGCTACTCGCTGGCGGTATCGTGGCGCACCCAGCTTGGCGTCGGCGCGGTGCGCGGTGGCTGCGGCAGTGGGGCGACACGCGGCTCCAGCAGGAAGTCGGGGTCGCGGTCGAGCAGCGCGACGAAGGCGGCCACGGCGTCGGGATCGAAATGCGTGCCCGCACCGGCCAGCAGGCGCTCGCGCGCGGCGGCAACATCCATCGCCGGCTTGTAGGCACGCGCGGAGGTTAGGGCGTCGAAGACGTCGGCCACACTCAGCAGACGCGCGCCTATCGGGATCTCGTCGCCATGCAGGCGGTCGGGATAGCCGCGGCCGTCGTACGCCTCGTGGTGGTGCAACACCGCTTGCACCAGCGTCTGGGGTGCGTTGTAGGCGCTGAGCAGGCTCGCGGCGATCACCGGGTGACGCTCCATCTCGGCGCGCTCGTCGGAGGAGAGGGCGGAGTCTTTGTGCAGGATAGCGTTCTGAATCCACGTCTTGCCGAGGTCATGGACCAGCGCGGCGAGCGCCAGATCGTGCGCGGCGCGGCGCGACCAGCCCATCTCGCGGGCTAAACGGCTGACGTAGACGCCGACGCGGCGGCAGTGTTCGTACGTCAGCACATCGCGCTCGCGGATGCTGCGGGCCAGCTCATAAACCACGTGGCGGGTGTAGCGCCGCGTGCCGGGATGCGGGGGGCGTGCCGTAACCAAGACTCTCTGCCTCTGCCTCTGCTTGCGCATACCGCTCCGCGCGCATTGGTCGGGGGCGTCCTGTTGGATCCCCCTGCGCTGGGGCAGTTCTGCCGATATGACGGCGGCTCGTCGTCTGCGGTAACGAGAGCATGACTACCCTCATAACAGCATCATACCGCCGCGGATACACGGCCATCACTCGCACGGTCTATGCCCTGCCGTTGCGAGCTGCGACCATGTACCGCGCGGTCGCTGTCGTCGTGTAGACGCCTGACGCGAGGAGGAATTTTCGTGGCCCGCTCGACCCGCTCGTCTGCCACCGCATGTTGCCGGCTACGCGGAAGGCGCTTGCGCATCCTCGCCAGACGGGCGCCGCGGAGTGAGCGGGTGGAGAGAGCGGGTGGAGAGCGCCGAGGACGTGCATTATGTGCGCGCAGCGCTCCGCCGCGTCAGTGCTATCGCCAGCCCCATCTCGTCATGCCGCGATATAGAGCAACGCCTCCCCGGTCACTCGCAGGAGGGGAGGCGCGTGTTGTCTCGCCAGGGGCTAATGGCTGGTTTCGACGGTCTTGGTGACCGGGTAGCCGCTGTGCGCGCCGGGACGCACGAGCTGGCGCACGACATCTTTGACGTGTCCCGACGTGAGGCCGTAGAGCTCGCGCAGGATCGCCGGCGCGCCGTGCTCGACAAACTTGTCAGGCAGGCCGATGATCGCCAGCTTCACATCGTGCAGGCCGCGCGCGTGTAGCAGCTCGGCTACCGCGCTGCCAAAGCCCGTCGCCGCCATGTGGTCCTCTACCGTCACCAGCGCCCCCGTCGCCCGCGCTAGCCGCACGATCAGCTCCTCGTCGAGCGGCTTGGCCCAGCGCGCGTTGACGGCCACCGCGTGGATGCCGTCCTCGGCGGCCAGCTCATGCGCCGCCTGGAGCGCGGGCGCCACCATGTTGCCGTAGCCCAGAATCGCCACCTCGGCGCGCGCGATCTCGTCCTCCGGGGTGAGCAGCTCGGCCTTGCCCACCGGCAGCACCTTGAAGTCGTGCTCCAGCGGCACGCCCGCACCGCTGCCGCGTGGGTAGCGCAGTGCGACGGGACCGTCAAGCGTCAGCGCCGTGTAGAGCATGTGGCGCAGCTCGTTCTCGTCCTTGGGTGCCATCACCTTCATGTTGGGCATCATGCGCATGAAGCCGATGTCGAAGACGCCGTGCTGCGTCTGACCGTCCTCGCCGACGATGCCCGCGCGGTCCATCGGGAAGATCACGTGCAGGTTCTGCACGCAGACGTCGTGGAGCACCTGATCGAAGGCGCGCTGCATGAAGGTCGAATAGATCGCGGCGACCGGCATCAGACCCTCGCAGGCCAGGCCGGCGGCGAAGGTGACGGCGTGCTGCTCGCAGATGCCGACGTCGAAGTAGCGCTCGGGATGCGCCTGCTGGAACTTGCAGAGCGACGTGCCCTCGGCCATCGCGGCGGTGATACCGACGATGGCGGGGTCGCGGTCGGCCAGCTCGACCAGTGCCTCGGCGAACACATCCTGGTACTTGGGCGGCTCGCCGGGCTTCTTCTTCATCTCGCCGGTGACCGGATCATAGGCGCCGGGGCCGTGGAACTTGGTGGGGTCGGCCTCGGCAAATGGCGCGCCCAGGCCCTTCTTGGTGATCACCTGGATCATGATCGGGCCGCGCATCTGCCTGGCTGTCGTGAAGACCTCGACCAGCTCCTCGGTGTTGTGCCCATCAAAAGGGCCGAGGAAAGTAAAGCCCAGCTCCTCGAAGACCACGCTGCTCTTGCTGGGTAGCACGAACTCCTTGGCGCTGCGCACCGAGCGCCCCGCCACACCCTTGGCGAGCGTGCCGCCGGGGACGTGGTCGAGCACATGGCCGGCAGCATCGCGCAATTGGCGGTAGTGGCGGTCCACGCGCAGCCGGTTGAGGTAGGTATGCAGTGCGCCGACGTTATCGGAGATGCTCTTGTCGTTGTCGTTGAGCACGATGATCAGATCGCGCTGCATCGCCCCGGCGTTGTTGATCGCCTCGAGCGCCATGCCACCGGTGAGCGCGCCGTCGCCGATGATCGCCACCACCTTGTAATCGTCACCCTTGATGTCGCGTGCCGCCGCCATGCCGAGGGCCGCCGAGATCGAGGTGCTGGCGTGGCTGGCACCGAAGGCGTCGTATTCGCTCTCGTCGCGCCGCAGGTAGCCGGAGATGCCGCCCAACTGCTTGATCGTGCGGAAGCGGTCGCGGCGGCCGGTGACGAGCTTGTGGGGATACGCCTGGTGGCCGATGTCCCAGACCAGCTTGTCGTGCGGGGCATCGAAGGCGATGTGTAGCGCGAGGGTTAGCTCGACGGTGCCGAGATTGGGTGCCAGGTGCCCACCGCGCAGGGCAACCGTCTCGATGATCTCCTGCCGTATTTCTCTGGCCAACCGCTTGAGCTGCGCGGGTGAGAGCGATTTGAGCTGATCGGGGTGGTCAATGGTATCCAGGAGTCTCGTCATGAGGTCGTTTGCTCCTCCGTGCCTCACCGCTGCCAGAGTATCCCCCGGCTCGCCGACACGACGTGTGAAAAGCAGATAGCGTGATGAATGCGGGCGTCGCGGCCGCCCACAGAGTCATACGCACGCGGGCCGCGATGCGGTTGTAGGCGCCGCCTCATCGTGGCGCTCCCGGAGTGCCTGCGGGGACTTCGATGCAGAGTATAACTCTTGACCGCACGCGCATCAAACATCATCGCACACGGTGTCTCGCACCTGTATGGCGCGAGTGCCGCACGCGAGTGCACAATGCGCCGTGGAGGGTCCACGTCAGAGCATCCACGAGGCGCCCGACGATTGCGCCACTTCCTTTTCGAGCTGCGCAGCGGCCCTCTCCACAATGAGTTCGACGAATTTCTTGGGGCTGCGCCAGCGCGCGGTCTCTTTGTCGGCATCGTAGCCGCGCACGGCGACGATGCTCTTCAGCTCGGAGAGTGTCATCTGCTCCAGGCGCGCGCGGAGGGCATCCTCGCCGCCCGCATCCAGCAGATCCACCACATCGAGCGATTCGCCGGAGCCGAAAATCGCCAGCAGCCCACTTTCGGCGAGCGCGTCGCGCACCTGCGCCGCGAGCCGGGGATCGTCCTTAGCGGCGGCGGCGAGCCGGGCGAAGAGATCGGTGATCTGCTCGACGTCGTGAAGATCCATGCGCTGGCCTCCTCCGCGATCCCGCCTGTGCCGTGATGGGCCGCGACACGCCTGGATTGTAGCGATCCGCCCAGCGTCGCGGCAAGCGAAGGGGGAAGAACAGGTGTGAGTCGTCGCGCGGCGTACTCACCTGTTAGGTGCTGCCGACGAATGCCCGATAGCGTCTCGATGACCTTTACGGCGTGTGAGGCCGCTTGGTGTTGGAGCGCTGGGCCAGCCAGGCGTCGCGAGCATCTCCTGCGGTGGCAAATGCGCGCTCGATACCTTCCGCGTCGCCGCTCGCGACCAGCGCCCGCAGATGGGCCAGCTCCGCGATATACCGATCGAGCCAGGCGGTGACGTTGTCGGCGTTCGCCAGCAGCACGTCGCGCGCCATAATCGGGCTGCCAGAGGCAATGCGCGTCGTATCGCGGAATCCGCCCGCCGCCAATTGCAGCGCCTCGGCACCGCTGGGGTGGGCGACGACGGTGGCGACAAGCGCGGCAGCAGCAGCGAGCGGCAGGTGGCTGATACCGGCGACCAGGGCGTCGTGCTGCTCCACATCCAGCGTGTGTGGTTCCGCGCCGAGCGCCAGGACCAGCGCCTCGACGCGAGCGAGTGCTGCGCCGCCGGTCGTGCGATCTGGCGTCAGGCACCAGACCGCACCCTCGAACAGCGCCACATCGGCTGCCTCGATGCCCGCCTGCTCGCGGCCTGCCATCGGGTGCCCGCCGACGAAGCGTGAGGGGTTGGGCAGCAATTCGGCCGCCGCCGCACAGACTGGGCGCTTGACGCTGCCGGTGTCGGTGACGAGCGCCGCGGGATCGAGCGCCGGGGCGATGGCTGCCAGGAGCGGACGCATCGCGCCCACGGGTGCCGCCAGCACCACCAGCTCCGCCCCACGCACCGCTTCTTGTGGCGACGCTGCTGCTTGCGTGATGGCATCACGCTGGCGGGCGCGTTCGGCACGGCCAGGCAGCGGATCATAGCCCGCGACCTCCTCAACCTGCCCTCGCTTGCGTAGGGCGAGTGCCACCGAGCCGCCGATCAGCCCTAACCCCAGGATCGCTATGCGCCTGAACCGCTCGCCCAAAGTGGATGCCCCTGCTCTTCCTCGCCGCGAACTCCGCGGGAGCTTGCTTCCGCGACGACTTCCGTGTTCTCAGTTCCCTCTTAGGCCCCTCGCCCCGCAACCTGTAGTGGCGACGCCCGCGTCGCCTCTGGGACCTGAGGGCGAGGACCCCTCATTCTGCCGGCGGCTCGATCTGCGGCGCCTGCGCAGACGCCGCAGGCTCCGCTTCGACGTCTGCGGGCGCTACCGCGAGCAGCGCCGCTGGCACATCGAAGCCCTTGAGCGCAACGCTGCCGCGATCGAGATAGGCAAGCCCCTCGACTTTGGGCGCGAGGTACGCCAGACCGGTGGTAATCAGAATCTCGCCCGCACCCGCCAGCGAGCAAAGCCGTGCCGCGCGGTTGAGCGCTGCCCCGCGATAGCCATCCTCCAGTGGCACCGCCTCGCCCACATCCAGCCCGATGCCCACCGGCAGTGGCAGCTCGGGGTCAGCTCGCGTCGCCTCGACGAAGCGCGCCTGCATCACCGCCGCCGCATCGATCGCCCGGCGCGCGGAGGCAAAGACCGCCAGTGCCTCATCGCCGCGCAGCTCGATCAGCCGGCCGTCACGCTCCTCCACCGCGCCGCGCGCAATGGCCGCGAACTTGGCCGCCAGCCGCGCCGCTTCGGCGTCGCCGGCCTCTTGTGTGAAGTGTGTGTAGCCTCGCACATCGGCGATCAGGAAGACCAGGATCGCAGCCGGCGGGGGGGGCGACTGTGCCTCCTTGCCATCTACCAACCCCAGCTTCGCGAGCGTCTTACGTGCCTTATCATTGACCACGCTGGCGAAGGAGCCGAGGAACTGCGCGTCCCACGAGCCTCCCTCGACGAACGTGTCGCGGTCCTCACCCTTGAGCTGAAAGAGATCGGCCAGCCGGACGACGACCTGCTTCGGCGGTGGGGGACCTTTGACGCCGCTTTCCAGCGCACTGATGCCGGCTGGCGAGATGCCGGCGGCCGCCGCCGTCTGCTCGATCGACAGGCCATGGAGCGTGCGGTAGTAGCGCAGCGTCTCGCCGAAGGGGCGAAACGGCATCGGGATCGGTCCAGGCATGTCGGGATCCTCCTCGTTGCCGGGTCTGGGTGGCTGGCAGAGTGGTGCGACTCTCACTCCGCGACCATCATAGCACGCATCTGCGCACTGGTTCGCGGCAGCTCTAGATGGAGAACGGGTGTTCGGTATACTGAAGGCAGAGCAGGTGGCGATGCGTTCACACCGGACGGATGTCATGGAGGTGTCGCGATGGAGATCACGGAGCGTGCGGGGCAGCCGGACGTGCTGACACTGGTTGCGGAATATCTGGGCGTGGAGCCGGAGCGCATGTGGGCGTACTGGACGGAGCCAGGGTTGCTGGTGCGCTGGTGGCCGCGCAAGGCCGAGACGGATGTGCGTGACGGAGGCGCGTATCACCTCGCCTGGCCGGAGCAGGGCTTTCATCTGCGCGGCCGCTACACCGCTGTCGATCCTGGGTGGCTGCTGGCGTTCACCTGGGCCTGGGACGGTGAGCCGGAGGAATCCCTTCCCAAGCTAGGTCACGCTCGGTTTCGAGCCGCTGCCCGTAGGTCCCGACGCGGACCCTGGCACGCGCCTGACCCTCACCCATGGCGCGTACGCCGGCACGCCCGAAGACCGTGAGGCGCGCCAGCACCACCTCGACGGCTGGCGGCACTTCCTGCCGCGGCTGGGCGAGGCGCTACAGGCAGAGACGGGCGCATGAGGGTGGCGAGTCAGAGCAATCCAGCGGCTGGGGTGATATACTACGGCATCGGCTAAAGATGGGCACACATCTACACGGAGCAGACGAGATGATCGAGCGATTGCAACGGGCGCTGGAACATGTTGAGGAGTTGCCGCCTGATGTGCAGGAAGAGATCGCCGCGATCATCGAGGAGAATACTGAGCCGCTTGAAACGGCAGCCGCAAACCTGGCAGGATCGATGCCGGATCTGCCCGACGATATGGTGGAGACGCTCCTCCGCATGCGCCGTGAGGTGCCGCCGACTCCACCAATGGACGAACAACTTGGCTGGCTGGATGAAGAATGAGGCGCTACCTTCTCGATACGGCTCTGCTCACCGCTTATCTGCGGGGCGGCGCGGTGCCGTGTCGCTCTTGCAGCCCTGGATCGACGCAGATGAAGCCTCGACAAGCGTTCTCAACTATGGCGAGGCTATTGAATTCTTCAAAAGTTTGCCGAGCTTCCCGCAGCGCAAGGTGCTGCTCCGAGCGCTGCTGCGGCGCGTTCGCGCGTATGACCTCACCTACGACATCCTCGAGCGTTATGCTGACTTGCGCCGAGCGATGCGTAAGCCCGTTGGGCCAGGGCTGATCGGCGATGTAGACACGCTGATCGCCGCCACGGCTATGGAGCACGGCCTGGCGGTGGTGACGCTCGACGGCGATTTTGGGCGCGTGCCCGGTTTCTCGGTGATGCTGCTCGACCGCGCCGCTCTGATGTGAAAACGCCCCCTCGCCGGCATGACGAAGGGGCCTGAACGTGGGAATATCTCCTGACTACGGGTAAATCCCGCGCAGGTGTGTGGCCTCGGCAACGCGCCGGACCGCCAGCATGGTGGCCGCGACGCGCATGTAGGTCTCCTGGTCGTGGGCAATGCGCGCTACGTCTTGGTAGGCTTGGTCCATCACGTGCATCAACTTGTCGTTGACCTCCTCGGGTGTCCAGAAGAAGCTTTGCAGGTCTTGCACCCACTCGAAGTAGCTTACCGTCACGCCAGCCGCGTTGGCGAGGATGTCGGGGACCACCTTCACGCCGCGCTCGTAGAGGATCTTGTCGGCCTGGGGCGTGGTGGGACCATTGGCCGCCTCGACGATCAGCCG
>DASVAA010000186.1:0-22037 GCA_036376595.1 Ktedonobacterales bacterium | reverse complement strand
AGGGCGGGAACTGAATCTATGGAAGAAGTCGCGCGAAAGAGCGCATTTCTGTCGTCGTTCTTACCAGCGGCTAAGCCTTCAGAAGTGCAGGACCAATAGGGCGGCTAGCGTCGTGAGGCGCGCCACGCCTCGTGCGGCTTCGCCTTGTCTCCGCGTAGCCTACTGATGATGAACTTTAACAGGCTACTCGTCACGATCCTCCTGACGAGCGGGACGACGAGCATCATAACGACCAAACCACCGACAAATGCGACTGTGACGCCGTGCTGACCGGGGCCGACCCAGGTGACGTAGCGGTAGATGCCGTAGCAGACGCCCACAAAGGGCAGGATGAGCGGCGGTAGGGCAAACCCTAGGGCAACCACCGGGCCAACGAGCCAATTCACCCACCAGCCTGCACTGCGCTCATCTATCCGTTCTAGCATCGGTCTTATGACGTGAAAGACCAGAACCGCGAACAACCAGTCCGCGGACTGCGCAAGAATCGCGACCAACAACGCGACCGCAATCTCAAGAACGCCGCTGTACGAGAGGTTGGCGAGGCCGACTAGTTCTAGGGACAGGGGAGCAATGAATGCACCTAGCATCAGCGCGGCCACCGGCCATCCCCACCGGAGAATCCAACCTGGCCAGCGGTACGCCTGCTGATATCTCCCCGGATATGCGGGTCTCGGATCCCGAAGCGGAAGTTCAAGCAGCGCCAACGGAAGTCTAAGCAATTGCGGCCAGTTGCGCTTTACCGTCCCCCAGTTGTTGTCATCGAGCGTCCTCCACACGTTGTCGCCCCTCATACCCTGCCCCTCGCTCTGTCCGTTCGTCGTCTCTCAGTATACGTAACGGGCGAGCGGAGGGGTGCAAGGGCAGGCGGGCGTTCCTCTTGTCGTTGCCGACTTGACGCAGCGATGAGCCACCGGCGTGCCTTCAGTAGAACCAGCGGGCGATCTCGCTCGGCGAGGCGGCGGTGCCGTCGTTGATCGGCTGGAGGTCGGCGAAGACGGTGTCGTCGGTCTGGGCGATCAGCAGGGGGCGGCAGGGCGGCACGTTGGGGCGCGCCGCTCTGGGGAGACGACACCCAGTAACGCGCCGTGTGGCGGATAGTGGGCGACTATGTAAGGTGAGTAGCGGTGTCATCGGTTTGATGTGGAGCTGTTCTGCCAGCATTGCGGCCATTACCTGACTTCACTCGTTAGCGTTAGCCGGCCCGGCTGGACACCGCGCGGGTGCACGTCCGCGATGAAGCTCAAGCTCAAGAGAACGCCGTAAGTCTTGAGGCTGAGGCGATCTACTACGTCACGCTCCAACACCAGGCGTTCATCTATCCGCGCCGGAAGCCTCGTTCGCGCCTCCGTATATGATCTTGTGCTACCTGGATTGATGTGATATATCACTCGACATAAAACTAAGGAGAATTACCTGCCAACCGCGCGGAGAGGTACAGCAGAATGGCGTTACCCTGGTATGCTTTTACGACGTTGGACGGAGAGCATTGGGCCGTCGTCGCCCGGAGTACAGTGGATGAGGACCAGAGAGCTTTCACGGCCCGCGCGCAACATATCATCTTTGCCATTGGCAGCAGAGGGCCGACTGGGCTATGGCCCGCGCTCGACAAGCATCTGCGAGTAGTACCCCTGGCGGCCACGATGAAGGAACCGTACTGGCGGTATCGCGACACGCCCTTTGACGAGGCCTGGCTTCGGACCCAATACGGAACGATGGTCGCGCGCACCTACAACCTCAACCCTGAGCGTTGGGATCTGGGTTGAAGCCGCCGAACAATAGGTGAACCGTGTCCCGTCGGCGCAACGTTACTCGTTGAGGCTGCGGGTCTGCTCTTCGCCAGTGGGTTTGCCAATCTGCTCGTGCCCCGCTACCATGTCGCCGTAGGCAGATCGTCATGCTCTCCGGGCACTCTGGCTGGCGTCTGGGCGACGCCTTCCGGTGGAGTAGTGAAGGGAGGCGCAGACGCACACATGCACGATGAACCTCACGATCGTCCGACGGTGCCGAGCCTGCACCTGCGTGATGACGACGACGACTACGCCAGCGCGCGCGACCTTAGGGGAGCATCACCCTGGCCGATAGCCAGCGGCGGTGCACGGGCGCGCCGGCCAAGGATCTTCGCCAGGGACGTGTTGCCCCTCGCGCTCGGCGCCAGTCTTGGCGTCAACGTGGCACTCTTCGCCGGTCTGGTGGCGGTGCTCGTCCTGGCGCGGACGGGCGCACTCGCACCGGCCGGGTCGTCGGGCGCCTCGTCCGCTCCTGCCGGGTCGCCAACTATCAGCGCCACCCTGAGCACGCCGACCCCTACGACATCCCTCTCCTCTGGCGGCTGGCTGCGAGTCGCACCGAGCAGTGTGCAGGTGGGCTGCGGTGACAACCAGCAGACCCAGTATGCGGTGCTGACGAATACTGGGCCGCAGGACGTGCAGTGGCAGGCGGTGTTCATGGGCACGACGGATCAGGATCAGGCGGGGGTGGAGATAGGTCCCACCCATGGCGACCTCCATGCGGGGGCCAGTGTGGTACTCCAGATTCGCAATCGGAACCCGTCCACGACCCAGCAAGGCGTCATTCACTTCGATCTGAATGCCTCAGGCGCTGGTGCTGGCACCTCCCCGAGTCTCAGCTACACCGCCCAGAGCTGCAATTGATTGACCAGGGCCAGCCCAGCCGAGGCGGCGATGCGTGTACGCTCACCTGGCGCCGAAGAAGCGCTGGGTAAAGGTGGCGATGTAGCTGATCTCGATGGCAGCGAGGGCTGCACCCGGATCACCGACACTCTGCACAGGCTGGCAGAAGCCACGGCCATGAAACGAGGAGACGCTCAGGATCAGCGCCTCGAACCAGGTCGCCCGGCAGCCGCCGCAGTCAACTGGTGATGAACCTGAGTGTCGTTCCGGGCTGGTGGCGCGGCATCAGTAGAACCAGCGCGCGATCTCACTCGGTGAGGCGGTGGCGCCGTCTTTGATCGGCTGGAGGTCGGCGTAGACGGTGTCGTCGGTCTGGGCGATCAGCAGTGGGCGCCAGGGCGGCACGTTGGGGCGCGTGGCTTTGGGGAGGCAGAAGTACTTGAACGTCTGCGCGTCCATGAAGCGGACGTGGGTGGGGTCGGCGACGGCGTTGACGTGGCGCCAGAAGGGGCAGAGCACGTGGAGCACGCCGGTCGGCTTGATGACGCGGTGCAGCTCGCGCATCAGGCCGAGCAGATCGGCGATGTGCTCCAGCACATGCACGGCGAAGACGTTATCGAGGGCGTGATCGTCCAGGGGCAGGCGCCCTTCGAGATCGGCGACGACGTCCACGCCGGGATCGGGGTTGCAGTCGATCCCCATCGCCCAGGGGATCTGCTTGGTGTCGCCGCAGCCGATGTCGGCGGCGCAGAGCCGCTCGCCTGGCAGGCGCAGCAGGTCCCACACGGCGAGCAGTCCCGCCTGCCGGCGCAGCAGCGTGCGCAGCAGACGCCGCTCGTCCGCGGAGGCGACGTTGCCCTCGACGTGGGCCACGGCGCCGTCCACCCGTACGTCGAGCGCCAGGTGCGCAGTACGCGTGTCGTGCACCAGGCGGTCGCGCAGCTCGGCGGCGAGCGCGTCATCGCGCAGGCGGAGCCACGAGGCGGTGGACATAGCGGTCGCGGCCATACGCGGCTCGTGCGTGGGAGTGGACACCGGCGCGGGCGGGATGCTGCGCGCGAATGGCTCACGTACCTGGAGCTGGCTGTTGGGGGTGAGGCGCTCTGACGTGGGGGGGATTTCGGTCGGGGCGGGGCTGCTCATGACTTCCTTCTTGCTGCTGGAATGGGGACCTATCAGGGGCAAGGGGACGGCAAGAAGCATACCAGGTGGCGCCACAGGCAGCGTCACCCTCGGCCTCGCAACCGTATCCAGTGACACGGCCCCGATCGCCGAGAGCGGTTATGGCCTCGCATGGACTGGATCGGAGAGATCACCATCGGGGTCTTGCGCTTGACCGTTGCATGATGTACATTCACCTGTACAGATGAGGAGGTGGACTGTGGATCTCACCATGACGGAAGCTCGCGATAGGCTAACGCGCCTGCCAGAAGAGCTGGCTGACAAGCATAACACTGAGGCGGTGACCATCACGCGACATGGGCAGCCGGTGCTGGCAGTGCTGCCCTGGGAGCTGTACGAGGCCCTGCTGGAAACACTCGAGATCGCCAGCGACCCCGAAGCGATGGCGGCGCTGCGCCAGAGCCTCGCGGAGCTGCGGTCGGGCCAAACGATCCCCTGGGAGCAGGTGAAGGCAGAGCTTGGCCTGTGAGCGGCGCGTCGCCGTGGACGATCAGGCTCACACTCACCGCCCGCTCGCAGCTTGCCGCGATCCGCGATACCCGCGTGCGAGGATTGGTGGCGAAGCGCATTGACGAGCTGGCGCACGATCCCCAACAGCAAGGCAAGCCGCTGGTCGGTGAGTTGTCGGGGTTCCGCAGTGTGCGCGCGGCGGGCCAGCGGTATCGTGTGCTGTACAAAGTGGATGGCAACACCGTGACTGTCCTCGTGGTGCTTGCCGGGCTGCGTAAGGAAGGCGATAAGTCGGACGTCTACACCCTTGCGAAGAAGCTGCTGCGGCTAGGTCTGATCGACCCCGATCAGTCCACCCCATAGCAGGACGACCGGCGCGGTCCGATGCGAGCCATCGGCGAGGAGTGCGAGCGTGGACACGTCCGAGATACTCGCCATCGCACGCTCGGAGCATGTGCCGGAGAACTGGCACGTCTGGCCGCTGCGGCGCAATTGGGTGCTGCGCGATGCCGGCGTCTGGGCGCTCTACGCCGGATTCGGCTTGCTGATCTTCGTCCCGGCGCTGCTGTTCATCTTGCCCGGTGTGCTGGCGAACGGCGTGGCGGCGAGCTGGGGCGGCCTCGTCGTGCTGGTCCTCTCCGGGGCGGTGGCGCTCGGCTCGCTGGTGTGCATTGCGCTGGACCTGGTGCGGTGGATACGCGCGGGGCAGTATCTGATCGTGATGACGCCCGACGACTACGTAAAGCAGGAGCCGGGCAAGCTGACGCGCGTGCCGATGGCGGCGGTGGCCGATCCGACAGTGAAGGGGCTGCCCGATCCCGGCGCGGTGATGACGGTGACGCGCGAGCTGCAGCGCAGTCCGGCGGCGGCGCTGGTGCGTGGCGAGGTGCTGACGGGGGCGGCGTTCCGCACGCCGCGGCGGGCGCCGTCGCTGGCGTTTCGCGATACGCGGAGGGATACGGTGATGGTGGTCGCCACCGATGCCGCCTTCGACGACCTTTGGGCGCTCTACGAGATCCTGGGCGCGCTGGCCGACGAGAAGGCCCGCGAGCTGAAGCGTGCCCGCGGCGAGCTGGCGGAGTAGGGATTGCGGAGAACGCGGAGGACGCGAAGAAGTAGAGAGATTCACCACAGAGGAAACGGAGGGCAGAGCGGCAGAGAGACGGAGAGGGAGGAACCGCAGAGGGCGCGGAGGACGCAGAGGGAGGAGAGAGATTCATCGTAGCGGGGACGGAGGCAACGGAGGAGAGAACGGGGAACGTAGAATACGGAGAGAAGGGGGGACGGCGATGGCAGAGATTCCATGCGTGGTCAGTGCGGCGTCGCTGGGGGAAGCGTGGGTCGGCGTTGCGGAGCGCATCCTGGATGAGGGCGCGCCCGCCACCTACGATGGGCTGCCCATCCAGGAGCTTGCGCATGTGGTGCTCGACATCGCCCGCCCGGTCCCCGACGATGCGATCATCGCTGCGCAGGGCGATCCAGAGTGGCTGGCATGGATGCGGGCGAACTTCACCGAGTACGAGCGTGTGGCGGTGCTGGGCGATGCCGACAGCTACGCGACGCGACTCTATGACTACGCGCGTAGCGGGCGCGACCAGATCGCGTGGGTCGTCGAGCGGCTGCGGCACGATCCGCTCTCACGCTCGGCAACCATCACCACCTTCCAGCCGCTGACCGACACGACCTATATCCCGTGCGTCAGCCTGCTGGACTTCTGGGTCCGCGACGGCGCGCTGGAGCTGGCCATCTACGCTCACAGCATTGACTTTGGCAAGAAGGGCTACGGCAACCTGGTGGAGCTGGCGGCGGTGCAGGGGCGTGTTGCCACCGCGCTGGAGCGGCCAGCTGGGAGGCTGGTGATGACGATCAAGTCGGCGCACATCTACGCGACGGAGCTGGAGTACATGGGAGCGGTGGTTGCCGCTCAGGGCTAGAGGTCCTTACCGCCGCCCCAGCGAGCGGGACATGTCCCACTCCTACATCCCGCGAGGCGAGGGGGAAGGGACGGAGAACGCGAAGAACGCGAAGAACGCGAAGAAGAGGGAGACGGAGAAACCGTAGAAGGCGCAGGCGCTGCGCTTTCCTCCTCTCCGCGACCTCCGCGAAACTCCGCGGCCTCCGCGTTCTTCGTCCCTCTCTTGGACGCACATAGCTCACAGGCGCGGGTCCACCGGCTCGCTCTCCAGCGCCAGCACGCCGAAGACCGCCTGCGCTGGATGCCCAATGGGGTCCGGCGTGTAACCATCCGCGCGTAGTATGCACTGAAGGGCGACAGCGCGGGCGACACGCGGCATGAGCCGAGCCGGTAGTGCCTCCGCGGGTCGCGCCGGCAATTAGAGAGAGCGAGGGACTGACGGTATGCGCCTGATTTTGCTGGTCATCGGCGTGATCGCGGTGCTCCTGGGCATCGTGTGGACGCTGCAGGGCGTCAACATCCTCCAGGGGAGTGGGATGAGCGGGCACGCGATCTTCGCGGTGATTGGTGTGATCGTCGGGATCGTGGGCCTGGTGCTGATCGGCATCGGCATGCGGCGGCCGGGCGCTCGCGGCGCCTGATCGTGCGGTCTATGCTATGATGGCGAACGCGAACGGAGGGCGATGGCGCGACAGTGAGGAAGGCAGAGGAGACAGCGGTGCCCCGCAGCGAAGAGGCCAACGCGCGCATCCGCGAGGAGCAGCGGCGGCGTATCCTGGCGGCGGCTGAGCGGGTCTTTGCGCGCAAGGGGCTGGCGGCAGCGAAGATGAGCGACATCGCGCGGGCGGCGAGGGTGAGCTATGGGTTGGTCTATCACTACTTCGCGACCAAGGAAGAGATCTTCGGCGCGCTGATCGTGCGCGGGCTGGAGGGCACACAGGGGGTCGTCGAGCAGGCGCTGGCGCGGGACGGGACGCCCTGGCAGCGGCTGGAGTGGCTGACACGCGAGCTGCTGGGAGGGATGCGCGAGCACCCAGAAGCGGCGATGGTGGTCTTGCAGGCGTTGACCAACGAGGATGCGCCCCAGCAGGTGCGCGAGTGGGCGCGGCTGCAAGGGTTTGCCGTGCGGGACGGATTCCGCCGGCTGATCGCCGAGGGGCAGGCGGTGGGCGAGGTGGTGGCCGGAGATGCGGACCAACTGGCGTCGCTCTATGGAGCGCTGATTGAGGGGCTGGCGGTGGATGCGGCGTTCATCCAGCCGCAGCGGCCGCTGCCAGATGCGCTGGCGGTGCTGCGCATGCTCAAGGCGTGAGCCGTTCCACCGCTTACCGCGCGGCGATGGTGGCGACGATGAAGGGATAGACCACCCGCTGCTGGCGCTCGACGCGGAAGCCCGCGGCGATGAAGAGGCGCTGGCGCGTGGCAACCGGCAGGCCACCGCCGTGGCGAGTGAGCCAGCCGAGCACACGCGGCATGGCGAAATCGGCGAGGATGAAATGGCCGCCGGGACGCACGACCCGGGCAATCTCGCGCACGCTGGCGGCTTGATCGTGCCAGTGGTGGAACGACACGGTGCTGAAGGCCAGAGCGACGCTGGCGTCGGACAGGGGCAGCGACTCGGCGAGGCTGCGATGGATGGTGGCGCCAGGGGTCAGGTGCCGCGCGACCTCGACCATGCCCTCGGCGGGATCGACACCGATGAGCTGGGCATCGGGCCAACGGGCTGCCGCGGCGCGCAGCAGACGTCCCGTGCCGCAGCCGACGTCAAGCACGCTCGTGGGCGCGGGGGTGGGGAGCGATGCGGCGAGGTCGAGCACGGCGCGATGGACGCGGGCGAAGAGCCGGGTCTGCATCCACGAGTCTTCGTAGGTCCGCGACCAGCGCTCGAAGTGCTGCACGTCGCGGGTCTGGTAGGAGGCATCGGATGGCATGGTGGGCCCTCGCTTCCAGTAGATCTGAGTTGCCGGAACTTTAGACTGATTCATCAGTCAATGATGGTGAGATGGTACCGGCGGTCGTGGGTCGCCGTCAAGGCGGCGCGCGGCAACACGCTCCAGCTATCAGTCACGCCAGGGCCTGCGCGCCTGATACGGCCAGGCGTAGAAGATGGCAAGCGCGACGTTGAGGGCGAGGCTGGCGGGCACGCTGACGAAGGCCAGCGCAACGCAGGCCAGGTAGCTCAGGGGACCGAGCAGGTAGCGGCGGTTGATACTATGCACGGCCGCCACATCCAGCTCGGCGTTGAGCAGGCGGCCATGCCAGGTAGCGTACCACCACATGAAGTTATAGGCCAGCGCGATGACGAAGTAGTTCGCGCTGTAGACGGCGGCAGCGGTGGACTCAGCGTGCGAAGTGGCCGGGTAGCTGGTCAGCAGGGCCGTGGTGAAGGGCACCAGCGTCACCAGCAGCAGCAGCAGGCCGTTGAGCAGCAGAAAGATGTGGTCGGTGCCGCGGATCACCCGGAACATGTTGTGGTGATTAATCCACATGATCAGGATGAAGCCGAAGCTGATGAGGTAGGCGACCAGCTTGCCACGCATATCCCACAGCATGGTCGTGAGGGGATGCGCCGCGTCCACTGGGGGCGGCTGGAGGTTGAGCACGAGCAACGTAGCGGCGACGGCGAAGACGCCGTCGCTGAATGCCTCGACGCGGCCGGTGTCGCGCAGGAGCGTGGCGCTGGGCCCAGGTGTGCCCGGCGTCTGGTTCCGCGAGTCGGTGATGGGTCCGTCCGCTGCCTCGGTTGCCTCGGGACGCTCGCCCATGCTGTCTCCGCTTCGCTCTTGACCGAGCCGGCGGGCGTCCACCGGACGCCCCTACGATGGTGACGACGGCGGGCGTCCACCGGATGCCCCTACACCCCTACACCATCATCTCGTCCACGTAGCACCAGCGCCAGTCTTCACCCGGCTGGAAGGACTGGATGATCGGGTGGCCGGTGGCGTGGAAGTGCTTGGTGGCGTGCTTGTTCTTCGAGCTGTCGCAGCAGCCGACATGGCCGCACTCCAGACACAGGCGCAGGTGGACCCACGTGTCGCCGGTCTTGAGGCAGTCTTCGCAGCCCTGGGCGCTGGGGGTGACGTCGCGAATCTGGTCGAGGTGGGTGCAGGTGACTTGTTGCATGGAGATCCCTATCCTTTCGCGATCGAGCAACTGCCGCCGAGACGTGCTTGGCGCTCAGGCGGCTTCGGCGAAGCGCAGCAGGTCGGCGAAAGTGAATGTGCCTGGACGCGCGGCGGGCAGCGTCGGCGTCCAATCCGGATCGGCCGCGCGATAGGCGGTGGGATCGCCGTCGAGCAGTCCCAGCAGCACCTCGGCGACGATGCGCCCGCCGACCGGACCGAGACGCACGCCGCCGCTCCGTACGTCGGCCTCACGGAGGATGTAGTACCACAGTGGCGTCTCGCCGTACCAGCCCACGGCCTCCAGACCAACGTCGGCGGTCGAGAGCGGCTCGATACCCATGATGCGCGCGACCGCCTCACCCGACGGCAGATCGAGCGAGCGGGCGCGCTGGAGGTCACGGTAGGCGAGCGACGCCTCCTCGGGCGTGCCGACGGCACCGACCACCATCGGCGGCAGCTCGATCAACGCGTGCGCCAGGCGCGCCTCGATGCGCTTGCTCGGCTGCGGCGGCCGCGCCGGGTCGAGATCGAAGAAGTAGCGCCAGTCAATGACGTGGCTGTGCGAGACAGGGCGCCCGCCGAGGAAATCTGGGAAGACGGCGCCTTCGGTCTGGGCGTTGAGTTGATAGCGGGTGCGGATCTGGCTGTGGCCGGCGCGGTAGGCGGCGTCGGAGAACTCGACGGGGATGAAGGGCCGGTCATCGTAGAGGTAGAAGCGGCGCTCCGCCAGGGCGTCGCGCAGCACGTCGTCGCCGACGGTCAGCGGCAGGAACTCGTGCAAGACGATCCACTCGTAGTGCCAGCGCGTGAGGCGCTGCGCCTCGCCGAAGACCTCCGCAGGCGGCATCCCCTCGGCGCGCTGGTAAGCGACGATGGCATTGTGGAACGTGAGGAAGGCGGCGTGGAGCTGCGAAATGAGCAGATGGACGTCGTCGCGCGGGTCGCCGATCAGCGCCACACCTTGCGCGTTGCGCGGCAGGTCGTCGGGCATGCCGGCGTCGTCCAGCCCCAGCAGGAACATATCGGGATCGCGGCGATCGTACAGGTACGGGCTGCCGGAGGGGCCGGCACCGTAGAGCGATTCGAGATTGAGGCTGGGCGTGCGGAAGTTGCGGATCTCGCCCAGATTGGCGTGATGCTGGAGCAAGCTGCGGTCGGCGGTGATGTTGTGGGCGATGAATTGGCCGAAGATCGGATAGCCGGCGGGGATGTAGGCACCGGGCTGATCGTCGGCGTTCGTCGCGCTCGCCGCGGTCGTCTCGTCCATCGGCGCCCCGGCCCGGGCGAGGGTGGCGAAGATGGCCTCGTCGCACTCGTTGCAGGGGAGATCGGGGAACATGCGGCCGTACTTGCCACCGGCGCCGCTGGCGATGTCGTCCTTGAGGTGTGGCGCGAGGACACAACTGTGTGTGCCGACCGCGGTTGTGGTGCTGGCGGCGGTGCGAGGCGTGCTCATGGGGTCTCCTCCTGTTGGCGGCTGGCGAGCGAGCGGCGGAGACAGTGTGTGGCCGACCCGCATAGTGTGTCATACGCGCGCGCGATGCGCACACTCTACGTCGCCAGCACCGCAGCGGGCACCGCCTATCTGTCTAGCGCCCACCGGAAGGATGGGCAGGGAGGGATCGGGGGTCAATCACTGGGGGCGTACGTTGTGGTAGGCCTAGCGGGCGGTCTGAGGCACCGCGGGTAAACTCTGGGCGCCAGTGCAGGAACGTCTTTCGACGACTTGCCCAGACTTACCCGAATTCAGCATGAGGTCGCGTGAAGATAGAGAGCGGGATATGCAGACTACTTGAGCACCGCGGCGAGGATCATCTCGCGCAGCCTGATGTCGTCGGTGATGTGTGCGACCTGGGCGGCTGGGGCGATGCCGTGCTCGCGGATGATGGCGCGCAGGGTGCCGCGGCGCAGCTCCGCCAGCGCGCCGCGCAGGCCGTCGGGGCCAAGCCGTTTGGCGAGCGCGAAGGGATCGGGGATGCCGGGGCCGAGGTCGGGGCTGACGCCGGTGACGAGCGAGGGTGTGAAGGTGCGGGCGGCGCGCTGCTTGGTGGGTTTGGGCTGCGTGGAGCTGGCGGGTTCGAGGTCAGGGCGAGCGCTAGGTGCCTCGGTGAACAGCGCGTCAGCCGCGGGTGCAGCCGCGGGGGTATCGGCGGCAATGGCGGAGGCGACGCGGCGGGCGAGCGCGCGGTCGCGCTCCAGCTCGTCGGCGACGGCGCGCAGGGTGCGGGCGAGGGTCTCGGGGCTGAGGGATGCGTCCTCACCCCCCGGCAGAGGCGAGGCGGGCCTCGCCGCTACACCGTGGCGGGGCGAGGGAGAAGCAGAAGGAGAAACGGCAGAGGACGCAGAGGGGTCCTCACCCCCCGGCCCCCTCGCCCTGCAGGGCGAGGGGGTGGCAGAGGTATCCGCCGCGGGGGCGGTGGAAGAAGAGGGGGAGGCAGAGGCGGGCGGGCGCTTACGCGCGGCGGCGGCGGTCGTACGGTTGCGGGTGCGCTGGGACAAGGCGCTTGACCTCCCGCGCGAGCTGCATGTAGGCTTGTCCGCCGCTGCTGCTCGGCGCGAAGCTGAGGATGCTTTCGTTCTCGCGGTGGGCCTTCTCGAGGTCGAGGTTCTTGGGGATGCGCGTCTCGAGCAGGTGGCCCTCGAACTTCTTCTCCAGGATGCCCCAGGTCTCGTTAGCGGTAGTGGTGTTCTCGAAGAAGGTGGCGACGACGCCGGCAATGGCGAGGTCGTCGAGGTCGAGCTGATCGCGCAGGTCCTCGATGGTCGCTTCGAGCTTGTCCACGCCGATCAGGCTGAACTCGGTGAGCGAGATGGGGATCAGCACGCGGTGCGAGGCCGCCAGGGCGTTCTGGGTCAGCACACCCAGCGCGGGGGGCGTATCAATGATGATGTAGTCGTAGTCCTGGCCGGTGAGGGCGCGCGCCAGGCGCCACTCGCGCCCCGGCCGCGCGGCCAGCTCGACATCGGCGTTCTGCAGGCGCCCGTCGCCTGGCGCGATCCAGACGTTCTCCTCGTTGGTCTGCCAGACGACCTGTTCCAGCTTGCGCTCGCCCACCAGCACGTCATAGAGCGAGGGGACGGGGTGGACGCGACCGGTGAGGGCGTAGGTGGCGTTGGCCTGCCCATCCACGTCCACCACCAGCACGCGCTGATTGAGGCGCGCAAGCCCGGCGGCAAGGTTGACGGCGGTGGTGGTCTTGCCGACGCCGCCCTTGTTGTTCGCGATGCAGATCGCGGTCATGCGGGGTGGCCTCCTGGCTGGCACGAGGTGCGAGCTATCATATCGTCATATCGTCGCTCGATCCGACGAGAGGTCCTTGCTCTGGGCGACGGGCGCGAGTATGACACCCCCCACACAAGGTGAGGCTTCTCGGGCCCGTGAACGAGACCGAGCTACCTGCCGGGCGTCCACTGGAACTACTGGGTGCGTGATGCTCCCAGATACGTGGAGGCTTGATGCCTTCAAGGGAACCGCGAATGTTTCCGCCGGGACGGTTTCTTCCCGGCAACGCGCCGAACATGCGGTTGGGAAGGTGCTCGCGCACCAGGGGCCAAAGCCCACCACACACGGGTTCATCGCCCGTGCGAACAGGACCAGCATAGCCCATGAGTTGCCTGATGGCAAGCGGATAGGCCATTCATCCCGGTGTCTCAAAGCAGGGGGTATCCTGTCCGTTCTCTGGCGGCTTGTAGCGAGCGGGCGTGTCAACGCCCCTGTGACGTTTGGGAGGGCATGTGGCGCGCGCCGGGACGGGTGCGGCACGATCACGGCGAGGCAGCGGCGAGAGAGACGAAATCCGGCATGCGGCTTGCTCGGTGCGGCTCGATGCCGCGGGATGCGGTAGCGGCGGACGCCCTGGTGTCGCGCCGTGCGTGGAGGAGGGCCTGTAGTATGGCGATGATTCCCATCACCGGCGACTCGTCGCGCCGGCGGAGCTTTCCCTTCGTCAACTATGCGCTGATCCTCGCCAACATCGCCGTCTTCGTCTACGAGGTGCAGCAGGGGCCGGCGTTCACCGATTGCTTCACGCAGGCCTATGCGCTGGTGCCCAACGATATCGTGCAGGGCACGGCGCACGCGACCGCGACGGGCTGCGCGCTGCACCCGCCCATGCCGATCTACCTGACGCTGATCACGGCGATGTTCTTGCATGCAGGGCTGCTGCACATCGCCGGCAATATGCTGTATCTGTGGGTCTTCGGCGGCAACGTGGAGGACGCGCTGGGCCACTTCGCGTACCTGCTGTTCTACTTCTTCTGCGGGCTGTGCGCGTTCGCGGCGCAGATCGCCTTCAGCCTCTATGCCGGGCAGGGAGCGGTGCTCAACCTGGGGGCCAGCGGGGCGATTGCTGGGGTGCTGGGCGCCTACCTGATGCTGTTCCCCGGCGCGCGCATCCGCACGGTGGTGTTCTTCGGGCTGTTCTTCATCACGCGGCTCTACGCCTGGATCATCATCCTGTTCTTCATCGCCTTGCAGCTCTTCGAGGCGTACTATGAGGTGCTGAGCATCACCAACGGCCAGACGAGCACCGGCGGGGGCGTGGCGTTCTTCGCCCACATCGGCGGCTTCGCGGTGGGGCTGGTAGTGGGGTTGATCGCGCGCGTGATGGGCGCGGTACCACCGCAACGGCCGGCGAAGAGCTATGCGTGAAGGAGGGTGTTACGGAGAACGCGGAGGACGCGGAGGACGCGGAGGTACGCGGAGAAGGAGAGCAGAGATTTACCGCAGAGGGAACGGAGGAAACGGAGGGGAGAGAAAGCAGAGGAGGAGAGCGTAACCGCAGAGGACGCAGAGGACAAGAGAACGCGGGAGGGCGTGCGCTCACGGCCTCGTGAAGAGCATCTCACCGCCGACCGGGGCGAAACCCGCGGCAAGGCAGGCGCGCAGGGATGCGACGTTGCCCACCGCGACCTGCAGAAAGAGTGTCTCGTCGGGGCCGATGAGATGGCGGGCGCCGCGTGCTAGGCGACGGCCGATACCTCGGCCGCGCGCATCGGGCGCCACTTCGAAGCCCGCCTCCCAGCGGCCGGCAAGACCGCGTCCGAGCGCCAGCAAGCCATGGCCGTCCACGGTGCGATAGACGCGCACGCCGCTGCGCATGCGATAGGCGCGCTGGGCGCGCGGGTGCTCGTCCGGCCCCGGCATCAGGATCAGCGGCTCGCCGTCCTCGTCGTCGGATTCCTCGCGCAGGCCGGGTGCGGCCAGGACAAGGTCTTGCGCACCCGCTCGCGTGCCCGTGCGCGCGGCAAGCGCGCTCAGGAAGCTGGGGCTGAACGCGCGGGAGAGATCGCCTTCGGGGCACTGCGAAGCGACCCAGGCGGGATCCACGTCCGCCGCCACGACACAATGTGCGGTGAAGGCCAGCACGGCGGCCGCCGCGCCAGCAGGCGCCGGCATGGCGATGGTGCGGCCGTTGGCGGGGGGATAGGTCCCGCGGGCGAGGTCTGCGAAGAGCTGGACAAGCGGATGCTCGGACTCAGCTCCAATGCCGGCGCGGGGATGGTCGCGGGGCTGAGTCACGGTCGTGCTCCTTTGGGATGGCAAGGGTGCGCCGGACTCTGAGCGCCGCGTGCGCCGCGATCAGGACTCGTGCGCGGCGGCGCGAGCTTCGAGCGCGCGCTTGAACTGGAAGCGGTTCTCCAGCAGCGGCAGGTCCATGTGGAACGACTTAGGACCAATCGCCTCGACCTTGGCGACGATGGTGGTCAGCTCGTGGGCCGCCAGCGCCTCGCGCACCGCTTCGGCCAGCGCCTCGGGGGTGTTGGCCTCGACCACGCGGGGCACGCCGCAGGCGCGCGCCACACCCGCCAGATCGGTGCCGGTGGCCGTGGCGGTGGGGAAGCCGCCCACCGAGAGCAGGCTTTCGTTGTCGAAGACGATGTGTAGCAGGTTGGCGGGACGGTAGCGAGCCATCGTGCTCAGCGTGCCGAGGTTCATCAGCAGCGAGCCGTCGCCGTCGAGCACGATCACCTGCTCGTCGGGCATGCTGAGAGCGATCCCCAGGCCCATCGAGGAGGCCATGCCCATCGCGTGCTCCAGGTAGAAGAAGTGTGGGCGGTGCCCCAGCGTGTACAGCTCGGCAGCCACGGCGCCCATGATGGTGACGACGATCCGCGGCTCCAGCTCGGGGTAGATCGCGGCCAATGCGTCGCTGCGCAGCATGCTCATGGTGTGTCAGTCCTCCCACATCAGCTCGCGGCCGAGCAGCACGGCGACCGGGTGCAGCGCGGCGAGGGCGAGGGTCTGGGCGTCGGCGATGCGGCGCGCGACCTCGTCGGGGCGGTTGAGGTGCCAGATCGGGACGTTGAGGGCGCGCAGCAGCGGTTCGGTGGCGAGGCCGCCCTGGGTCTGCCAGGGGTCTTTCTCGCCGAAGTGGCCGCGATAGCTGATGAGCATCAGCAGCGGGATTTTGTAGAGCAGGGCGAGCGAGACGATGGGGTTGATGGCGGCGAGGAAGCCGTGGTTCTGCATCAGCAGCGCGGACTTGACGCCAGCGAGATGGGCGCCAGCCGAGACGCCGATAGCTTCTTCTTCTTTGGCGACGCGCACCAGCGTCATCGCGGGGTCTTCTTCTGCCAGGCGGATGAGATGCACCAGCCAGGTTTCGGGCAGCGCCGAGACGAGGCGCACATCGCAGGCTTTGAGGGTGTCGTAGATGCGCTGCGAGTTGGCGAGCGACACGGGCATGGGCGACCTCCTGCGTGCCGAGCGCGTGGGCGGGCGACGATCACCCGTCCGCCTCCAAGTCTAGCACACCGTCAAGTAGCGGCGGCAGCAGGGACGGCCTCAAGGATTGTTCTTGCCTGGTGCGTCGGCAGCGAACTCGGGGCGCAGGGCGGCGGCGCCGTGCAGGTAGACGTGACGCAGCGCGGCGGGCGGCTGCTCGGTGTTGACGTGCAGCAGCACGCGCACGCAGCGCGGCACGCTGCCCGGGACGGGAATCTCGCGCGCGCAGAGCAGCGCCACCTGGTCCCAGCCGAGCTGGCGCGCCGCCCGCGCCGGATGCACTGCGTCGAGGTCGTCGGTGAGCGTGAAGAACGCGCTGGCGATAGCGTCGAGTGATATGTCGTTGCGCGCCATGAGCGCCTCCAGCAGCTCGCGTGTGGCGGCGAGGATCGCCTCCTCGGTGTTGGCGGCGGCCGTCGTGGCCCCGCGAATGCCCCGGCACCAGACCATCGCGCATGTTCCTCCCTCTGCTACGATTGTACGCGATGGGGGCACACGCGACGTGTTCGCCGCATGCTGAGCGCCTGGCCATCGTCGCGAGCAGACACAAAGACGGCAGGGGCGCTGCTGCCTCTGCCGTTGCACAGATGTTGGATACAGGCGCGTGCATCGCGCCGGGTTGCTTGGGGGTGAAGCGCTGTCAGCGAGCCGGCTCGTGCGAGAAGCGCGGCATCACGAAGGCGCCGGTGCCGCGCCCTGGGGGCGTAGTTTCGAGCTTGGCGCCGACGGCCCCGTTGGCCTCTTCGCCGCCGCCCTGCACGGCGAGTGTGTAGCCCACGCCGGGGACGTTGAGGATGTAGCGCGGGTTGCTCGGGTCCGGCTCGATCTTCTGGCGCAGGTGGCGGATGTGAGCCTTGATCAGCTCGGCTTCGCCGAAGTCGTCGTAGCCCCAGACGTGCTCGACGATCTGGCTAGCGGTGCAGACCTCGCGGGCGTTGATGGCGAGCAGGTGCAGCAGCTTGGTTTCGATAGGCGTGAGATGCACGATCTTGCCGTTGACGAGCGCCTGGTTGCGCTGTGAGTCGACGCGGATCGGGCCGACCTCGACCAGCGACTGCGGGCGGGTCTTGAGGGTGTTGCGCACGCGGCGCATGATGGCGCGGATGTAGGCCAGCAGATGGGATGGCAAGAAGGGCTTGGGCAAGAAGGCGTCGGCGCCGGCGTCGAGATAGCGCACCTGGGTCTGGGCGTCGGCGCGCTCGGCGAGCACCAACACCAGCGCGTCGTGCTGGGCCTGCATGTCGCGGCAGATAGCCGCGGGATCGGCGTCGGCCAGCGTGGAATCCATGATGACGAGATCCGGCTCGTGTTTGATCCACTCGGCGCGGGCGCGCTCGCCGTCATAGGCGCGATGGACCTCGTAGCCGTAGGTCTTGAGCAGACTGGTCAGCATTTCGACCATGTCGCGATCGCTGTCGATGATCAACAGCTTCACGGTGTTACCCCCTCCCAGCATCAGCCGCTCCACACCCATTTGGAGTTCCCGTGGGCAAGCTGCCTGTCTTTCGGCGCTGTACGCGCGCGAGTCGTTGGTGGCGCATCAGCGCCCCGACAGCCACAATGTCGGTGTCTCCGCGGCCCGGAGACGAGAAGTTCCCGCCAGCCTCTTCGAGGGTCATGCCATCGTCGAGAATACAGCGGATGCAGGACTGGATTCCAGGCGTGGGCGGCGGCCGTCACGCACTGGAGGAAGAAACGAGGATGAACTGACGTGTTGGGCACGGCCGGCGGCACCGGCGGCCTATGCCGAGAACAGTGGAAGGAGTCGCCCGCCGCACCGCGGTTCCCGCCACCCACACCTGTACAACCGCAACCACATCCACCCGCGTGCCACGCTGCACGCCGCCCACTCGCTGCGCTCGCGCGCCATCGTACGGCACATCCCGCGCCCTGGCGCCCGTGTCGCCTGCCATGTACGATTCTGAAGAGGTTACCCACGACCAACGGTTGCTGGTTTCACCCTCGTCGCCCTCGTCACCAACTCACCTGCCCAGGCGCCCTGTCGCGTGCGCAGCGGCCATGCGGTGATGGGAGTGCGTGGCTGAGGTGGGGCGTGGTGGTGGTGATTCGGCGTCAGGTGCGGCCCATGCCGCGTGTGGGTAGTCCTCCTGAGTATCGCATACTTTAGACGATTTGTCCGTTCGGACGCAGGCATCTCGTGGAGAGCCAAGAAACTCTTTGCTTCGCCGTGACCCGTATAAGTACTACTAAATACAGCACAGCGTTCGGCAAAGCATTTATGCGTAGACGCCCTGGATCGCGCACCGGCGGTTCACCGTCTTTTCCGTTCCCCGCTTCCGCACCCAATCACTACGCGATCGCCACGCGCTTCGCCATCGCTTTGACACCGCCACGATGCTAGGCTGGACGATGGTGAAGTCGGTAGGGCTGCCCCACCGCGAGCGAAAGGAAGGATGGTTCCATGCTCCGCACACGCCTGATGCAGTTACCGCGCTGGCAGCAGATTGGCTTGATCGCGGCGCTCGTCGTGTGTGTGGTGGTGCCGGCGAGTTGGGGAATCGGCCGGCTGACGCAGTACACGCCACCGCCGGTACGCGCCGAGCTGCCCAGCCAGCAGATCTGGAAGGACGGCGCGTCGTCCCTACTCTTTGGAACGAACGACACCTATGAATGGTCTACATCGAATATCGAAACATCCCCAGGAATCCAAAATATGCTCCGCGCCGCTGGCTTTACCCTCGTGCGCAGCTTCTTTCCCGACGACGCCAGCGACAGCGTGATCGATCTGCGCGCCACCACCATCAGCCAGATAGGCGCTCAGTGCCTGGGCGTGATCACCAATATCAACAACACCGCGTTTGACGAGCACCTGGTGGCACACCTGGGCGACCGCTGCCTGATGTATGAGATCGGCAACGAGCCGGATTACACCAACATCTCGGTGCAAACCTACCTGCAGCGCTGGAACACGCTCGTCCCGCTGCTGCGGCGCATCAATCCGCACGCGAAGTTCATCGGTCCCGTCACCTCGACCCCCGAGGGCAAGAACGGCTTCATGCGCGCCTTCCTGGAGGGCGTGGCCGCCTCGCACGTGCTCCCCGACGCGCTGAGCTTCCACTGGTATCCCTGCTGGCGGATGAGCCGCGACGACTGCCTGGGATTGGCCGGCTCAGCCTACGATGCCACACTCGATATCCGGCGTATGGTCCATGAGGTGCTCGGCAAAGACCTGCCGGTGGGCATCACCGAGTGGAACTATGATCCTGGCAATCCCCCGCCGGCCTACGGCGATCAGGCGTCGTTCATGACGTCGTTCACCAACACCGCGATGGCCGCGATGGTGCGTGCCGGCGCCGCGTTCGCCTGCCAGTTCGACGCCGCCAGCTACGGCGGCTTCGGCCGGCTGGACATGTTCGACATCAACACCGGCCAGCCCAAGCCGCAGTTCCTGGCGCTGCGCGCATTGATCGCCACGTACCGGCCAACCGGTGCGCCGACGCCGGGCGGCATTGTGGCCGGCAGCGCCTACGGTCCGCTGGTCTCGCGCGGCAAGACGACCGTCTGCACCGGCAACGACGCGGGCGCCGGGGGGACGGAGGCGATCACCGACGACCACTACGGCAACTTCGGCTTCTGGCGCACGAGCCTCAATAAGCTGCCGGCGTGGTGCGCCATCCAGGTGGGCCGCGGCCCCAGCAGCGTGCTCGTGACCTGGAACAGCGACTACATCTTCGATTACCTGAGCGCCAGGGGCATGGAGCCGGCCGATTACACGATTGCCGTCTCGGGCGACAGCACCGACGGCAGCGACGGCACCTGGCAGACGGTGGCGACCGTCCAGGGCAACACGGCGCGCCTGCGCGAGCACCTGGTGCCGTTCACCGGCAAGAGCTGGGTGAAGATGACGGTGACGCGCGGGCAGGCGACGCCGACCCAGCCCTACGTGACGATCGACGAGATCTCGGTCTACGACGTCTCGCAGGGCCTGGGCGATACGTTCCTCTTCTCCGGCGATTCGTCCACGGCGACGGCCTACAACCAGTTCGACGGGAACCGCCCGTCGTTCAGCGACCTGGCGCATCAGGCGCAGCCGAGCCAATTCCCACCGGTGCTCGACGAGGGCGTGGGCGGCTGGACTTCCGACGACGCGGTGCGCGGGATCGATACGCTGCTGGCCCTGAACCCCGACATCCACTACTGGCTGCTGGGCTGGGGCACCAACGACGCGCTCGCCGGCGCCTCACCCGCGCACTTCCAACAGAACATGCAGACGCTGGTGGCGAAGATTCGCGCCGCGGGGCACGTGCCGGTGCTAGCGCACATCCCCTACATCACGGCCCGGCAGGGCGCGGCGGGGGCTCAGCTCGACGCCGCGGTGGGCGCGCTCAACGCCGCGATCGACCAGGTGACGGCAGCCAACGGCTTGCAGACAGGGCCCGACCTCTACACGCTCTTCAAGGAGCACGCGGCGGCGTATCTCTCGCCGGACGGCATCAACCCGACGCCGCAGGGAGCGATCGCGATGAACGCCGCGTGGTTCGCGGTGTTGCGCAAGGACCTCGGCCTGTGAGTGGCTTCGGCGGGGTGGTGGCAGCAGTAGCGGCGGTGGAGGCGAAGGATCTGCCATGTCCCTCACCGTTTTGTCACGCTGTTCGCCATCGGTTCGCAACCGCCGTCATGCTAGGCTGTTCACTGGTAGGGTCGTGCCTCGCGCGAGGCGCCGAAAGGTGAGGATGTGGCAATGCAGGTCACAAGCGAACGCGACGAGATACTAGTCGAAGTCCCGGCGCCTGCGGCGGGCGTGGGAACCCAGCGGGCCGCGGAGCTGGGCAGGTGGTTGAGCCAGGTCGCCCACGCCGCCGTCAAGTATGCCACCAATCACGTCATCAGCCACATCCCGTTCTATGTCGTCCGGCATGGCTGGTATCGCCACGTGCTGGGCTGGCAGATTGGTCCGCGCGCCTCGATCCTGATGGGCCAGCAGATCGACTTCGGCAAGCTGCGCGGGCGTGGCAAGCCGGTGGTCATCGGTGCGGGCGCGGTCATCAATCCCGACTGCTACCTGCAGACTTTCGGCGGCCTGGAGATCGGCGAGAATGCCAGCATCTCGCGCGAGGTCGCGATCATCACTGGCAGCCACGATATGAACTCGCAGGACTTCCGCGAGATCCTCAAACCGATCGCGATCGGCTCGCACACGTGGATCGGCGCGCGGGCTATCGTGCTGGGCGGGGTGACAATCGGCGAGGGGGCGGTCGTGTGCGCGGGGTCGGTGGTGCGGAGCACTGTGCGCCCCGGCGCGGTGGTGGACGGCGTCCCCGGCAAGGTGGTTGGGCGGCGGCTGCTGGACCATCCGTCGTACGAATTCAACTTCCGGCCGCCGTTCGAGTGAGGCTGCCCGGTATGGGGATGTTCGTGCCTGAGGGGGCTTTTGCCGGGAGGGTGTAGTGTGTCTGCGGGCGCGCGTGGGCTAAATCGAAGTGGTCGGCGAGGACAAAGGCGGGGCAGATGAGCGCAGCGGGTGATGGCCGGGGCGATGGTAACGGCGCCCATGCTGATGCGGGGCGGCAAGGAGATGGCGGCGGGAGCGTGACCACAGACACCGCCGCGAGCGTGGAGACACAGACCAATTCGGCAGCGGTGCCAAGCTCGCGGGCTGAGGTGCTGGCGAGTCTCGGCTCCCGGCGCACTCCTCTCACGTTGCCTGAGATGCGCGACCTGGGGCGGCAGTTGCGCGCGCTGGGCGAGCCGGTGCTGCCGCTGCGGGTGGGGGTGCTGCGCACCTATACGACCGAGCTGCTGCGCCCGTACTGGCAGTTCGAGGCGCAACTGCATGGCTTCGAGCTCCACCTGTACGAGGCGCCCTATGGGGCGCTGCTGCAAGAGGCGGAGCCTGGCTCGGCGCTGGCGGCGCATAACACGGACCTGGTGTACATCTTCCTGCGCTGGGAGGACCTGGAGCCGCGCCTCAGCCTGCCCGTCACAGGGTTGGCGGCCGACGAGCGCGATGCGGTGGTCGAGGGTGCCGCGGCCAGGGTGCGTGGCCT
>DASVAA010000185.1:0-28972 GCA_036376595.1 Ktedonobacterales bacterium | reverse complement strand
GGCGCAGCAGCGCCAGCATGCCGTTGCCGATCAGGTTGACGGTGGTATCGTGCCCGGCGACGAGCAGCAGCGTGCAGGTGACGATCAGCTCCGGCTCGGTGAGGCGGTCGCCCTGCTGGTCGCGCACGGCGATCAGGTCGCTGAGGATGCCCGGTCGCGGCTCGCGCCGCCGCAGCGCGATCTGCTGGTGGAAGAACTCGAACACCTCAGCCGAGATCGCGCTGGCGGGCGCGTAGCGCTCGGTCGTGCGCTTGCACTCCAGCGCGGAGACGAGCACGCCCGCCCAGCGCTTGAGCTGTGCGCGGTCGTCGTAGTCGAGGCCCAGCATCTCGGAAATCACGGTGATCGAGAGCGGGAAGGCGTATTGATCGATCAGGTCCAGCTCGGCGCCGACCCCTGAGCAGGCCTCCGCCGCGTCGAGCAGCTCAGTGGCGGTGGCTTCGACTCGCGGGCGCAGGGCCTCCACCATGCGCGGCGTGAACGCCCGGCTCACCAGCCCGCGCAGCCGCGTGTGGTCGGGGGGATCAGTGCGCAGCATGGCGAGGCGCAGCAGGCCCAGGTAGGCGTGCGCCTCCGGCGGCAGCTCGGCGATCGCCTCCCGCCCCCGCTCGTCGGCCAGCTCGGCCTTGCCCAGCCGTGGATCCTTGAGCAGCGCGGCCACGTCGGCGTAGCGTGTGATGTGCCAGGCGCCGTCGTAGTACGGCTCGTAGGGCAGGCCCCAATGCACGGGGTCCACCGCCCGCAGCCGCGCGTAGAACGGATAGGGATCGGCGAGGAAGCCGGGCGAATAGTAGTCGAAGAGCGGGTCGTGGTCCATGCGTGTTCGCCTCCTGCGCTGCCGGTCTGCCGGCGTTGATCGTAGCCGCGCGCTTGTGCGTGATGACGCGATTCTAGCACGCCTGCTGCGTGACCGCCAGTCACCCGGCGTGCCGCAGTCACCTGTTATTGTCTCGCTCCTGGCCATCCTCCACATTTGACCCTGGCTGTACACTCAAGATGACCGCCCTGATCCCCCGTTATCTCTTGTCGCTTCAGGGAAGTGCGATGCCATCTCCTTCGGCCACTTCGCCGCGGCGCATCCACCTCTGGCAGCACGGGCGCGCGGTGCGCCACATGTTGCGCGCCTATCCCCCTGACACCGACGCCCTGATCGATCAGCTCCGCTCGGGCGGCGTCCTCAGGCGCGTCGCGTTCCAACACGTGCTTTTCCCCCTGTACTTCGCCCGCGAGCAGGGCTGGATGATTCGCGGCGAGATGGCGGCGATCATGTATCTGCGCCGCGAGCAGCGCAAGGACATCCGCGTCCTGCACATTGACGACATCAATGTAGACGCCCGCTATCGCGGCCAGGGTCTGGCGCATCGCCTGATGCTCCTCGCCGAGGACCTGGCGCGGCGCGAGCAGCGTCCGCTCCTCAAGCTGGCCGTGACGGCGGCCAACACGCCCGCGGTCACGCTCTACCGCCGGCTCGGCTACCAGGAGCAGCGCTACCGCTACTTCACGTTCGTGCCTTCGCCGCCCTCTCCGTCCGCGACTACCGCGACCACCGCCGACCTCACGCTACGCCCCCTCGACCGTCGGCAGGCGGCAGAGACGCTGCAGGGGGTGTACGAGATGGAGGTCGCGGCCAGCGTGCCGGTGTTGGCGCCCATGCTCGCGACCTACTACCCCCTCCACGTGCCGCGCGAGGCCCAGCGAATGTACGCCATCGAGCAGGACGGACGGCTGATCGGCTACGGCGATCTCTATCTGCGCACAGCGCAATGGAACCTCGATTTCGGCCTGCAACCCGCACTCTGGGGCACCGCGACCGAGCGGCAGGCTGTCCAGCGGCTGACGGAACTGCTCCCGGTGGACGGCGCCAATGGCTACACGCCTGGCTCACCCGTGGCCCTGCACCTGCCAAGCGCGGCTCATGCCGACGCCCTGTGCGCCGGCTCGCCCTCGCTGGCAAGCGAGCTGGGCCTGGTGGAGCAGCGCTACGACCGGATGATCATGGTCAAGGTACTTGGTGAGCGCGTCGTGACAGCACGTCGTTGCAACCGGCCGGTGCGGGGCGAGGGGATCGTGGGGCGAGCAGGCGTCCTAAAGTCCCTTGGCTAATCCCGAAGGGCGAGGGGATCGTAGGATGAGGAGGCGGGCTGAAAGACCCGCGGGTAATCCCAGTGAGTACGAGTCGAGCGGGCGCTGATACGCGAGAGCACCTGGTGGACGAGAATCCCCATGATGCCGCGAGACGACGGATATCTATTCGGAGAGGCCGCCCGCGCGCCGCTGGTTGTGGATATACGCACGCACGGTCGGCAGGGACTCATCGGTGTGCCGCACGTAGTGGAAGCCGCGGTTCCAGAAGTGATACGAGTTCAGCTCGCCGCGCAGCCACTCGAACTGCTGCAAGATGCGACGCGCGGTCATCCCTTTGAGGAGGCGCACGATCTGCGACAGGTCCTGCCACGGCGCCTTCTCGATCAGGATATGCACGTGGTTTGGCATGGTTTCCAACTCGACCAGTGACCACCCATGCTGCTTGGCAGACTCATGCGCAAGGCGCTTGAAATGCTCGTCAATCTCGGGATTGAGAAATACTGGCTTGCCGCGCGTGACCGTGAACACCACATGATAATAGACGCGCTCGCCGCCCACACGATCACCTCGCCTCTTTGTATCCGGTCCTGGCATGCGAAAAGCCTGATGCGTAAGGGATTACCCGCGGGACTTCAGCCTGCCTGCTCATCTTACGATCCTCTCGCTATCCTTGATTAGCCGCGGGTCCTTCAGCCCGCCTCCCCGCCCCACGATCCCCTCGCCCCGCGCCGTCCGCCTTCCAGACGACCCCTCAGCACAGACTCTCCGGTAGGAACTATCAGCCGAAGTGGGTGACCGCCGCCGTTCAGGCGAGGGCGCGTAGGGGCGAGACCTGTCTTGCCCGGCGTTCATGCGCCAGGGCTACCTCACGCTTGCCAAGTAGCCGCCCGTGTCCTATACTCGTCGCACTGAGAGCTACGGTGAGAGGTGGTATTCCATGTCGGATCGAGTGCGCGTGTTTCTCTCGCACAGCCACGCGGATGATGCGTTTGCCAAGAAGCTCGCCGATGACCTCACTCACGCGGGCGCCGACGTGTGGGTAGATTTCGCCGATATTGCCTATGACAACTTCCTCAAGAAGATCGATGAGGGGCTTAGAGATCGTCAGTGGCTCGTGTTGGTGATGACTCCGACTGCGTTGCGGTCCGAGTTTGTGCAGATGGAAGTGACTGCGGCACTGCTTCAAGTGGCGAAGCACAGCATGCGCGGCGTAATCCCCATACTTGCCGCGCCCTGCTCCGACAAGGAGATTCCCGCGACCTGGGCGCCGCTACATCGCTACGACGCGACGCGCGACTACCAGTCCGCGCTGGCTGGACTCATCAACGCGTTGGGCCTCAATGTTCAACCCGATAACGCGCCGAAGTCGCCTGTCCCGCCAGTGCCCGGCGCCACACCGTCGGGACGCACGCTTGTCGTAGACTGTCAAGGAGGCGGGGATTACAAGACGATTGCTGAGGCAATTAAAGCGGCACAGCCAGGAGATCGCATCGAGATACGGGCGGGATTGTATCGCGAGGGTAAACTCAAGATCACGAAACAACTTGAATTGGCCGGCACAGGGGCAACGACCGAAGATGTCGTAGTTATTGCCCAGGGCGGGATCATGTTTGAAGCTCCGCGCGGTCGCCTATTTGGTCTCGCGCTGGATGGGAGCGGGTGTGCTAGCAGCGATGGCCTTAATACGATCTATACCCCCATCCTGGATATCCAGTTCGGCAGACCGGATATCGAGCAGCGTGTGATCGCCAACCACGCAAACGCCGATCGCCGCGATGCCCGCAAGAATGCATATGGCATCCGGGTTGGTGAACGGGCGGCACCATTCGTCGCCAGATGCATCATCCGCAGGTGCAACCCTGGCATCCAAGTGGCGGGCAAAGCTCACATAGAGCAAAATGAAATAGGCGATTGCATCGATGAGGGCATCAATGTAGCTGGCGCGCGCGACGTAACGATAAGAAGCAATCGCGTCCACAACAACGGGTGCGGCATCTGGATTGAGCGGGGAAGCGCTGTACTGGAGCAAAACTCAGTCTATGCAAATCGCTATGGTGTCTACATTGGATGCGGGAGGAAATGCCCTCGCGAGGGCGAACCTCATCAACGCAAATGAATACGGCGTCTGCGTCGCAGGTGAGGGCGGGGGCAACTTCGAGGACAACGACATGCGCGGCAATCGCGGCGAGGCATTGAGCGGCAACCTAGGAGGCGTGCGGCAGGCGCGCAATCTCTTTGATCCGCCACAGGCGCGGCGTTGACCCTGACGCCTCAACGAGTGGATCAACTGTGGGATTGCCGCGATGGGCAAATATGTGTTTGGGGCGAGGAGGCGGGCTGAAGGACCCGCGGGTAATCCTCATGCGCCATCTGTGCCGCGGGGGCGCGAGCGAAACCTCGGAACGCGCATGGACCACTGCCGCAAGTGGTGCGAGAGCGTGAAATCTCGCCCTCCGCGATTAGCCGCGGGACTTCAGCCCGCCTGCCACATCCCACGATCCCCTCGGCTCCCGATCCCTTCGCCTGCCCCACGATCCCCTTGTGCTCCGCGATTAGCCTCGGGAGTTCAGTCCGCCTGCTCATCTTACCATCCCATCGCCATCCAGGATTACCCGTGGGTCCTTCAGCCCACGTCGCTGCTCTTGCCACGACGTGCCCATCGCATTCCCCATCACCCCTCTCCCTCTTGACGCGCTCTTGACTCGCGCGATACAATTATGACCGATAAGTCAAAGTGAGAATGCGTCGTCATAACGTGCAACCGCCGGTACGCTGGTTGCGCCGCATCAACCGGACCACAACGGGAAGCAGAAGGGGAGGCAAACGCCCGCATGATTCGCCTGTTCCGGTTCCTCAAACCGTTCCGTCTCTTCATCGGGTTCGTGCTGGTGCTGGTCTTCCTCCAGTCGCTCGCCAACCTCTACCTGCCCACCCTGATGGCCGATATCGTGGATACCGGCATCGTCCAGGGCGACACCAACTACATCTTGCGCACCGGCGGCGTCATGCTGTTGATCACCCTCGGCGGCACGCTCTGCGCGATCGTCTCCGCCTACTTCGCCGCCCGCACCGCCGTCGGCTTCGGTCGCGACGTGCGCGCCAAGCTGTTCGGCCACGTCGAGGGCTTCTCACTGCACGAGTTCGACACCTTCGGCACCGCCTCGATGATCACCCGCACCACCAACGACACCAACCAGGTGCAGCAGGTGCTCGTGATCATGCTGACGATGATGGTCAGCGCGCCGATGATGGCGATCGGCGGCATCATCATGGCGCTGCGCCAGGACGTTGGGCTTACCTGGGTGCTGGCGGCGGCGATCCCGGTGCTGGTGATCGCCATCCTGCTGATCTTTACCAGGGCGATCCCGCTCTTCCGCACCATGCAGCTCAAGCTCGACAAGCTCAACCTGATTCTGGATGAGGGGCTGACCGGCGTGCGCGTGATCCGCGCCTTCGACCGCGACGCCTACGAGCAGCGGCGCTTCGAGCAAGCCAACCACGACCTCACCGACACCGCGATCACCGTCAACCGTATCGTCGCCGTGCTGTGGCCACTGATGATGCTGGTGCTCAACGTCACCACCGTCGCCATCGTTTGGTTCGGCAGCCTGCGGGTGGACGCCGGCCAGATGCAGGTCGGCTCGATGATCGCCTTCCTGCAGTACGCGATGCAGATCCTCTTCGCCTTCCTGATGCTCTCGATGATGTTCATCATGCTGCCGCGCGCCGCCGCCTCGGCCACGCGCATCAACGAGGTGCTCGACACCCCGCCCAGCATCACCGACGAACCCGCTGCGCCCGCTGCGCCTGCCACCGCGAACGGCAGCCACAAGCGCAACCGCAATGGCGCGACCGCTGAGATGGACGGTATGCGCCCGCTGGATGTCGCGGCGGATGGCGCGACGAACGGCAACGGCAACGGCGCCCACCCGGTCGCGCCCGGCACGGTGGCCTTTGAGGACGTCACCTTCAGCTATCCCGGCGCCGAGGAGCCGGCGCTCTCGCACCTCTCGTTCGAGGCGCACCCTGGCCAGGTCACGGCGATCATCGGCGGCACCGGCGCCGGCAAGTCCACGCTGGTCAACCTGATCCCGCGCTTCTACGACGTGCAGGGCGGCCGCGTGCTGGTGGACGGCCAGGACGTGCGCTCGCTGCCGCAGGCCGAGCTGCGCGCCAAGATCGGCTACGTGCCCCAGACCGCCGTGCTCTTCTCCGGCTCGGTGGCCGAGAACATCCGCTACGGCGACGAGCACGCCACCGACGAGCAGGTGCGCCAGGCGACGGAGATCGCCCAGGCCAGCGAGTTCATCGGCGAGATGAGCGAAGGCTATAACTCCACGCTCGCCCAGGGCGGCACCAACGTCTCCGGCGGCCAGAAGCAGCGGCTCTCTATCGCCCGCGCGCTCGCCCGCCGGCCCGAAATCTACATCTTCGACGACAGTTTCTCGGCGCTGGACTACAAGACCGACTCGCACCTGCGCGCCGCGCTCAAGCGCGAGACCACCGGCGCGGCGGTGCTGATCGTCGCCCAGCGCGTCGCCACCGTCATGGACGCCGACCAGATCCTGGTGCTCGACGAGGGGCGCCTGGTGGGCCGCGGCACGCACCGCGAGCTGATGGAGTCGTCGCCGGTCTATCGTGAAATCGTCTTCTCGCAGCTCTCGGCGGAGGAAGTCGCATGAGTGTCGATCGTGGGGCGCAACGCCCCGGAGGCCAGCAGCGCCAGGGCGGCATGATGGGCCGCGGCGGGCCGATGGCCGGCTTTGGCATGCCGGTGCAGAAAGCCAAGAACTTCCGCGCCACGCTGCTGCGCCTGCTGGGCTACTTCCGGCCCGAGGCCCCGCTGCTGCTGATCGTGCTGGGGGCGGCGATCCTCAGCACCGTCTTCAATATCATCGGTCCCAAGCTCCTGGGCCTGGCGACCACCAAGCTCTTCGAGGGCTTCCTCGAAAAGCTGCGCCACGTGCCCGGCGCGAGCATTGACTTCACCTACATCTCGCACATCCTGCTGATCCTGTTGGGCCTCTACATCATCAGCGCGATCTTCGGCTACATCCAGCAGTTCGCGATGGCCGGCGTCGCCCAGCGTACCGTCTACCGCCTGCGCGAGCAGGTGGAGGCCAAGCTGGCGCGGCTGCCGCTGCGCTTCTACGACACGCAGACGCACGGCGAGATCATGAGCCGCGCCGTCAACGACCTCGACAACATCACCAACACGCTGCAGCAGAACGTGACCCAGCTCGTGACCTCGGTGGTGACGGTCGTCGGCGTGGTGGTCATCATGCTCACCATCAGCCCGCTGCTGACGCTGGTAGTGCTGGTGACGCTGCCGCTGAGCATCGTCATCACGATGGTGATCGCCAAGCGCTCGCAGCGCTACTTCGCGCGCCAGCAGCGCGCCCTGGGCGAGCTGAACGGCCACGTCGAGGAGATGCTGACTGGCCACAAGATCGTCAAGGCCTTCGGCCGCGAGCGGCAATCGCTCGCCGAGTTCGATGTGCGCAACGACAAGCTCTACGAGGCCGGCTGGCGGGCGCAGTTCGTCTCCGGCATGATCATGCCGCTGATGATGAGCATCGGCAACCTGGGCTACGTGCTGGTCGCGGTGATCGGCGGCATTATGGTGACCCAGGGCAGCATCGCGATTGGCGACGTGCAGGCGTTCATCCAGTACGCGCGCCAGTTCTCGCAGCCGATCACCCAGCTCGCCAGCCTCGCCAACACGATCCAGCTCACCATCGCCTCCGCCGAGCGCGTCTTCGAGCTGCTCGACGAGCAGGAACAGTCGCCTGAGGCCGAGCCGGCCGCGGTGATCGTCGAGCCGCAAGGCGCCGTGGCCTTCGATCACGTGGACTTCAGCTACAACCCGGAGACGCCGCTGATCGAGGACATGAACATCAACGTCAGGCCAGGGCAGATGATCGCCATCGTCGGCACGACCGGCGCCGGCAAGACGACGCTGGTCAACCTGCTGATGCGCTTCTACGAGCTGGACGGCGGCCAGATCACGGTGGACGGCACCAACATCACCGCGCTGCGCCGCGGCGACCTGCGCCGCATGTTCGGCATGGTGCTGCAAGACACCTGGCTTTTCAACGGCACGATCCGCGAGAACATCGCCTACGGCCGCGAGAACGCCACCGAGGAGGAGATCGTCGCGGCGGCCAGGGCGGCGCAGGCCGACCACTTCATCCGCACGCTGCCCGAAGGGTACGACACGGTGCTCAATCAGGAGGCGACCAACATCTCGCAGGGCCAGAAGCAGCTTCTGACCATCGCGCGCGCCTTCCTGGCCGACCCAGAGGTGTTGATCCTCGACGAGGCGACCAGCAGCGTGGATACGCGCACCGAGATCCTGATCCAGAAGGCGATGAGCGAGCTGATGAAGGGCCGCACGGCCTTCGTGATCGCCCACCGCCTGAGCACGATCCGCGACGCGGAGCTGATCCTGGTGATGAACCACGGGCGCATCATCGAGCAGGGCACGCACGAGCAACTGCTGGCGGCGAACGGCTTCTACGCCGATCTCTACAACAGCCAGTTCGCGGCGCGCGTCGAGGAGGCCGCTGCGATGCTGTGATCAGTGGGCGTACACCGTACGCCCCTACACGGCGACTTGATAACCCGCCTGCGCGGGCTGGCGGCACCGATAGAGAGACCAGCCCGCTTGGGCTAGAGATAGATGCGAGACTGAGGGGAAGGGACGACGATGTCAATGTCAACGCCAGCGGCGGCGCCCTCGCTGAAAGAGCGCCAGCGCCAGGAGCGCGAGCAGCTCATCCTGCGCGCGGCGCAAGAGCTGTTGCTGGAGAAGGGCTATCACGACACCTCGATGGAGGAGATCGCGGCGCGCGTGGGCATCTCCAAGGGCACGGTCTATCTGCACTTCGGCGGCAAAGAAGAGATGGTCTTCGCACTGCTGCGGCGTATGACCGAGCGCTACCAGCAGGCGATGGACGAGATCTTCGCCTCGCCGCGGTCGCCGGCCGAGAAGCTGCGCGCGGTCCTGGAGTACGTGTATTCGGGCGGCGCGGTTGGGGGCTTGCAGCGCTACTTACAGCTCATCGGCACCATCTTCCGCGATCCCGAGCTGCGCAACCGGCTGCTGGAGAACCGCGAGGCGGCGCACGAGACGTGGGATGCGATCTCCGCCCGCCTGGGCGAGCTGATCGACGCCGGCAAGGCGGCCGGCGAGATCGACGCGACGCTGCCCACGCCGGTGATCCAGAGCGTCTTGGGCGCGCTGATGGCCCCGCCGACCTACTCGCGCCTGATCACCCGCGACGGCCTGGCTCCGGAGCAGGTGGTCGAGCATCTCAGCCGCATCCTCTTCCACGGGATCGGTACTCGTGATGCGTGCGATATGGCGCGCCATGACGCGGCACATCCGGGGAGGTCCTGACTCTAGCGCCGCCCTGCCTGACTATGGCGCTGCCCTGGTGTCCCGCACGCTGCCACTTTGGGCTAGCCGCCGCCGGCTCGGCATGTAATGTGCGATCTACCAGGTAGCTCGACCTTTGCGGCCCACCATCCGCGCTCGACACGGCGCGGTATCCGCCCGCGCGCTATGCTGGCCCACGTGCGCGGACCAGGCAGATCAGGGAGGATCTCGATGCCCCCGCCCTCGCCCCCGCATACGGTCCTCATCATCGAAGACGAAGAGACCATCCGCAACGCGGTCCACACGACGCTCGAAGATTGCGGCTACGCGGTGCTGGAGGCGCCGGATGGCCGGACAGGCCTGGACCTGCTCAGCCGCGAGAGCGAGCGGCTGGTGGTGCTGCTGGACCTGATGCTCCCCACGCTGAGTGGCCTGAAGCTGCTGCAAGCGGTGGGGATGGATCCCGACCTCGCCGCGCGCCACGTCTTCATCCTCTTCACCGCCGCCCGCGCATTTACCGCTCAGGAGCTGCGCAGCTACCTGCCCAATCGCCGCCTGCTGAGCCTGCCCAAGCCGTTCTCCATCGAACAGCTCATCGCAGTCGTGGAGGAGGCTGTCCGGGAGGGCACAGAGACGAGCGCGGAGGGCGCGGGAGAGCCGCTGGATGGGCAGCACACCGACCCACGGCTCAACTGACTCGAGATTGTGCGGAACAAGCGCCGTTACGGCACGCCGGGGCAGCTTGCCGGCGGCGTAAAGGCCAGTGGGGGCGTGGGCAACGTGCCGTAGGGGCTGACGCTCTCCATTAGCCGCAGCAGCGCCACGTACTGCGGCTTGGCCGCGCCGTTCTTGGCGATATCCACCATGTCGTCGGAGCCGTAGCCGCCGGCGTTTGCCAGGTCGAGCTGGTTGGCGAAGGCCACGCCCGCGCGCGCCATGCTTTTGATCGCGGTGACGCTGTACTGCTCGAGCCAGCAGGCGTCTTTGGTGAAGTCGGGCATTGGCGCCGAGGGATCGGCGTTCCACTCCGATATGCCGATCGGGATGCGCGCGCCGGCCGCGCCGAAGTACTGCGTCAGCCAGCCGCGCACCAACGTCACCTGCTCGGCGTAGCTGTCGGCTTTTTTCATGCACGAGTCCGCGCTATCCTGCCAGCAGGGATACCAGTGGAAGGTGACGAAATCGGGCAGCACGTGGTTCTGCGCCATCCCCAGTAGCACCTTCTGCACATAGCAGACGGTGGGGGCGGTGGCCGAGTAGGTGCATTGATTGAACTGCGGGGCCGCGGCGGCAGGGCCGCCGAAGAGCGCGTGGGGATCGATCGCGCGCAGTTTCGGGATCTCACTGGTCCACTTTGAGACGTACGTCTCGATGGGTATCTGCTCGTAATCCGGCTCGTTCATGAACTCGTAGTACGAGCACTTGCCCTTGAAGAGCGTTACCATGTGCTCGTCGTAGGCCATCGTGTTCTCGGTCGGCAGCTCGCAGAGCAGCCGCGCGCCGGTGTTGAGTCCCGCCTGCACTTTGCTCTGCTGGTATTCGTCGGTCTCAGGCTTGTTCGTGGCGAGGTCGATCTGGAAGAGCCAGGTACGGATCAGCGCCAGGTGGTCGGCCTTCACCTCCTGCTGGATCGCCGGCTCGGTGATCAGGTTGGCCGACGGGTCCCAGTTCTGGGTATCGTTGGTGCCCCACAGCATCGAGGGCACGCCGTTCCACAGCGCCTCGCCGGGCAGCAGCGGTGGCGGGGTCGCGGGCGCCCAGCTCGCGCGCGGGCCGGACGATGCGGCGCTGGTCGCGGTCGCCGTGGCACCCTTGGTGGCGCTCGTGGCAGTCTGCCCCTTTTGGCCCGCGCCGCCAGAGGCCGACGCTTGCCCGCTCAGGCGCGCCACTCCCGCGATGCCCCCGACGATCACAATCACCGCCAGCGCCAGTGTGGCAGCTGCCAGCGACGGCCGCGTTCTCATCCACTCGGTCAGTTGCGTCTTCAGCCGTGTCTTCTGTGCAGGCGTCATATTCCCGCCTCCCATCCATCCATCACCCACGATCCCAACCCCGGCACACACAGCGGATGGGCGGCGACGCGGCCTGACCCGATCCGCCGGCAGCGTATCCCACGGAGGGGTGCGTGCGCAACAGACGAAGTGCGAGGTCCGCCGGAATTCGCGGCTGAGCGGATCGTTTGGTATGCTGTGCATAGGCCGTCTGCTGGCGCAGTGGCCTGACCTTACGGAGATCGCGTGGTTAAGCTTCTCCCCGGAACCGCCCAAACCCGACCGCTCGCGCCGCCGCTCAAGTGGGCCGGCGGCAAGCGTTGGCTGGTGCCGCACCTCGCGCCGATCTGGCGTGCGCATGCGCAGCGGCGGCTGGCCGAGCCGCTGTGCGGCGGGCTGGCGGTGACGCTTGGCCTCGCCCCCGCGCGGGCGCTGCTCAACGACATCAACCCGCACGCGATTAACTTCTATCGCTGGCTCAAGGATGGCCTGACGATTGAGATCGAGATGCGCAACGACGCAGCCCTCTATTACGCCCACCGCGCGCGCTTCAACCAACTCATCCGCGAGGGGCGCGAGACCAGCGCCGAGGCCGCCGCGCTCTTCTACTACCTCAACCGCACCGGCTACAACGGCCTGTGCCGCTTCAACCGCTCTGGCGCGTTCAACGTGCCCTTTGGCCGCCACAAGACGATCAGCTACACGCGCGACTTCACGCCCTATCGCGCCGCCTTCGCCGGCTGGGAGCTGACGGCCGGTCCGTTCGAGGCAGTGGCCTGCGCGCCCGACGACTTCATCTACGCCGACCCGCCCTACGACGTCGAGTTCACACAGTACAGCAAAGAGGGCTTCGGCTGGGACGATCAGGTGCGGCTAGTGGAGTGGCTCGCGGCGCATCCCGGTCCGGTCGCGCTCTCCAATCAGGCCACTGAGCGCATCGTGCGGCTTTACGAGTCGCTAGGCTTCACGCTGCGCTTCTACGCGGCACCACGCATGATTAGCTGCACCGGCGACCGCAAGCCGGCGCGCGAGGTGCTGGCCCTGCGCAACGTATGAACTGGTCGGCCCGTACCACCCTTACCGGGCATATGACAACGCACTGTAGCAGTGCGCCATAACGTCACGGCTGGATCCAGCGTCGCGGAGAGAAACCTGAGCAGTCGCTCTGCGGTTGTTCCTCCCATCATCCTTCTTGCTGTATGATTGTGGGAACAGGTAATCAATGAGTCAGCGGCGCGGGTGCACAGTGATACTGCGTAGCTGCTGTAAGTAAGGGGGCGAATCCTTGTTCCTCTTTGCGGACGAAGACTTTCGCATCGCGGACCATTTTGACCCTCAGGCAAGCGCAGTTCTGTACCACGGCGACAGACTTGATTGTCTCGCCACGCTACCTGCAGGAAGCCAGAAGCTCATCGTCACGTCCCCGCCGTATAACATCGGTAAGTTGTACGAGAAGCACAAGAAACTCACGCTGGACGATTACTTGGCTGAGCAACGCCGCACGATCGAAGCGTGCGTCGCCGCGCTCCATAACGAGGGCAGCATTTGTTGGCAGGTAGGCAATCACATCAGCGCGAGCGGCGAGGTTTACCCGCTCGACATGTTGCTGTACCCCATCTTCAAGTCCTATGGGTTGCAGTTGCGCAACCGCATCGTCTGGCATTTTGAGCACGGCTTGCATTGTTCGCGACGATTCAGCGGGCGTTACGAGACGATCGCGTGGTTTACCAAGAGCGACAGGTACACCTTCAACCTTGACGCCGTGCGCGTGCCCCAGAAATACCCGGGTAAGAAGTATTACAAGGGGCCAAAGGCAGGGCAATACTCGGCCAATCCTCTTGGCAAGAACCCCGGCGACTTGTGGATAATTCCGAATGTCAAGCACAATCATCCAGAAAAGACAGCGCACCCATGTCAGTTTCCCGTTGAGCTCATTGAGCGGTTAGTGCTTGCACTCACCAACCCAGGCGATTGGGTGTTCGATCCATACATGGGCGCGGGCACGACGGTGGTGGCGGCGACTAGGCAGGGGCGTAGGGGCGCCGGCTGTGACATTGTGGGCGAATACGTCGAAATCGCGCGCGAACGCGTCACTCTCGCCGCGCAGGGTTTGCTCAAGACACGACCCATTGATAGGCCGGTGTACAAGCCGCCGCCCAATTCTAGTACCACACGGCGTCCGGCCCACTGGGATAAGGCAACACCGGGCGAGGCCACTGAGGCACGACTTGATAGGAAAGCAGGGGTCGCGCACGCCAATTGGAGTCTGTGGGCGATTGGTGACGATGAAGACCGAGGCTGATATCCTCGATTCGGCCCCTGCCGTCCAGCAGGGGCCATTTCGTGTCTTGCTACAAAAAAAAATGTGCGGTTCTAGCACATTTCCCCGCGCCTTTTCTGCTAGGCTCGTGCGTGCAACCGAGGAGGGCGAGGGCACATGCAGAATATCGTGGGTCCTCGTGTGAGGCAGGCTCGGCGCGCACGACAGCCGAAGCTGACGCAGGATGGTTTGGCGGCACTGCTCCAATTGAGCGGCGTTGACCGTGATCGCACCGCAATCACGAAAATTGAGCAGCAGCAACGAGTTGTCTCGGACATTGAGTTGGCGGCATTGGCAACAGCACTGGGCGTGTCTTCTTCATGGTTGCTTGGGGAAACGGATGACCCACTGCGCCAGAAGTGAGGCCGTGGAGCATGCTGATTGTCGCCACATACTCATTCAACCGAGGCAAAGAGGTTGTAGAGTCGCAGTTCCGCGATGAGCTGGAGGAAATCCAGGCGGCAATTGCCAATGTAGATGCTGCCGCTGCTCGCATCAAAGAGAGTCTTGAACTGACGATGCCAGGGCGTATGCTTTACTCACCTGTCGCCCTCAACAAGGCACTACTTGACGAGCAGCTCTACAAGCAAGGCTGGACGAAACCGCGCATCGTTTACCACACCACGGTTCCGGAAACTGGCGAGGCGTACTCTGGCTTTATCGAGGGTGACGGCGTCAAGAACGGCCTGGGATTAGAAGTCCAGTTTGGCAAATATGCGTTCTTGGGTTGGGACGTGCTCGTTAAGATGCCGATCTTCGCACAGCGCGGGTACTTCCAGGCAGGCGTCGAGGTTGTCCCGATGAGGAGCTTTGTCCGGGGCTGGATGTCTACGGGCATCGGGTGTTTCGAGCAAATACGGGCCATCTTGGAATATCGGGGCGTTAGCAACCGGGACATTCCGGTACTGGTGCTCGGCGTTGGGACCAGTGCCAGTGTGACTGGCGAGGAACAGCCAACATGAGCGCGAACGATACATGTGCAGCCAGACACGGAATGAGCTTCGCAACGACACTGTAGCTGGGGTCAGTTGTTCAGTACACGACCTGACTAGCACTCGTCTGTTAGGTCACCGAGCGGGATATCTACGGTGCGCCTCTGGCCGCCCACGAGGTCCTGGCGCCGCGCAACATCTAAACCCGCTCTCTCCCCAGCTTACTTGCTCTCACTCTTCGCCGCCTGGATGGCGGACCACACCTTCCGCGGCGTGAGGGGCATGTCAAGCGCGGTGATGCCCAGCGGCGCCAGCGCGTCCAGCGCGGCGGTCACCACGGCCGGAGGACCGCCGATGGTGCCGGCCTCGCCCACGCCCTTCGCGCCCAGTGGATTGAGCGGCGACGGCGTCTCAACCGAATCGGTCACGAACGCTGGCACGCTGGTCATCGTCGGCAGACTGTAGTCCAACAGCGTGCCGCCCAACGGCTGGCCGGTCTCGGCATCGTACGCCGCCTCTTCGTAGAGCGCCTGCCCGATGCCCTGCGCCAGCCCGCCGCGCACCTGCGCCTCGACCAGGAACGGATTGAGTACGCGCCCGCAGTCGTCCACCGCGACCATCTTGACGAGCCGCACCTCGCCGGTCTCGGTATCCACCTCCACGACCGCAACGTGAGCGCCGAAGGCAAACGTCGTGCCCGGCGGCGCGAAGTCGCGCCATGCGGCCAGCCCCTCGATGGGCGCGCCGTTGACACGATTGGGCGGCTCGTGCGCGATCAGATCGGGCTGCTCCTCCACCAGCCGGGCCAGCTCGCCCAGGCCGATGGCGCGGCCCGGAACGCCCCGCACCATCACCTTGCCGCCCTCGATCACCAGATCGGCGGGATTCGCTTCCAGGCGCTCCGCGGCGACGTGCAGCGCCTTCTCGCGCGCCGCCTCTGCCGCCAGATGCACCGCCGTCCCCGCCGTCTGGAGCGTGCGGCTGCCGAACGTGCCGAAACCGAACGCCGGGAGATCGCTATCGCCCATGCGCACGGCCACGCTGGAGCTGGGCAGGTCGAAGACCGAGGCGGCAATCTGGGCGAAAGCGGTGAAGTGCCCCTGCCCGTTGGTGGCGACGCCGCTCTCCACCAGCAGCGTGCCGTCGGTCATGACGCGCACCGTCGCGGCCTCCTGTGGCGCGCCCGGACCGGCCATCGCGCCGCCGGTGCTCTCGATGAACGTCGCCAGACCGATGCCGATCTGGCGTGGGTCGTTCGCGGCGCGGCGCTCGCGCTGCCGTGCACGCCAGCCTTGATAATCCGCCAGCTCCAGCGCGCGGTCGAGCACAGCCTGGTAATTGCCACTGTCGTAGGTCAGGCCGGTGGGCGTGCGATAGGGGAAGGCGTCGGGCGCCAGCAGGTTGCGCCGCCGCACCTCGGCCGCATCGAGGCCCAGCTCGGCGGCGATGCGGTCCATCGTGCGCTCCAGGATGTAGGCGGCCTCCGGGCGGCCGGCGCCGCGGTAGGGCGCCGTCGGCACCTTGTTGGTCAGCACGCCCACGACCCGCCCCTCGACGGCCCGCACACGATAGGGTCCGCAGAGTTGTGAGGGCACGCGCGCGGGCACCATCGCGGAGATCGCGGTCAGAAACGCGCCCAGGTCGGCGTACGTGCGCACCTTGAGGCCCAGCAGCAGCCCGTCGTTGGTGAAGGCCGCCTCCACGTAGCTCACCTGGCCGCGGCCGTGCGTCTGCGTTTGCAGGTTCTCGCTGCGCGTCTCGATCCACTTGACCGGCCGCCCGCGTGTGACGGCCAGCCAGGCGGCGACGAACTCTTCGCCGACGAAGCGCGTCTTGCTGCCGAAGCCGCCGCCCACGTCGGCGCTGACGACATGGATATGTGCGCGGTCGAGGTCCAGCACGCCGGCCAGCGCCTCGCGCGCGCCATACACCGCCTGCGACGAGAGCCAGGCGTGCAGCTCGCCGGTCTCGGGCTGGTAGTCGAAGAGGCAGGCCCGCGGCTCCAGCGAGCTGGGCGCGAGCCGCTGGTTGACCAGCCGCAGCGTGACGGTACGGTCGGCTTCCGTGAACGCCGCCTCGATATCGCCGCCGCCGGAGGGCGCCTCGAACGCGACGTTGGAGTCGAAGTCGTCGTAGAGCAGCGGTGCATCGGGCGCGGCAGCCGCTTCCACGTCTACCGCGGCCGGCAGCGGCGTGTAGTCCACCTCGACCAGATCGCGGGCCGTCTCGGCGATCTCCGCGCTCTCGGCCAGCACGACCGCCATCGGATCGCCCACGTAGCGCGCCTTGCCGACCGCCAGCGGCCGGCGCTCCGTCTTCCGCAGGTCCGGCAGGGGCACGCCGATCTCGAATGGGTGCAGCGCGCCCGCCAGGTCCGCGCCCGACCGCACGTCCACGACCCCCGGCTGCGCCCTGGCGCGCTCGACATGGACGGCGCCGATCTCCGCGTGGGCATAGGGGCTGCGCACAAAGGCCACGTGCAGCATGGCGGGCCGCCCTTCGGGCAGCCGCACGTCGTCCACGAACTGGCCGCGCCCCGTGATCAGCCGCTCGTCCTCGATGCGCCGTTGTGGGACCGCCGCAGCCGATGTCTCGCGCGTACCCGTGCCCATACCCATGCCGATGCCATCCTCTCGCCGTAGGTGATGCAGTTCGTCGCCGCCAGCACCCCAGGTTCTCTTAGCGAGTCAACGCGCATCGGCAAAGCGGAGGCAGCCTGATGCGCTCGATCCACTGGATTTGCCAGCAGAACCAATGATAGCGCGCCGCGAAATACCGCGCCCTGACCCCTACCCGAGGCGCTGGCCGTAGGCGATGAAGAACGGCGAGATGCAGCGGATTTCGGCCGAGCTGGTGTCCGCCGCCGCCTGGGCCATCGCCTGGTCGAACTGCGCGACCGTCGCGATGCCCAGCTTCTCGAACAGGCCACCGTAGGCGCGTGCGCCGTTGGAGAAGTCCGTCGCCAGCAGCGAGCCGACACGCCCGCCGTACGGCCCGAAGGGCAGGTCGGCCTCCTGCGCCACCACATTCGCCAGCCCCGCGGCGCGCATTAGCCCGCCCACCGAGCCGCCATCGGGGAAGCTGATGCCTCGCTGGGCGAGCATGCTCATAATCCACGTCATGATCAGGTCAGTCGCCGGGCCACCGTTGCGCAGCGTGCCCGCCTCGACGGACTCGACCCAGCCGCCCACGCGTGCCACGCGCGCCAGCTCGTTGACGACGAAGGGCCAGCGGTCATGGGGAATCGCCAGCACCAGCAGCCGCATGTGGACGAAATCAAAGCTCTGGTCGGGGAACGGCAGCCCTTCGAGGACGTTGCCCGCCTGGAAGCGGTAGTTGGGCGGGCGCAGCGGCACGCCGTAGGCCACGCCCCCACGCTCGTCGGCCGGCGGCAGATTGACGTCGAAGCCCGTCACCTCGGCCTGTGGGAAGAGCGCCGCCATCTCGCGCGCCCACAGCCCGGTCCCGCAGCCTACGTCGAGGATCGTCCGCGGGTTGTCGAGCGGTGCCGCGTAGTTGCCCTTGAAGGTGAAGCGCAGCACGTAGTGCTGGAAGTCGAGCCGATTCTGCTCCTCCAGGTCGGCGGGCAGGGCGTAGGGGATGCCAACCTTGCGCAGGCGGCCGCCGATCATCGCGACCGACGAGCCAACCGCCTCGGCTGACGCCGGCTTCTTGCGGAACCAACCAAACCACCGCATGGCCTGTGATCCTTTCGTGTCGCGTTGCGTTGCGTCGCGCTACGCGGGATAGAACGGCAACTCCGGAAAGAACTGCGCGGGGAAGACGCCTTCGGGCAGCAGCAGCGTGACGAGCGTCATGCCCTCCTTGGTCGGCGGCGCGATCGTCACCTTCCCGCCGGCCGCTTCGACGCCGCGCCGGGCGGCCTGCACGCGCGCGAGATTGTTCGGATTGGAGAGCATCGCCTGATAGGTCACCATCCGCATGACCGCGCACCGCACTTCCTGCGCTGCCTGGCGCACCTCACCACAGTTGGATGGCACGGGGCCATCCGATCCGCCTCCACCCTGCCCGGCTTCGCTGCTATCGCCGCGGCGTCCGGTTGTTACGCCTTCCTGCCGCTGCCCTCAGGGACAAGCCGCCCTGCAGTCGCACCGGGCCAACCGTGGCGCTTTACGCGCGCTCAGGTAGTCATGCACCCACCCCGGCTTCCTTCTCGGCTCGTCGCCCCTGACGCCGAAGCACCCCTTGCCTGATCTCGCCACGGCAAGCTTACATCGCGTGTCAACACCGGGAGACCAAGACTTGTAACTTGCCATTTTCGTAGTTCGGTTCTATGCTTGCGAATACTCTCCTATGCAACCGGCCGGTTGACAGTCTGAGGCAAGACAGGTATGGGCGCACGGAAGACTCCGAACAAGCGGCAGCCTATCGAAGATCGGTTCTGGCGTCACGTTGCCAGAGGCGCGCCTGACGAGTGCTGGCCGTAGACTGGTGGGCTCGCCAGAAAGGGGTATGGTCAATTCACGCTCGGCCGGACCGAGTACGGCAAGGAGAAGATCGGCGCGCATCGCATGGCCTTCATCCTCGCCAAAGGCGAGATCCCCGATGGGCTACAGGTGTGCCATACCTGTGATAATCCTGTCTGCTGCAACCCTGCCCATCTCTGGCTCGGTAGCAACGGAGACAATCAGGCAGACATGTGGCGCAAGGGCAGGTCATCCTGGCAGCGCGAGGGATACTGCCCGCCGCGAGCGGGTAAGTTGACGCCAGAGGACGTGCGCGAGATTCGGAGGCTGCACGCCACCGGACAGTATACGTACCGCGATCTCGCGCCCCGCTATGGCGTTTCGCCTGAGATGGTGGGCTACATTGTGCGCGGCCAATCATGGCGTGGGGTCTGACTGCGTGGCGTGCGGGCCATGATCTGACTGACCTCGGAGCCGGTGGTGGGACTTGAACCCACGGCCTGCGGTTTACGAAACCGCTGCTCTGCCACTGAGCTACACCGGCGTACGGCGGACGACATCGCATCCGCAACGCAGCGTAGTGTACCGCATGGCATGCGCCCTCGTCAAGGCATAGGCTGACGTGCTTCCCACACTCCTCGCGCCGCGAGATCGTTGACACGCCGCGCCGCTGCCGCGCACAATGGCTGCACGAGCACGATCGCCCGCCGGGCCACGCGCCCCGGGACCATGATGGCGGCGGACGATCGCCGAGACGCGAGCGCACGCGCCGGAGCAGGCACGCGCAGGAGGTTGTTCCATGACGCAGGCCCAAACGCAAACCGCGACCGACGTTTCGGATCGCAGCGCGGTGACGTGGAGCTATGTCAACGGCACCAGCGACATCCCGCTGATTGGCATGACCATCGGCGACGCCTTCGACCGCACCGTCGCGCGCTTCCCCGACCGCGACGCGCTGATCTCGCGCCACCAAGGGCTGCGCTACACCTGGACGCAGTTTCAGGATGAAGTCAATCGCTTCGCCCGCGGCCTGATGGCGCTCGGCATCCAGAAGGGCGACCGCGTGGGCATCTGGTCGCCGACGCACGCCGAGTGGGCCATCACGCAGTACGGCTGCGCCAAGATCGGCGCGATCCTCGTCAACGTCAACCCCGCCTATCGCGTGCATGAGCTGGAGTACGCGCTCAATCAGTCCGGCTGCAATACGCTCGTGCTGGCGCCCAGCTTCCGCACCACCAGCTACCTCGAGATGCTGCAAACGCTGGCCCCCGAGCTGGCGCGCTGCGCGCCGGGGCAGCTCGACAGCCACACGCTGCCTGCCCTGCGCCACGTGATCCGCCTGGGCACCGAGCGCACGCCGGGCATGTGGGTCTGGGGCGAGGTGATGGAGCGCGCCAAAGAGGTCGCCCCCGATCAGCTTGCCGCGCGCCAGGCAGACCTGGAATTCGACGACCCGATCAACATCCAGTACACCTCCGGCACCACCGGCAACCCCAAGGGCGCGACCCTCTCGCACCACAACATCCTCAACAACGGCTATTTCGTCGGGCAATTGCAGGGCTTTACCGAGCAAGACCGGCTCTGCGCGCCGGTGCCGCTCTACCACTGCTTCGGCTGCGTGCTGGGCAACCTCGCCACGATGACCGCGGGTGCGGCCGTCATCTATCCCGCCGAGACGTTCGACGCCAAGGCGACGCTCGAAGCCGTGGCGGCCGAGCGCTGCACCGCGCTCTACGGCGTGCCGACGATGTTCATCGCCGAGCTGGCGCACCCCGACTTCGCGCAATACGACCTCACCTCGCTGCGCACCGGGCTGATGGCCGGCTCGCCTTGCCCCATCGAGGTCATGCGGCAGGTGATCGACAAGATGAACATGCGCGAGGTCGAGATCGCCTACGGCATGACCGAAACCAGCCCCGTCTCGTTCCAGTCGCACCTGAACGACCCGCTGGATAAGCGTACCGAGACCGTCGGCCAGATCCACCCGCATGCCGAGGTCAAGGTCGTGGACGCCACGAGTGGTAAGGTGGTGCCCGCCGGCCAGCCGGGCGAGCTGCTCACCCGCGGCTACTGCGTGATGCTGGGCTACTGGAACAACGCCGAGGCAACGCATCAGGCGATCGACTCCGCGCGCTGGATGCATACCGGTGACCTGGCCGTGATGGACGAGCAGGGCTACGTCAACATCGTCGGCCGACTCAAGGATATGGTGATCCGCGGCGGCGAGAACATCTATCCGCGCGAGATCGAGGAGTTCCTCTACAAGAATCCCAAGGTGAGCGATGTGCAGGTCTTCGGCGTGCCTGACGCCAAGTACGGCGAAGAGCTGGCCGCGTGGGTCAAGCTGAAGGAGGGCCAGACCGCCACGCCCGACGAGATGCGCGCCTTCTGCCAGGGCCAGATCGCGACCTTCAAGATTCCGCGCTACTGGAAGTTCGTGGACGCCTTCCCGATGACCGTGACGGGCAAGATACAAAAATACATCATGCGCCAAGCGACCATTGACGAGCTGGGCCTGCACGACGCGGCGGCGATCCGGACCGCATGAGCCGCTGGTCAACGAAGCCGCAGAGCGCGATGTAGTCCGCAAGTTGGTGGAGCGAGGGGGGATGTATGGGCAACGCGCGGGTTTTCATCAGCCACACGCACACAGACAACGCGCTCTGCGAGCCGCTCATTGATCGGCTCACAGCGTGGGGTATTCCCTATTGGCTGGATCGGTCGAACGGCCAGGTGGGTCAGGTGCTGGCCGATCAGATCGCCGACCAGATCGAGGCGGCCGATGTGTTCGCGCGTCTCTGCACCACGGTGGCCGCATCCACGCATCCGCGGATGTGGCGAATGCCTACGTAGGCGTGCGCAGGCCCAGGATCGGTTGGCCAAGTGTGCGGATCTCATGCGGTTGACAAACGATCGAGGCGCCGCCTACGATTCATCCCACCGAGCAACGAGGCCCGGCGCCCGCATGCATACGGAGGTCATGCACGATGAGGAACAGCTTGCGCCCGCGGTTCTACCCCGAGACCGTTCTGGGCATCATCTCCGGCATCATGTTCGTCGTGACCCTGCTGAATCGCGCCTGGATCGAGACCGTCTTCCACGTCGATCCCGACGGCGGGCAGGGTTGGGTCGAGTGGGCGATCGTCGGCGGACTGCTGGCCGTCACGCTCGTCATGGCGGCGCTGGCGCGCTACGAGTGGCGCCGGGCCGCGGGGGTAGCTGCCTGATACGGACATTTGTGCCAAGTGCCGATTACGCCGGCATCTGCTGATAGATCTGCAGCCAGTTGGTCGCGATCTCCACCTGGGCGTCGTGCAGCGCGATCTTGCCGGAGCAGACCTGATCGTGCAGGTAGTTCTCGACCTGATCTTTCTGGTGGAAGCCGGGCGTCGGGTTGGCAAGCTCCGGCCACAGGTTCGAGATATCGTTCGAGCCGCCCAGCTCCAGGCTCACCAGGTGGTCCACCTCATACTGGCCCGTGTAGTGGCTGGTGATGCCGTACTCGGCGTACACTTGGTCCTTCTCGGAGGTCGGCACGTTGCGCACCGACGAGGCGTAGCCCGACACGCAGATCTTGTCGGTGGTGGCGTCGGAGAAAATTGCGCCCGGCGTGCAGGCGGAATCGGGCAGACCATTGTGCGCCTGGCAGCCGGACGTTTTGGTCTGCACGCCGAACTGGTGCTGCGCGCTCGTCGTGTCCGTGGCTGTTGTCGCGCAGCCGGCGAGCGCTGCGACCAGCACCGCAGCCACCGCCACCAGCGACACGATCACCCGCAATCTGCCCCCTACCATGAACGTGTCCCCTCCGTCTATCGCGCGCCACAACGATGCTCGCGCACGCCGCCGAATCATGCATCCGACTGTGTCTTTGTCTTGCCTACCGACTCACTCCGTCTGCAAGACGCACCACACGTTCGAGAAGCTCGCCGACCGCAGCGCGTTCTGCTCGATCCAATAATACAGGATGCCGCCATCGCCCCAGCGCATCCCCGCCTGCCCATCCGAATCCACTTGCAGCAGCAGCGTCCAGTCGTCGGCGCCGGGAATCAACGCTTTGGCCCGTGGATCGCTCGCCATCTGTGAAACGTCCACCCCATGCGAGGCGAGCTGGCATTCGAGGCGCATATCGTCCTGGAGCGTGTCGGGATAGCCGAGGAGCTGGTCCTGTGGCGCGGCATGCTGCTCCGCCGCGCCGGGCAGCGTCGCCAGCACGGTCTCGTAGGTCTTCTGCTGATCGGGCGTCCAGGTCAGGTTGGGCAGCGCGACGGTCGGCGTATCGGGCAGTGTCAGCTCGGTCGCGTACGTGATCGCGCAGGGCGTGAAGCGCGCACTGGCAGGCAGCGCATCGGGGAACGACTGGCGCCACACGCCGGCCGCGTCGGCGAAGTAGAAGACGTGGAAGCCATCGCGGTCCGATGGGCTGCCGCCGTAGGTTTCTTGCTGGGCGTCGTAGAAGAAGGAGAGCAGCCCCTTGGGCGGCAGCACGTGCGCGGTGTCGTAGGGGACGACCTCCTCCAGCCGGATCTGCGCCACGAAGGACAGCGGCGCGCCTTGTTTGGCCGGCCACGGGGTGTTGGGCGGGAGATCCGGCTGGCCGCCTAGCTCCGACGCGCCCACGGCAATGGTGTCCTGCACGCTGGCATGCGCGGTCAGGCGGATCGCCGGCTGCACGAGTGTCTGCACATGCGCCAGCAGGTCGTTGAGGCCGGTGGCCGCCAGCGAATATTGCACATCCCCAATCGTCATCGTCATGGCTGCCCCTCCTCGTCGGGGTGTCCAGTGGGCGCCCGCAATGCCGCGCGGATCGTCTCCGGCTCCAGCGGCCGGTTGACGCCGCGCCACAGCGACGCGCCCTCGGGACGCTCGCGCGTATCCCAGTAGATCTCCAGCCCGTTGCCGTCGGGATCGTCGAAGTACAGCGCCCACGAGATCAGATGGTCCACCGGCGCGACCGAGACACCCGCCGCGGTCAGCGCGCGGTACGCGGCGGCGAAATCGCGCGCGCTGGATACCTCGAAGGCGACGTGATACAGGCCCGTCCCGCGCTCCGACGGCTGGGGCGCGTCGGGGCCGACGTGCTGCAGCGCGATCTCGTGGTGCAGCGCGCCGCCGGTCAGGAAGGCGTATCGATCGCCGACGCGCTCCGTCTCGTGCAGGTTGAGGAAGCGCGTGTAGAAGGCGCTGCTGCGGTCGAGGTCGCGCACCTTGAGATGCGCGTGGCCGATGTGGGTCTGGTACATGGCGCGGCTGCCTCCCTCTCGCGCCGTCCCGCGCCGGGCATAGACCGTGTGCAGCCAGGCGTACACCGTACGCCCCTACGGGACCGGCGGCGCTGGTCTCGTTCTACCGCGCCAGGCGTGCCAACATCAAGGGTCCGCGGCGACCGATCAGCGGATTGATTCATCGGTCGCGTGACTGCCGCTGTAGCTCCGCGGCACGGCGCCCGGAGGCCACAATTCCAGATGATCGCCGGCGAAGTGGACCACCGCGCGGCCGCCGAAGGCCACCGACTCCAGCAGCGCCTTGGGGATTTGCAAGCGGCCGACGCTATCAATGATCACTGTTTCCTCAGCGGCCTCTTCCGAGTGAACCACCTCAGTGCTGGTGCGGCCGTCGCGGATCGCGATCGAGCGATCCATCGCCTCGGCGACGAGCTTATCGTGTGTGACGACGATGGTCGTCAGCCCCAGCTCCTGGTTTAGCGTGCGCAGCAGGCCGAGCACCTCGCGCGCCGTGACGCTATCCAGCTCGCCGGTCGGCTCGTCGGCCAACAGCAGCGGCGGCTCGTTGGCGAGCGCCACGGCCAGCGCCCCACGCTGCTGCTCGCCGCCCGAGAGGCGCTCGGGCCGGTGGTGCATGCGCGGGCCGAGGCCGACCATCTCCAGCAGATACTTCGCGCGCTTCTTGCGCTTGCGCGCCGGATAGCCGCCCAGGATCATGGGGATCATCACGTTGTCGAGCAGCGTGAGGTCAGCCAGCAGATTGCGGCTGGTCTGCTGCCAGACGTGGCCGACGATGCGCCGGCGGTAGAGCAGGCGATCGCGCGCGCTCAGCCGCGTGAGGTCCACACCCGCCACCTCGCAACGCCCCGCGCTGGGAGCATCCAGCCCGCCCAGGATGTTGAGCAGCGTGCTCTTGCCGGCGCCCGAAGGCCCCACCAGCGCCAGCATCTCGCCGCGCGGCACCAGCAGGTCCAGCCCTTGCAGCGCCACGACCTCGAGATCCGCGGACTTGTAGATTTTCACGAGTCCGTGGGTCTCGACCAGTATCTCTGCCACTGTTGGTTATCCCTTCGCTGCCATCACATCGCTTCGAGCAGAATCTGTGGCGTGTACGCCGCTTCGCCGTGCGCCGGCCATTCATGGCCGCGACCATCGGCCGCGCCAGTCGCCATCAATCTTCACCGAGTCGCAGCGCCTTGCCCAGGCCAATCGTGTTGGCGTAGCGCGCCGCGATCAGCAGCGCCACGACGAAGGCTGCCAGCAGCGCCAGGAAGAAGTAGCCGATCGCCTGCCAGTTGAAGGTCAGCACGTAGGCCGGGATGCCCAGCGTGCTGGTGTCCACGGTCGTCGTGCTGAACTGCAAGAAGGGCAGCGTGGCGGAGGTCAGCACCAGGCCCAGGATGATGCCGCCGACCAAGCCGAAGAGGTAGACCACCACCTGTTCGCCCAGCAGCAGCCCGGTCAGCTCGCGCCCAGCCATGCCGATGGTGCGCAACACGGCAAACTGCCGCGCCCGCTGGCGCGTCGCCAGCAGCGATTGGATGATGCTGCCCAGCACCGCTAGCAGCGCCGCTGTCACCGCGCCCACCAGCAGCAGCCCGCGCATGCCTGCCGAGACGGGATTCGCCTGGTTGGCGGCGGTGGTGTCGCGCAGGCCCAGCACCGCCTGGGAGTGGAACTTACCCTCACGCAGGGTCGTCACGAGCCGCGACTCTTGCGCCGCCGTCCCGGTGTAACGCAGCCAGAACTCGTTGGGGCCGTAGAGGCTCGTATCATCGCCGGGCTGCAGATTCCCCTTGATAGCGCTGAAGAGCTGATTCATGTTGGCGACGACGAAGCTGCCGGTCTCGCGCTGTGGATAGAGCGTCGGGAACTCATGCACGATGGCGACAGCGCTGAAGGTCGCCACGCCGGAACTGGGGAGACTCAGCGTAAAGGCTTGGCCGGCGGCGACGTGGAACTGCGCGGCGAAATCGTCGCTGATCAGCGCTCCCACGCGGCCGGATGAATCGGCGATCTTGAGCCGCCCCATGAGGTCCGGCAGCGAGGCGCTGGCGTAGTCGCCGCGCCACGAGACCGGCCCGGCGACGGCGGCAAAGGTGGCCGGGTCCACGCCGAGCACATCCACCGGGTTGCTCCCCAGGTCGGGGGTGGTGGAGAGCTGCGTGCGGTAGGCCTCGCTGATCGTCGCGATGCCCGGCTGCTGCCGCAGCAGCGCCAGCTCGGCGGCGTCGCGCTTATCGCCCAGGCCGTTGCTCGTTTGCAGCCGCACGTCAGCGCCGACGCTGTACGCCGCCTGGTCACGCACGTTGTGCGTTAGCGAGGAGTCGAAGGTGAGCGCGAAGAAGCCTAGCCCCACCGCCAGCACCAGCAGCAGCGTCATGCGACTGTAGCGGCCGGGGCTGCGCTCGACCTGCGCGAAGGCCAGCAGGGAGGTCAGGCCCTTGCCGCGTGCCGCCAGCCGTGCGCCGGCCTGCGCTCCCAGGGGCAGCACACGCAGCACGATCAGCGCGCCCGCCAGCAGCAGCAGCGCGGGTGTCACCAGCAGCAGCGGACTATTGGCGCCGCCCAGTGCTGCGCGGGTGGTCGTGCCACCGAACTGGCCCAGCTCGAAGTAGCCCACCAGGCACAGCGCCACCAGCGCGAGATCGAGATAATAGCGCTTCCAGAAGGGCACGCGAGTGGGGCGCGCCTGCTCGCGGCGGAAGGCCAGCACATCCATTTGGGCCGACTGCCACGCCGTGAGAATCACCGCAACGACGCCCAGCAGTGCGCCGACCAACGCCGGCAAGATCACCCCCGCGGGACTGGCGAGCTGCGTGAGATAGGAACTCGAGATACCCGCCCCGGAGAGCACTGCACTGGAGACGAAGCGCTGGATCAGCCAGATCGCCAGTAGCGCTGCCAGCACCGGTCCAACCACCGCCGCGACGATACCCATCACCACACCCTGTGCGGAGAACGTCGTAAGAAGCTGGCTGCCGCTGGCTCCGCGCGACTTCAGAGTGGTGATCTCCTGCGCCTGACCTTCGACCAAGAGAGCGGCCATCGCGGCGACGAAGAGCAGCGCTAGTCCCACCACCTGCGCGACAATCACGTAGAGCGGCAACGCCAGCAGTGCCTGCTGCGACTGGATGTCGCTAATCGTCTGGTCGAGGCCGGTGAGTATGCTGACCGAGGCGATACCCGGTAGCGCCTGCACGTTGCCGTTCATGCGCGCGCGGAAGGTGCCGATGTCCGCCGCCACACGCGCCATGTTCGCGGTGGTGATGGCGTCGGGATGGGAATAGAAAATCCAGTTCTGGTGCATGCCCAGGGTGTCGAAATGCGCGAGCTGACCGAAGAACGTGTCCACGGAGACGAGCACCGGGTAGATCAGCGTGCCACTGCCGTCGGCGCTGAAGTCCAGCCCGTTCCAATAGGGATCGCTCGCGTCGGTTGGCTCCCAGACGCCGGAGACGGTGACGGTCGAGGTGATGTTGTGCTCGCCAAACTCGGCCACGGTGAGCGCGGCGCCCGGCGTGATGTGGAAGGCGTCGGCCATCTCTTTGGTGACCATCGCCTCGGCCGCGCCCGCGTGCGGCACGCTGCCGGCGAGGATGTGCATGTGCGGCGCGGCGGCCGCGAAATCGAAGGCGTCATAGGTAACTTGCCGCGCGCGCGGGTCGCTGGGGTTGAAGGTCTGCGTGCCGAGCTTGAGCAGCAGCATGTCGTCGGAAACGGTGTAATAAGTAGGGGCGACGGCCGCGAATGAGCCGAGATATTGCTTGCCGAGCGCCGTCACCGCCGTATCGGTCGAGCCGCGCGGGGTGGCCGCGATGGTGTCGCTCACGGCGACAGCCTGCACGTTGTAGTCGGAGGGGCTGCCGGAGTGGATCGCGCGCTGGAGCTGCACGTTGGCGACGAGGCTCGTGTACAGTGGGACCGTGCAGACGAGCACCACGGCGACCAACATGCCGGCGCCAACCGCCAGCAGCAGAGGCCATCCGCGTGCCAGCCGCAGCCCGGCGAGGCGTCCGGCGGCGCCAGGTCCCGTCTTACGCCCGCGCCATAGCCCCACCGCGCGGCGGAGCGCGGGCCGCGTTCCGCCCGCCTGGTCGGCCTGGCGCTGCCGTGCCACGTCCAATCCCATCCCGTGCTCCCTTACGTGTACGTGTCGTTCACGCGCCTGGCTCCGCGCTCCGCGCCAGACTCCGCCGCGACCGAGCCGCCCGCGAGCGGGGCACGACGAGCGCGGGTATGCGTGCCCGCCCGCGTTCGTGATCTTCTCATATCATCGCAAGCGTTGTCACGTCACGGATGACCCTCCGTGTGACCGCCCAGAGGAGTGCGCGGCTGTTCACGTTCACGCTCGCTGGTAGCTGGCACGGTGGCATCCTCACCACACCTGACGCACAGCATAGGGCGCCATTTACGCCGCGCATCGCACGGGGCGCAGAACGCCGCCTCTATCGCCCACCACTGGCAACACCAGTGGCAACTCGTGAGCGGACAGAGGCGGCGGCTTGCGAACAACGACGTGGACGCTAGCGCATGGTACCGGCGCGAGGTGAGACAGCGACGGCCTGTTTGAGTGCGTCATAGGCCTTCTGTTGCTCCCCACGCTCCTCCAGA
>DASVAA010000184.1:0-94770 GCA_036376595.1 Ktedonobacterales bacterium | reverse complement strand
ACGATCTGCACGCTGATCGGCGCGGTCTTCGTGGCGCCCTTCTGCGAGGAGATCTTCTTCCGCGGCTACCTCTTCGCGGGCCTGCTGCGCGGGGTGCATGTCTGGCTGGCGGCGCTGATTGCCACGGCGCTCTTCACGCTGGTCCACGGCGACCTCGGCTCGGCGGTGCTGCTCTTCGCCATCGGCCTGATTCTGGCGGGCATGCGCTACCGGCTCGGCTCGATCTGGCCGGGGATGGTGCTGCACGCGCTCAACAACGGCATCGCCGCGATCTTCATCCTCGCCACGATCTTCGGCGCCAAGCTGCCAGGCTCGTGAACATCTGGAGGCCAAAGAAGCGCCCGCCCGACCCGCGAAGGGATCGGACGGGCGAGCTGAGCGGCACGCGAGGGAGGTCCCGCAGGCCGGTCTGCTGGTGTCGTGCCGTGATTACGGCTTGACGTTGCCGACGAAGGTGCTCCAGTTGGCGAGCAGCGTGCGCGTGCCGCCGCAGGTGCTATCCGCCGTGTACTGCGCCTCGGTGCAGGTCTGGGCGATGTACTCGGTGGCGAACCAGATCGAGCCGTCGCTATCGGCCACCGCGGCCGAGTAGTCACCCCAGCGCTCGACGCCGCTGCCGCCGTACGCCGCGTAGCCAGTGAAGCCGTCGGCGGGGCCGACGCCCGCGCCCGCGATATGCACGTCACCGGCGCCGTGGGTGGCGTCGATCAGGGCATACGCCGCGCTTGGATAGTAGCCGGGGCCGGAGACGGTGAAGGTCATCGCGCCCTTGCCCGCGGCATTGACGCCGATCGAGGGGAAGAGCACGTTGTTGCCGTCCACTGAGACGTAGCCCTGCTTGACCATCGAGGCCGAGAGGTTGTACCCGTTGAGGGTCGGGGCGACGATGAAGTAGGCGATACCGACACGGCTGCCGTCGCCGATCACCGTGTTGACGCCCGACCACAGCATGCCGCTGGCGTAGACGACCTGGTTCATGCGGTCGTCGTTGCCGGCGAGCTGGTTCTCCTTGCTGTGGAGCGACTGGCCGAGCGGCGTGTCACCACGCTTCTGCGCGGCGTTGGGCGGCTGGCCATAGATCTCGGACGAGATGACGGTATGCGAGAGCGTGACCGCCATCGGGTTGCCGCTGACGAGGGCGCTGGTGTTGCCCAGGGACCACACGGCGATGCGGTTATCCAGCGGCGCGGGGCCAAACTGCAGTGCGCTCAGGAAGTACTCGACATTGTTGGTCTGGACACCAACCGGTGCGGTGGCCGGCTGGATGGAGTACCAGATGCCGCCAGCGTCGGGCGTCGAGATCAGCCCGGCGTTGATGTGGACGACCTTGGGCATCGAGCCCGCGGCCAGCGGCCGCTTCGCCATCGCGTAGACCTGCGCGCCGTTGAAGCCCTCACCAAACTCGTTGGTGCTGATGAAGAAGGCGTCGGCGTTCGCGCCGATCAGCGGCTGGTCGCCGAAGCACGGGCAGCCGGGATTGGCAGGCGTGCCGTTCAGGCCGTCGTCGGTGGCGTCGATCGAGTAGAGATTCCAGTTGCCGCGCGGGTCGGCCGTCTTGCTGACGGCGATCAGCGTGTGCGCGCGCACCGACGGCGAAGCATCTTCCTCCAGAATCGTCAGGAAGAAGCGGCCGGTGTCGGCGTCAAAGAGGCACTTGGGATCGCTGAGGAACGGACCGCGAACGCCGTTGCTGCGATCGATGGCCCAGGGCAGGCCGAAGAAGGTGTTCAACGACTCCGGCTCCGTGAGGCGGTTGCCGGACTTGTCGAAGACCACCATCACGTCGTTGACGGGTTCGAGCACGAAGCCGTTGCCCACGCAGAGGCCCTGGTCGGGCGGCTCGAGGCTAAAGGCGTTGCCGCCGTCGCGGGTGCGCTGATCGAAGTGATTCAGCCCCTGCCAGCCGTTTGCCGAGCCGGCGGTGACGCCATTGCCCGATGGATTCGGGTTGGTCGTCGGCGCGTCGGCGTACACGGCATTGGTGTGCTGATCGCGATCGGTGTCAGAGGGCAGCACCTGGTCGCGCGTATCGCCACTGATGCCTGCGGCATACGTGCCGAACGAGCCGGTGCCGAGCGACGAGAGGTTTTGCAGCGTCATCTGCGGTGCTGCGTCCGCATGGCTGGCGGGTTGCTGAACGAGGAATGCGGTCGTGGAGACCGCGGCGATGGCGAGGGCGGTGACCGCCAAAATGACGAGCCGTTTCGGTGTGCTGAGACGGTGCATGTAGCCTTCTCTCTACGCTACGGCGCCCATGCACGGCATGGGTCGCTGAGCACTGCACTACCCTGTAGTTGGTGCCATGGCACGCTGGTGCGCGTGACTGTATTGCCGCGGCGCGCCAGCGGGTTCGAAGGTGTCCCTTTCTAGCGCGTCATCGCGGTAGCCCATGCGCAAGCGGCGCGGGCGGCAGCGCCGGCAGCATGCTGCGCGGCGACAGGCACGGTGTCATCTGGGGGAAGGGGATCGAGGCGCGATGCCCGCACAGCCTGCCGCTCTCGGAGAGCACCTACCGGCATGCTGCCTACCTTGGCTGGCGCAAAGATGCCCGGCCGGAAGCCTGGATCAGGCAGATCGGCCCAGCCTTCAGGTGCGCATTACTCGCTCGCCACAACCTGCTTCACTTCTCCCACCCCTAAGCGAGCACGGTTTGAAGGCCACAGAGCGTGAGGCCGCCCTGCGATGCCGACAAGTGTCCTCATCGAATTGAAACGAGAGTCGGCTCGTTGGGGTCACACACCGCTGAATGTTTGGGCATTTTCACCTAGGTCGTAAGATGATATACGCAGCAATACAGCATCGTTGTCGTGTCTCCGTAGGATAGTGGGTACGGAGGGTTTGGCTGCGGGGTGCGGCGCTCCAATACGGCGCGCCCCCGCAGCCTCGATGGTGAGGTCGCGGGGGCGGGCAAGGCAAAGGGTGCTCGCGCACACTGGAAGCGCGGAGTCACCCCGACAGAGACCGGAATGGACGGGATGTGCTGCGATCCGATGCGCACCACGGTCGCGGCCGATTCGTGCCGGCGGACGTGCGGCAGCGCTTTCATCGGGTCGGGGGTTAGTAGATGAAGGCGACACCCGGTCCGGTGTGAGCCGTTCGGAACGAGAAGCTACCGAAGCCACCACCGTAACCGTAGAAGTCCATCTCCTCTACTTGGAACGCGCCATTGGAGTAGACCGCGGTGACGTGTGCTACGTGACCACCCGACGAAGCACCTTGCACTCCCGGTTGGAAGACTACCGTTGCTCCAACGCGCGGACTGTAACCAGTGGGCATCCCTTTAGCTTGAGCTCTGGATATCCACTGATAGGCGTTTCCGAGACCCGTCACGTTCTCCCAGCTGAGAGCGGCTGCTCCGTACGTGCAATAACCGAATGGGTAGGTTGCCGTGTTACCGCCGCCCCCCCTGCGCGAGACGCTGCGGGTCGCACTGTGGCTGCTGACGCTGCGGGTCGCACTGTGGCTGGGCACCCATGAGGGGTTGAGCGATACGTAATGACCGCCGGAAACCTTCCAGTGGCTCGTGCAGTGATAGATGCCGTTGCTCCAGCCGTAGCAGAGCCAGCCGTGCTGCACCGAGTAGCCGGAGTGATAGCGGAATCCTGAGGCCGCATGTGCGGTGGGCGAGGCGCCGACTTGTCCGGCGACCAGCGAAAGGCCCATAACCCCGGCGAGCGTGATGGCGACCTTGGCCGCCTTGGGTGCCTTACAAACCTGCGATGCGTGTGATGCGAGAGTACCGAATGCCAAAACCTGAAAACCTCCTTTGGCTCCTCGCCCCCGCCGCCAATGCGGCTGCCGACGAAAAGCCATCGCGGCTGCGATACCGCGATTGTTTGCCCTCCTCGAGGAGCGTCGCCTCCAGCGGCCCCTCGTAACGTGGGTGGCCCCGGTCGAAGCCACCTGCTTCAGTCCAGTGTGTTGTCCCGTCTACGTGCCGCGCTCTGCCTCCATCGCGCACAACGGCGCTCGGTTGGCAGTTCGCGGGCACGCAGGGGACTGTACCCGATGCACACAAGAAGGCGCCTGAAGCACGGGCGTTCCGTGGGACTTATTTCCTATATACCGGGCGGTGGGTTTCTGTATGCCCCTTCACATGCGGCCTCCTTGCCGCCACGAGCGCCATCGCGCCGGCGCTGTGTGGTGATGATGGACGCGGCCGTGGGCTATTGGCCGAGGTAGATGAACATCGCCATCGCGTCCAGGCGCATCACGTTGTCTTGCGAGCCGCGCGTCTGCACAGCGCCCTGCATGTAGTTCGAGGCGGGGCTTTCTTCGCACCAGAAGATCTTCGCCAGGTCCTCGGCGGTGCCCGAGACGATCAGGTCCGCCTGCCCGACGGGGCCGTCCTGCACGCCGGTCAGCTCGCCGTTGGTAATCGTCGCCGTGAAGGCCGCTTCGGGCAGATCCGTCGCCTGGATGTGCATCACGCAGCTCCAGCCCTTGAGCGTCTTGCGCACGCGCTCGCTGGCCTGCGCCCGGCCCACGTAGTCGTTCAATGCCTCGCGCAGCTCGTCGCGGGTTGCCATATCTGGTCGCCCCTTTCTCGTATGGATTCGTCTGGGTTCTCAACCGGCACAGGCCGGTTTGTGGCTGCCAGGCCCCACAGGCGCGATTTCAACCGCCGGCTGGCAGGCGCGGTTTCAGCCGCCGGCCGTGCGAAGCGCCGCAAGCACCTCATCCGCCGCGCGCTCGCCAGACTGCACCGCTCCGTCCATATAGCCGTTCCAGACCGTCGCCGTCTCGGTGCCGGCCCAGTGCAGCCGCCCAATCGGCGCCCGCAGCGCCTCGCCGTAAGCCGTCCAGACGCCGGTCGGCAGATACGCGGCGTAACAGCCGCGCGTCCACTCCTCCTCAGCCCACGAGATCTCGACGTACTCGCGTGGTTGGGCGGCCCGCGCACCGAAGTAGCCCGCCAGACACGCCAGCACTGCGTCGCGCCGCTCCTCCGCTGGGCGGCGCGCCCACCAGCGCGCCTCGTCGCCCTCGACGAAGCCCAGGAGCACGCCGGGCGAGCCAGCGGGCGGCGAGTTGTCGAAGGTAATGCGCACGGGGCCGGCATCGCTGGAAACCTGGCCGGTCAGCCCCTCGTCGCGCCAGAAGGGCGTCTCGTAGAGGCAGTGAACCTTGTAGACGCTGCCCATTGGTGTGCGCTGGGTGAGCTGGTCGCGCAGGCCAGGAAGCGGCGGACGGTAGCGCAGGCGCCCGGCGAGCGGTGGCGGGATAGCGACGATCGCGCGTTGGGCCGTCACCGTCACGCCCTGCGCCTCGACCTGCACACCGCACTCGTCCTGGGCGATGGCCCACACCGGAGCATTGAGGATCACGCGCCCGCCTAGCGCCGCCGCCATCGCCGTTGCCACGCTCTGCGCCCCGCGTACGAAGCGCGACTCCTGCGCGCCGCCCGTCACGCCCAGTAGATCGGTCAGCGAGCCAGCAGAGTGGACGTAGAAGAGGAAGTGCAGCAGCGAGAGGTCGCGCGGCTCGGCGGAGAAGACGGCCTGTACGCCCAGCTCCAGCAGCCGCCGTGCGTCAGCGCTTGCTACATTGTCGCGCAGCCACGTCGCCACGGTCTGTGCGTCCCACTCGGCGGCGCCTGCCGCCTGCCAGGGAGCCTCTAGCGGCACCTGCCGCGCCATGATGTTGAGCGCCAGCAGCGCCTCGATCACGTCGCCTGCCGCCTGTGGCTCGGCGGGCGGGATGGCGCCGGAGTAGGTCGCGCGCACGCCGTTCTGGAAGGCGACGTTGAGGCCGGTGTCGTAGGTCTTGAAGGTGGCGGCGCCAACCTCCGCGGCGAGCGCGGCGATGCGCTGCTGGGTTGGGCCAATCCACTGGCCGCCCAGGTCGAGCAGTGTGCCGTCTGTGGCCGGCCAGGTATAGGTGCGCCCACCTACACGGTCGCGTGCCTCCAGCACGACCGTCTCCACGCCCGCCGCGACGAGCCGCCGCGCGGCGGTCAGCCCTGCCAGCCCCGCGCCGACGATCCCGACCTCGGCACGCCGCTCGGCCCTGGTCCGCTCCCCCGATACCGGTGCTGAAGACGGCCGCGACGCATCATCCGTCCGCGCATCGCCACCCGCCGCACTCCACGAGTACACGCCCATAGGCACCGCCCGTCCCGTGGTTATTCAGGAGATGGCCCATTCAGCCGCTCTCCATCTGGATTCGTGCGGCTATGATAGCATGCGCGGGCGCGGCTGGGAACGGAGTTCCCATCAACAGGAGCAGATGATCAGGTATTTGTGATAGGGTAGCATTACGCCATATGGCGAATCCCGGTGACGCAACCTTGCATAATATGGGCGGGCGGCGAAAGAGACTGGACACGATGAAGGCACTCTACATCGAGCTACCCGACGAACTCCTCTCTTCGATTGGGGAAGACAAGGCACAGACTCTTGCGCGTGAGGCGCTGCTGGTGCGGTTGTATGATCTCGGCGAAGTCTCTACCGGGCGCGCGGCCGAGATCCTCGGCATCTCTCGTCGTGCGTTTCTCGATCTGCTTGGCGCCTACGGAGTCTCTGAGTTTGATGACAACATGGACCTAGCGGACGAAGCATCCCGTGGCTGATTTGCCAGTTATCACCGATACATCGCCGCTAATCAAGCTGGCGGGCGTTGGTCAACTCGACCTCTTGCCTCAACTCTATGGCGACAATTGGGTGCCCACGGCTGTCGCACACGAATTTGCGGCTGGCGCGGCACCTGGTGATCCCGACCTCACCCAACAACCCTGGATCACCATCCAACCGATAGCAGTGATTCCCCAACTGCCATCTGTGCGCGGGCTTGGTCTGGGTGAATCAGAAGCAATCTCGCTCGCCGTCGGCGCACGTGCGCTTGATTCTACTAGATGATAGACTTGGACGACGCGAGGCTCAGCGCCTTGGTTTGCCTGTGGCTGGCACACTCGCCGTGCTCCTCCGCGCGAAGCACACGCAGCTCATTCCAGAAGTGGGTCCCATTGCTGATCGCATGATTGCTCAGGGCCGTCGTATCAGCCGCGCACTGCGAGACCAAGTGCTGCGCGACGCTGATGAATTGGTTGATGGCTCATAGCGCTCCGAACTGCGTTGACTGTCATCTCCCGCATTCCTTTCGTTTCGTTGGCGGCTCGTCTATGATAGCATGGCTGCGCGCCGCGGTGAAGCACGCGGATTGGCGGAGAGGAGTCGAAGCTTGGAAGAGATGGACGGCTTGCTTGCCGCGCTCGACCTGCGCGAGCGCGATGTGCTCCGGGCGTCTCTCCGCCCGGGCAGCATTCGCGCTGCCTGCTTTATCATCTTCGCGATCGCGTTTGCCGCGGCGCTCTCGACCGGCATGGCAGCGCTGCGGTACGGGTGGGAAACCGGCCAGTGGGGCGGCGAATATCAGGACATGCTGCTCGACTTCATCGTCATCCCGGCGCAATGCTTGCTCCCGTGGATCCTTGCGGTCCAGTGGCCGCTGTTCTTCTCAACGCCGCGCCAGCTTGCCAAAGGTGCCGCTGCCCTGCGCGACTCGGCGGCACAAGACGCAGCCGAGATCCCGGTCGCATCCGATATAGTTGGCGTACTCGATGGCATTGCCGTTCCCTCAATTCCGGCGGAGTTCGGGCCATTTCAGCGCCCCAACCGCGCGCTGCGAACCAATGATACTTTCGTTGGCGTCATGCTGCTTGCTTGCGGCGTGCTGCTCGCAGGAATCATCGTCGTCCTGTTCGCAATCAATCCAACGTCGTCCACCTGGTCGCGGGGGCCAGTAATCGGCGGCATCGTCATCGGGCTGGTGCTCTGCGCGGCGGGCGTCACGCTGCTGGCGGAGGCGCGGCACCTCAGCCGCCGGGTGCGCGTCGAGGCCGACGAGGTCGGCCTGCGTTGGGAGCACGTGTTCCCGCGCCGCCGTGAGGCCAACGTGCCGTGGGGCGCGATCCGGGCGATCTTCGTGATCTCGCACCTGCGCGGGCTGAACCCCTGCCTCGCCTGCGTCGTGGATGGTGGCGACGCCATGCTGGCCTTTGATCTCAGCTCGAAGTCGCTCGCCTCCGAAGTGGCCGACGCCAATCGGCTGGCAAAGTTGGTGCTCGCACGCACGGAGCTGACGCTGCTGGATCAGACGAAACTGACCGAGGATCTCGCCGTGCGGCGTTACACATCCCAGTATCGCGCCGCCTATGAGGCACTCACGCGGCCGGGAGCGACAGGTCTGGCGCTGTCCCCGCGCCTGCCGCCCCCAATCTCGGCACCGCGGATAGTGAGGCTGATCATCATCGGGGTGTTGCCTCTGCTGCTGATCCCGGCGTTCGTGCTATCGGGTATCGGGTTGCAGCACTACCAGGAGCGGGAGTACACGGCGCTGCTGGCGGTGGCCCGCGCCCACACCCCGCTCTATCACGACACGCTCACCGCCCCGGACGCCGACTGGCACGCGCATGGCCCGACCAGCGGCGACCCCAACAGCTACACGTTCGCCGACGGCGGCTATCTCATCACGCCTGTCTCTAACGCCAGCTCCGACTCCAATCAGCAGAACTCGCCGTTCGTCGAGGTCTATGCACCGGGCATGTACAGCGACGTGGTGGTCGAGGTGACGGTGCGTATGGTGCCCGAGGGTGTGCCCTACGGATCGGCGGCGCTCGCGCTGCACGCCAGCGAAGGTGGTGCCGGCAGCAACCTGCACTTCGGCATCAACGGCGACGGCTCGTGGGGCATAACGGACGATGCCTACTGCCCGTTTAGCGCAACCGGACCTTATGACTCGACGTGCAGCTACGACTCCCTGGATCAGGCGTCGGCCATCCATCACGCGGCCTGGGCGCCAAACAAGCTCACCGCGATCCTGCGCGGCGGCCAGGTGATTTGCTTCATCAACGACGTGTTTGTCGGTTCAGCAGTGGATCCCGGCCCGCAATCTGGCCGGCTGGGCTTCGGCGTGGAGGGTCTAGGCGTGCCGGGGGTGTTCAGCGACTTCACCATCTACCCGCACTGAGCGTCCGGCTACTCCTCCATTGCCGCGATGTCCATCACTGGCGCAAGCACCGGTTGGATCGTCTCGATCGGCGGAGCGAAGAGCGAGGGCTGCTCCGGCGCGCCGAAGACCACGGCGAAGTCGTCGCGTGTGAAGGCGCGCTCCATTCGCGCCGCAAAGGTCTCGCGCAGCAGGCGCAGGTAATACTCCACGTCGTAATCATGTGGAGTAGGGGCGTCCGGTGGACGCCCGCCGGCAGCGCCCTCATTGGGCAGCAGCGCGGAGCGTCCGCCGGTCGCGCGGTAGACACGCAGCCGCTCGCCCACCTTCCACGACGAGCGGCCGGACGCCAGCAGCGCCTCGTAGGGCAGCTCGCGCCGGCTCGCGCGCGCCTTCAGATATGCCTGCGGCGTCTTGGTCAGACGCACGCGGGTGGCGAAGTCGGCGGCTGGCAGGGCGCGTGCGCGGATCGCCGTGGCGGTCTCGGCGTACGCCGCGCGCACGCCCGGCACGTCGCCCTCCAGCAGGCAGCGCACCGCCCGCCGCAGGAACGCCTCGCCAAAAGGCTCGAAGCGCACCGAGCGGAACGCCACGCCGCGCAGATGCAGCGTGGCGTCGTACTCCAGCAACGCGTAGTTCTTCGGCTCGTGCGAGAGCATCGCGGCGTAGCGCCCCTCGAACTCCAGCCGCACCAGCGGCGGCAGCAGCGCCGCCACCTCGGCTACCATACGCCGCTCGCGCGCCTCGTCCCAATCCTCTGGCACGGCGACGTACACGCCGTCGGTGTCGGCTTCGAGCAGTGTGGCCCCGCGCGCCGCCAGCTCGCGACACAGCATCCCCAGCAGCTCACGGCCGCGGCGCGTGACCTCGTTGGCCGCATGCACGTCGGCGAAGCGCGTCAGGCTCGTCGCGCCGAGATAGCCGTAGGCCGAGTTGACCAGAATCTTCATCGCCGCCGAGAGCGCCTCGTCGGTGTGGCGCGCGGGGGAATCAGGCGGAGCCTGGCGGGCACGCGCCTTGGCGGCCAGCCGCTGCTCCACCAGGCGATCGACCAGCGCCAGCAGCGCGCCCAGCCGATCGGTGCGCGGCACGATGCGATACTGGCGCATCAGCGAGGGATAGAGACTCGCCACATCGGCCTTGACCACGCGCCGCGCGACCCCGGCGGCGAAGAGGTAGAGCGCCGCACCGGTGTGCGATGTGCCGTCGCCTTGGGGCCGGGCAGGCAGCGCGGCGTCAGAGCGCAGGTAAGCGCGCACCAGCAGCGGATCGAGGATACCGGTGGCCGGTCCCGCGTCGGCCAGGCGCTCGTAGCGCCGCGGCGCCATCCGTGCCAGAGCGAATGCCGCGCCGGAGAGTAGCCGCGCCAGGCCGTCCACCTCGCGCACATCGTCGAGTGCGTAGCGCCGCACGCGCGCCGGATCGCGCCGCCAGGTGGCGTAGACCTCGGCGCCCTCCACGTACTCGCGGTCCGGCGATGCCAGGCCGAAGTGGCGCGCGACGGCCTTCAGCCCGTGGCTGGGGAGCGCACGGGCGGCAAAATCGTAGCGCCGCACGGCGTCGAGCGTGTCGATCAGCTCGCGGCCGGGGACCGTGTAGCGCCCCGACGCCTCGTCGTCGCCGCCCTCCTCACGCACGCCGTCGCGCGGTGGACCATAGCGCCGCGCCGCACCACGCCGCGCGATGGCCGGCGAGCTGATGCGCCCCAGCACCAGCCGTACGCCGAGGACCTCCGCACGCTTGACCAGAAAGGGCAGATCGAAGCCATGCAGGTTGTGGTTCTCGATCACGTCGGGGTCGCGCTCGCGGATCAGCGCCGCCAGCCGCCGGATCAGCTCCGCCTCGCCGGCCGCGGTGATGCTGCCCACGCCAGAAGAATGCGGGGAACGCGAAGGACGCGAAGAATCCGCGAGGGACGCAGAAACAGCGACGTCTGCCTCTGCGCCCTCCGCGACAGCATGTGCCGTTTCGCTCTCAGCCTCCGCGCCCTCTGCGGTTCCTCTCTCCTTCCCATCTTGGCGTCCTTCGCGTTCCTTCGCGTCCTTCGCGTTTTCCGTCATGTCCCCTCCGCGTCCTCGGCGAAGCTCCGCGTCCTCCGCGTGCTCCGCGTTCCCCGTCACCCCCTCCTGGCTCGCGTCGAGCACGCATTCCAGGCCGCGGTTGTCGCGCACAGCGACGAGGAAGATCGCGTCGCGCCTGGGATCGAGGCCGGTCGTCTCGAGGTCGAATTGCAGGCGGTGCAGGTCGTCGAAGGCCAGCCCGCGGAAGGAGGTGCGGCCGGTGGCGATGAGGTACTGCTCCTCTGGGGGCAGCCAGAGTGCCTCGTCGCCGCCCAGCTCCGCCAGGCGCGTGACCCGGCGCCCCAACCGAGCGCTCGCCCCGCGCAGCACCGCCGCCTCCAGCATGCCGCCGTCCGCCGCGCTGACCCGCCAGCGCAGGTGGCCCGGTCCCTCCAGCTCGGCGTAGGCCACGAAGCCGGGGCGCTGCGCATCGGGGCCGCCCTCAGGCGCCAGTCGCTCGCCCAGGTGCGTCAGATCATCCAGTGCGGGCAGCAGCAGCCAGGGACGAAAGCGCTCGCTCTCGCGCACCAGCGTGCCGTCCGGCAGGCGCCGCCAGACGAGCGCGCGACCGGAGCGGTCGGCCCAGACTGAGACGATGCCGGGGGTATCGTCCCAGCCCCAGAGCCACTCGTCTTCGCGTCGCTCGCGATCGCCGGCTTCGTGCGTACTGTGCCCGTCCGCCATCGCTCGCTCGCCTCCATCGGTCTGGCCCGGTCAGCCGTGTCGGTCGCGGGTCAGCCATCTCGCACGAAGGGATCGTAGCCTCGCTGCCGCTACGTCGCAATATCCGACCAATTGCCCTGACCTCTGAGCTAGACCTTCTCTCGCGGGCACCAAATGCCGGGCACGCTTCTGGCGCGTTACACTTGATGTCGGCGGCCAGTCCGAGCGCGGCGGCCGCGAGCAGGGAGGGAGGGTCCGACCGCATGCCGGTGGTGTCAGACGTGCGCAAGGGCGGCTTGCTCGCCGCGCTGGGTACGCGCACGCGCATCATGCTGGGCGCGGCGGTAGTGGCAGCACTGCTTGCCGGGGTGCTTTCGCTGGCCGGAGCCGGCTCAGTCCTGATCTTCGTCATCTCTGGCGCGGCGCTGGCGCTGCTGGCGGCGCTGGTCGGCGAGGCCACCGAGCAGCTCGGCACCCGGATGGGGCCGGGTGCGACGGGCGTGCTGCAATCGGCGCTGGGCAATCTGCCGGAGCTGTTCGTCGGCATCTTCGCGCTGAGGGCCGGGCTGATCGAGGTAGTGGAGGCGGCGCTGGTTGGCTCGATCCTGGGCAACAGCCTGCTCGTCCTGGGTCTGGCCTTCATCGTCGGCGGGCTGCGCCACGGCACGCAGGTCTTCGGTGCTGAGGCCCCGCGCAATATGGCGACGCTCACCCTGCTGGCGGTGGCGGCACTGGCGGTGCCCACGCTCACCTCTGGATTGCATACGCCGGCAGCCGGGCACGAGGAAACCCTGAGCATCGTCTGCGCCGTCGTCCTGCTGGCCGTCTTCGCCGCCAGCATCCCTGTCGCGCTCAGTGGTGGACCGATCAGCGTGCCGAAGGAGGAGCCGGGAGCGCAACCGGAATCGTGGCCGTTGGCGCTGGCGGTCGCCGTGCTCGTTGCGGCGGGCGTCGGCTCGGCGTTCGTCTCGGACTGGTTCGTCTCCGCGCTGACCCCCGCGATGAGTGCGCTGCACCTCTCGCAGGCGTTCACGGGATTGGTGGTGGTGGCGCTGGCGGGCAACGCCGTCGAGAACGTGGTGGGCATCCAGCTCGCCGCGCGCGACAAGATTGACTACGCAATCAGCGTGATCCTCAATAGCTCGCTCCAGGTGGCGCTCGGCCTGATCCCGGTGCTGGTGCTGCTGAGCTTCGTGATCGGCGGCGTCCACCTGACACTCGTGCTGCCGGCGCTGCTGGTAGCGGCGCTGGGGCTGGCGGCGCTGCTGGGTACGGTAATCACCTACGATGGCAAGTCCACCTGGCTCGAAGGGCTGGCACTCGTGGGACTCTACGCGATGCTGGCGGTCGCGTTCTGGTGGGGTTAGGGTTGCCGCTACAGCGTCGCTTGCCCTATCGGCCTACACTTCGGAATATGAAGCGTTGTGCCGCTTCCGCCACCACGAAGGAGCATCCGTATGCGCCTGGGCGCGGTCTTCCCGCAGTCCGAGATTGGCACCGACCCGGCCGTGATCCGCGACTATGCCCAGACCATCGAGGGCATGGGCTTCACGCACCTGATCATCTACGACCACGTGATCCTCGCTGAGGCGCGCCCAGGCGAGCAGAGCTACTATACCGCCGAGAAGCAGATGCACGAGCCGTTCGTGCTCTATGGCTTCCTGGCCGCCGTCACGCGCACGCTGGAGCTGGCGACGGGCATCCTGATCCTGCCGCAGCGCCAGACGGTGCTGGTGGCGAAGCAGGCGGCAGAGGTGGACGTGCTGAGCGGCGGGCGCATGCGGCTGGGCGTCGCCGCCGGCTGGAATCCGGTCGAGTTCCAGGCGCTCAACGAAGACTTCCACACGCGCGGCAGGCGCCTGGACGAGCAGATTGAGCTGCTGCGGGCGCTGTGGCGCGACCCGGTGATCACCTTCCACGGCCGCTGGCATCACATCGAGAACGCCGGCATCAACCCGCTGCCGGTGAGGCACGACATCCCGATCTGGATCGGCGGCCACTCGGATGCGGCACTGCGCCGCACCGCGCGACTCGGCAACGGTTGGCTGCCGCAGCGCAAGCCCGACGAGCGCGCGGCGGAGGACGTGCGGCTGCTGCGCCAGTACACGCGCGAGGCTGGCCGCCCGGAGGGCGCCATCGCCATCGAGGGGCGGCTGACGATCTCGCAGGTGCCGGATGAGGGGCAGTGGGCGCCCTATGCCGCGGGCTGGCAGGCGCTCGGCGCGACCTACTTCACCGTCAGCACGATGGGCCTGAATCTACCCGACATCGCGGCACACGTCGAGCTGCTGCGGCGCGTGCAGGCCGCGCTCGGCCCGCTCGGCGAGCCATAGCTGCTCCGATTAGCCGCTTAATAGCCGTAGTAATCCTGATAGGGATTGTGGTCGGGGAAGGCCGGATCGTAGTAGAACCAACCCGATTGCGTGTCGGTTACGGTGCCGGCGTCGTCCTCCACCACCAACTCGATCACGGTGGCTTTGCCGGTCGAGTCGCTGTAGTGCCGCGCCCAGGCTGCCGCCTCGGCTTGCTGCGGCGTGGTCTCGTCCACATCCACCGCGGCATCCGGGGGCGCCGGGATGCGGTGGCGCTCGATGGTCCCGCCGTCCTCGATGGCCTCGGAGATCACGTACCACGTCCGCATCGCGCTGTCCCCCTCGTCTCCCATGCCTGCCGGTTTATCGGCCTGCCACGCCATCGCCAGCAATCGCTCGCCTACCCCCCGCAGAACCGGGACCAGTTGCGACTGTGGCTCTTCACGCAAGCGATCCCGATCCCAAGGAGGGTGTGGCCGTAGGGCAAGCAGATGGTCTGAAGAACCACGGCTAGTATTAGCTATCGGCGCGAAATATCTGTCTCTGTGCCAACCAGGCTGCGTACCGACGGGTATTTGAAGACATGCCCAAGCGCTCGTTGCGCGCGTTGGCGTCACTGCTGGCGTCAAAGTGCCTCATGCGCCCGGCGCCTGCCAGGCATCTCATGCGAGAGTGACCGCTCGCCTACGAGTAGCTCAGGATTTCTGCTGGGTGCCGGCGGTGGGACTCGAACCCACAAGCCCGTACGGGCAGCAGTTTTTGAGACTGCCGCGTATACCATTCCGCCACGCCGGCGTGTGTCGCGCTTCATGCACCACGCGCCAATGCAGTATAATCCCGCTTGAATGCCGGCGTCAAGCGACCCTCAAGCGATGCGGAGTCTTCATGCCGCGACGTTTCATTGCACGCGTTTCGCGGCCCGCGACGCTGCTTTCGGGGGCCGCGCTCGCGCTTGCCCTGCTCGCCGTTGTGCTCGCGACAGTCGTACGTGCCAGCGCTTCGAGCGCTTCCGCTGCCTCCGCGCTGGTGGGTCGTCCACTGCCGCAGGTGTCGCTGCCAGCCGAGTGGGGCGGCCAGCCCCACGGCACGCGCCCGCTGCACCCGCGTGACGCCCGGCCAGCGCTGGTGCTCTTCGTCTACTCGCTCTGCCCGCGCTGTTCGGCTGAAGCGGTCACGGCGAGTGCGCTTGCCCGGCAGCACGGACTCGACCTCGTCGTGGTGGATTCGCCCGCCGAGACGCCCGCCATCGCCGATGCCTACGCGGCGCGCCTGGGGCTGAGCGGTCCAATCCTGCTCGACCACTCAGGCGCGCTCGCCGCGCGGCTTGGCATCGGCGCGTATCCCGCGCTGCTGCTGGTGGACGCGCGCGGGATCGTGCGCGAGGTCTGGATCGGCGAGACGTCGCAGCACAGCATCAATGCCGCGATAGCCGGCCTGGCGCCATAATGCCATGGAGCGCGCTCAGCACGAACAAGGGATCGGCGCTGGTTTGTAGTATTGAGCCAGCCACTGCCCCGCCGGCTTGCTCTTGGCAAGGGTAGGACCGGCCCAACTGCTGCTGACCGCCCAGTTGGCCTGCTTATCACGCGGGATCGGCGCGTCGCCGTTCCAGAACACGCCCTCCCACCAGGGCGCGGAGTTGAAGGTCTGGAGCAGCGCTTCCATATCGTTGTATTGCTCGCTGTCGTCCTCCTGCGGCGTGAAGTCGGTGCCCTCCTGGAATGCTTGTGAATTCGCGCCGCCGACGCTGTTATAGCCTACCGAGGTGAAGATCACCGGCTTGCCGTACTTATCCGACACCTTCTCGATGCGGCTGTAGATGTCTCCGTTGCTGCTAACGATGTTGCTGCCCTTGCCGTTCCACGCCTGCACGAGCTGATCCACGCTGGGGTCGCGCAGACTCTGGGTCAGCGGGAAGCCAGCGTTGATGCCGATGAAATCCACCGCGTCCCACCAGGTGATGTTCTCGAACTCCGGCGCTGACGCACCGCCAGCGTCCGCACCGCCCCAATTGGCGGCGTAGATCAGCTTGCCGGTGTAGCCCCCACCGGTCTCCTCTTTTTTGTCCCAGATCTGGTGGTATGTCTTGGCGCGGATGGCGTTGATCACGTGCCGCCACTCGCAGTCGCGTCGCCCCGGCGCGTTCTGCGGGCACGAGTCGCCCTGAACGTTACGCACGATGCCCGACGGATCGTTCTTGGCGCTCGTCGCGGCGGTATCGTACGAGACGTTGGTGAGGCCGTCACCAAAGATGAAATAGGGCAGGTGGTACTGCTGCGAGACCTGAGCATACTGGACGGCGAACGCCGTGTAGTTGTCGAACCACTGGCGCTCCAGCGTGCTGACGTCGTTGGGATTGCCGGCCTCATTGTAGATTGCCTGGTTGGAGGGAGTGTCCGACCATCCCGCGCCAATGTTGGCGCTCGATTCGTCCGGCGTGAATATCGGGTCCTGATGGAGCATCTGCAGCTCCAGGATCGGCACCAGGCCCGCCTTGCGCGCATCCTGAATAGCCCGGACGTAGTCGCTTAGCGACAAGGTGTCGAGGTCGGACTTGTCAGTGTTATGCCAGGCGATGTAGCGCTCGCTGCGCTCGGGCATGTCGGCCACCACGGGGATGATGACCGCGTTCATGTGGAAGACCTTGGCCTCGGACTGCATGTTCTCCAGAGAGACCGGCGCCGTGTAGCCGCTATTGGCATCCTTCTCGCGCCGCGTCCATGAATAGACGAACCCCTGGAAGGAGAAACCCTCGGACCCGCCAACATTTGTTCCGGCCTGCGCCTGCAAGCCTGGCACCAGAAACAGCGCCGTCGGCAACAGGAGCTGCCCGGCCACCAGCGCCGCGGCGAGCAGCGGCACGGCGATCATGGCTCCCAGCCGCAGCGCGCGGCGGCTCGGCGGCTGCTGGCCAGAGGGTGGCAGGGGCGACGTGCCGGGCAGCACCGGCGCGGGCGAAACGGGCATCCTCGCACACTCCTCCCACTACATCACAATCCGCCCCCCCATTGTGCCCGCACCGGCCCCCGCGCGCCACCCCCCGGCCTCTTTGGGGGATGTGAGGCTACGCGGGGAACGCGAGCTTGTGGTACTTCTCCGCCGACTCATGCCAGGCTTCCTCTGAGAGGCCGAGCTTCTCGCGCAGTGCATCGGAGGCGACCCCCGCGCGAAGCTGGCGTACGGCGTACACGTCGCGCAGGAGCTGCAGCGTCACGCGCTTGGTGAGGCCAGCGCGCTTGACCGCCGCAGCGAGGATGTAGTTGAGATTGCGGTCGGTACACTCGAAGACGTGCTCGCGCGGGCGGTACTTCGCCACGTAGCGCTCGTAGAGCGGTGTCCAGGCGGCGGGCAGCTCCATGCGCCGCTCGCGGCGGCGCTTCGCCTGGCCGGGGAAGTGGACCTCGATGGCCGGGTGCTGTGGGTCCGAGAGGTCCACGTGCTCCAGCTTGAGGCGGCCGATCTCCTCCTTCTTGAGGCCCGTCGCCAGCAGCAGCGTCACCAGCAGGTGGCAGCGCACGTCGGCTGCCGCCGCCTGCTCTAGCAGGGCTACCTCGCCGTCGAAGAGCAGCTCGGGCAGCGGCGGCGTGGGGCGCGAGAGGGCGATATTGACCGTCGGGTCGGCGGCGATCAACCGCTCGTCGGCCAGCCAGCCAAAGAAGTTCTTGAGGAACGTTACCCGCCGCGCCATCGTCTTGGGCGCCGCCGGCACGCCGCGGTCGTGCTTGAGGTGCGTGAGCCAGCGTCCTAGATGCGACTGGGTAATCGTGCGCAGCGGGGTCTGGCGGTCCAGAAAGTCGGTCAGCATGCGCAGGTCCGAGAGGAAGCAGGTGACGGTGTATTTCGAGTGGTCAGTGCGCTCCAGGTAGAGGCGGTAGGGCACCGCGCAGGCGCCGAGCGTCGAGCCAGCCGTGAGCGCCGGAATCGCCACCGGCATCGGGCGTCCACCGGACGCCCCTCCATGACCAACCGGCGCCTCGTCCACCGGCGGGACGAACAGGCTCGGCTGCTGGATGGAGCCGGAAGAATCGTGCTGCGGGTCCTTCATGGAGTCCTCACCCCCAGCCCTCGCCTTCGCGGAGGCGAGGGGAGCCAGGCCGCGCCGGGTGCGGTGCGCGAGTCGATCCGCCCGCGCCATGCGATGCTATGCCACCGCCCGCAGTATGGGCGATCCGGCGGCGAATTGCAAGCGCGCGCGGCGCTGTGGCAAGATGCTTCATGCTCGCGCTCCACAAGCGTACCCGATTCCTAATCCGCAGAGGCGGGTTTCGCGGCCCTGTAGGGGCGTATGGCATACGCCCGCAGGCCCTCCACGCGCGGTGCCGCCCGCCGGCCGTTCCGAAGGAGATATGTGTTCGTGCCCAAGACCGACATCCCGGCGGATGCGACCGCCGTGCTCGAATCGCTCGCCTTCCCCGACATCCTGGCCGCCGAAGCCATCGCGCGCACGCTTGGCGCGGAGCTGAGTATCAGGCCGGCGCAGGCGCTCAAAACGCTGGAGCTGCTGGATGACAGCAACACCGTGCCCTTCATCGCGCGCTACCGCAAAGAGGCCACCGGCAACCTCGACGAAGTGCAGATCCAGGCTGTGGCCGACCGCGCCGAGGCGCTGCGCGCGCTGCACGCCCGCAAGCGCGACGTGCTGCGGCTGATTGCCGAACAGGGCAAGCTCACGGCTGAGCTGGCACAAGCCATCGTCGCCACCACCACGCTGCAAGCCGTCGAGGACCTGTACCTGCCGTACCGTCCCAAGCGCAAGACGCGCGCGAGCGTGGCCCGCGAGAGAGGTTTGCAGCCGCTCGCCGACCTGATCCTGCGCCAGGAGCACATCGCCGGCAGCGCCGAGGAGGTTGCCGAGCCGTTCGTCAACGCCGCGCTGGGGGTCGAGTCGGCCGCGGCAGCGCTGGCCGGGGCGCGCGACATCGCCGCCGAGACGGTGATGGAGGACGCCAACGTACGGGCCGTGGTTCGCAAGCTGTTCTTCGCCGAGGGCGCCATGCGGGCGCGGCTGACCGTCGATGCCGAGCAGGCGCGCGAGAAGGACCCCAAGGGCGTCTACCAGCTCTACTACGACTTCGAGGAGCCGGTGGTGCGCATGGTGCCGCACCGCATCCTGGCGCTGAACCGGGCCGAGCGCGAAGACGTGGTGCGCGTGGCGGTCGAGGAGTCGTTCGAGCGCGCCGAGCCACCGATCCACAACGAGTATCGCCCTGACCCGCGCTCGCCCTTCGCCGCCGACCTGGAGGCGGCGATCGCCGACGGCTACAAACGGCTGCTGGCGCCAGCGCTGGAGCGCGAGGTGCGCGCCGAGCTGACGCGCCGCGCCGAAGAGCACGCGATCTCCGTCTTCGCCGCCAACCTGCGCAATCTGCTGCTCCAGCCGCCGCTGCGGGGCAAGGCGGTGCTGGGCCTCGACCCTGGCTTCCGCACCGGCTGCAAGGTCGCGGTGGTGGATACCACCGGCACGTATGTCGAATCCACGACGATCTATCCGCACCAGCCACAGAACCGCTGGGACGAGGCGAAGGCCGCGCTCAAGGCGCTGATCGCCAAACATGCTATCAGCGTGATCGCCATTGGCAACGGCACCGCCTCGCGCGAGACCGAGCAGCTCGCCGTCGAGGTGATCCGCGAGCTGGAGCAGATGGGGCGGGCATCTGGCGAGCTGGGCTACGTGATGGTCAACGAGGCGGGGGCGTCAGTCTATTCGGCCTCCGAGGTCGCGCGGCAGGAGTTCCCGGCGCTCGACGCGACGCAGCGCGGCACGATCTCGATCGCGCGCCGCCTGCAAGACCCGCTCGCCGAGCTGGTCAAGATCGACCCCAAGGCCGTCGGCGTCGGCCTCTACCAGCATGACGTCGATCAGCACGCGCTCGCCGACGCACTCGACCGTGTCGTCACCTCGTGCGTCAACTTCGCCGGCGTAGACCTCAACGCCGCCTCGCCGCAGCTTCTGCGCTACGTCTCCGGCGTGAGCGCACGGGTAGCCGAGAGCATCGTCGCCTACCGGCAGCAGCACGGTCCCTTCCGCACGCGCGCCGAGCTGAAGAAGGTAGCTGGCCTCGGCCCGGCGACATTCGTGCAGGCGGCGGGCTTCCTCAAGATCGCGAGCGGCACCGAGCCATTGGATAACACGTTCATCCATCCCGAAAGTTACGCCGTCGCGCGGGGCGTGCTGACACGGCTGCCGGGCGGCGGGAAGAGTGGCGAGAAGGTGAACGAGCGCGTGCGGGCGTGGCGTCTGCTGAGCGGGATGAGCTCTCGGTCCGCGGGCAAGGATGCGGCGCTGGAGGAGTTGGCATCGGAGCTCAAGGTGGGTACGCCGACGCTCGCCGACATCCTCGAGAACCTGGAGAAGCCAGGGCTGGACCCGCGCGACGCGCTGCCGGCTCCGGTGCTGCGCCACGACGTGCTCAAGCTCGAAGACCTGCGCGAGGGGATGGTGCTACAAGGCACTGTGCGCAACGTGGTGGACTTCGGCGCATTCGTGGATATCGGCGTCAAGCAGGACGGGCTGGTCCATGTCTCGGAGCTGGCCGACCGCTTCGTGCGCGATCCGCTGACGGTGGTGCAGGTGGGGCAGGTGGTGCGCGTGCGCGTCAAGGGCGTGGATGTGGCACGCGGCCGCGTGCAGCTCTCGATGCGCGGCGTAGAAAGGGATGTCAATAGCCTGTGACGCTATGAGGGTGAGGGGGCGCGTCGCCGTGCCGCGTGGTGCCAGCACGGTGCGGATCGGCCGCGAGTGCGCTCCGTCCACCTCCCTGGGAGAGAACTCAGCGATCTGACCCGCACGCCATCATCCCTTGCGCGTGGCGCGGATTGCGGCGCTCACCGCCCCCGCGGACTCGCGGTGCGGCGCGGCGCCCGCGGGCGCCGCGGGTTGCGCCAGCGGCAGCGCCACCGAGAAGGTCGATCCTTCGCCCTCCACACCGCTGCTCTCCAGCCAGATGCGCCCGCCCATCGCCTCCGTCAGCACGCGGCAGAGATACAATCCCACGCCCGTGCCGCGCACCGGACCCGCGATATCGCGCTCCAGCCGCACGAAGCGGTTGAAGAGCTTGGGCGCGTCACGCGGCGGCACGCCCAGGCCCTCGTCGCGCACACTCAGGCAGCCCATGCGCGGAGGAGGAGTCACACGGCGGCCGGGCAGATGCCAGCGTGGCGTGCGAGGCAGGGGCAGCGCGGCACTGGAGATGGCGATCGGCGTCTGAGGGGCGGAATATTTCAGCGCGTTGGTCAGCAGATTGACGAGGATCTGGCGCAGCCGGCTGGGATCGGCGACCACCGTCAGCCCCCGCTCGATCGTCACGGTCACCTGCCGTGCCGCGTAGCTCACGTCTTCGAGGCCCGGCTCGGCGATCTCGCGCGGATCGAAGGTCGCCAGCACCTCGCGCACCAGCGGCTCAACCGGCACGTCGCTCAGCCGAAGCCGCGGCGGCCCGCTCCCCAGCGCGCCGGCGTCGAGTACCGCGTCGAGCAACTGCAGCACCGCGTCGCCCGAGGCGAGCGCGCGCTCCAGCATCCGGTCGCGCTGCTCCGGCGTGGCGCGCGTGCCGAAGTTGGCGAGCAGCTCGGTGTTGCCGTACCACGCCATGATCGGCGTGCGCAGCTCGTGATTGGCATCGATCAAGAACTGATCCTTGAGCGCCGTCAGCTCGCGCGCCTGATCGAGCGCCGCGTTGGCCGCTGCCGCGCTCGCCGCCGCGCTCTGGGCCGCGGCCCAGCTCATGACTGCCGTCATCGCCTGCAGCGCTACCAGCAGCACCAGTGCCGTCAACCCAGGTGCCGGCGCTAGCCCTTGCCCCGGCCCCGGCCCTCCGCTCACCGGGCTGCCCGCCACTGGCACGCTGGCCGGCAGCCCGGTGAGCGTGACGGCGATCACCAAGCCCGCCACCAGCCAGACGAAGACCGGCGGCAAGACACTCCCCGCCAGCAGAATCAGCAGCGACATCGTAGCGTAGATCAGCAGCACGATGCCCTGAGTGCGCGGCAGCGCGGCGGGACTGAGCCGTGTGTAGGCAACCCCGACAGCGACTGCTCCTCCGATGAAGAGCAGCACCGCTGGCGTCGGGAAGCCGCTCTGGTTGACAATCAGGCACACGACCGAGAGCAGCAGATCGGCGGCGACGGCGGCCAGCAGCAGCGGTGGCGCGTGGGTCGCCATCACCACAGGGACGATTCCCAGCCCCGCGACCAGGACGACACACAACAGGATCAGTCGGATCAGCGCGATGCGACGGTCGCGCAGGCGCGCGGTGGGGGAGCGGCTAAGCGCTCCCGCCGGATCGGCGCGGAACGGGTCGGCGACAATCGCGCGCACGTGCCGGGCGATACCGCCAAGCGGGCGCCACAAGGCAAATCCGGCCCGTCCACGCCAGCGGGGGCCGCGTGGAGGTAACGGCATACGAGTATTCCGATCTCGGCGTTTAGCTCGAGAGTATCTGGCGGAAGCGACTCACCAGGCGGACGTGCGTTGCGAGCTGCTCGGGGTCCACCGGCTTGACGAGATAGTCGTCGGCGCCCGCCTGAAAGGCGTCGATCTTATCGCGGAAGCTCGTGCGTCGGGTGACGACCAGGATCAGCACGCGGCGGGTGAGCGGCGCGTCATGCACCGACCGGATCAGTCGCACGCCGTTGGCATCCGGCAGATCCAGCTCGGTCACGATGAGGTCCGGCACGCGCATCGTGATCGCCGCGACCGCCTCCTGGGCCGTGGGGACCACGGCGACCGCGCTGAGGTTGGGCAGCGACTGCGCCAGGCGCTCGGCGGTCTCCACGTCGGGGTCCACGAAGAGCACGGCAAGGCCGGGCCGTAACGCGGCGGTGCGGGGCCTGCTGGTAGAATCACGTGGGATGCTCATGGCGTTCTCACTTCGATGGAACCGTCACCGGTGAGCGTGCAGCGACGCTCGCTCCGTTGGTGCGCGGTGAGGCACGCGATATCGTTGATCGCGCCGACCAGGTCGGCGATCCTGACAGGCTTGAAGAGATAGACGTCGGCGCCGGCAAGCATTCCGGCGAGCCGCTCGCGGTCCTGGACCAACGCGCTCAGCACGATGATCGGCACATCGGCGGTCGCTGGGTCGCCCCGCAGCGCGCGCATGAACTGGTAGCCATTGAGCGCCGGCAGGCGCACGTCCACCACCACGCAGGTCGGGCGGTTGGCGAGGCATCGCTCCAGCCCGGCGGCGCCATCCGCCGCCACCTCGACCTGAAAATTGCCCGCCAGTTCAAGTCCGTCGCGCATCAAGGCGATCAGGTCCGGATCGTCGTCCACGATCAGCACACGCCGGGTTTCCGCGGAGCTTCCCATTGGGTGAGCGCCTTCCACACGCGCAGGAGAGCTGCCCGCACACCCGCTCGCTGTACAGCGGCGAGACGCAGACAGCCCGTTGACCATCCCGACGAAGAAATTGCGCCTCACACTGTAGCATACCGCGCCGCAGCGGGCAACGGGTGTGGCCAACAAGGCAGGGCCCCGCGTGATATACTATGGGGGTTGGCTGTATGCCTATGCCCTGATGGCTTCCCCGCACCCCCTGCCGCGGCATACGAACGGGCAGGGGGCCGTTGTGTGTCGCGTCGCGAGCCGGCAGGATATGGCGGATGTGGCGATCTCGCGACTGGCCCCGACGTGTGCCGCGCGAATGAGCAGTGAACGAAAGACGACGATACCTCCTATGCAGACCCTCGAAGACCTGAAGCAGCAGCGTGGCACGCGCGTGCGTGACGATCTGCGCAATGTGGCGATCATCGCGCACGTGGACCACGGCAAGACGACACTGGTAGACGGCTTGCTCAAGCAGAGCCATATCTTCCGTGAGAACCAGCACGTCGGCGAGCTGATCATGGACTCCAACGAGCTGGAGCGCGAACGCGGCATCACGATCCTCGCCAAGAACACCGCCGTGACCTACAAAGGCGTCAAGATCAACATCATTGATACGCCGGGCCATGCCGACTTCGGCGGCGAGGTCGAGCGCGTACTCAACATGGCGGACGGCTGCCTGCTGCTGGTGGACGCCGTCGAGGGGCCGATGCCGCAGACGCGCTTCGTGCTCAAGAAGGCCTTCGAGCTGGGTCTCAAGCCGATCCTGGTGATCAATAAGATCGACCGCCGCGACGCTCGCACCGATCAAGTGCTCTCGTGGACCCAGGACCTGTTCCTGGAGCTGGCAACCACCGACGACCAGCTCGACTTCCCCGTGCTCTACGCCATCGCGCGCGAGGGCATCGCCCGCCTGCACCCTGACGACACCAACACCGACCTGGTGCCGCTCTTCGAGACCATCCTCAGCACCGTGCCGGCGCCGGTGGTGGACGAGGCGGCGCCGTTCCAATTGCTGGTGACGGCGCTGGACTACGACGACTACAAGGGCAAGTACGCCATCGGCCGCATCACCCGTGGCACGGTGCGCCCCGGCATGCCGATCGCGCGCATCAGCCGCGAGGGCGAGATCACGCGCGGGCGCGTTGGCCAGGTCTTCACCTTCCAGAACCTCGGCCGCGTTGAGGTCAAAGAGGCGACCGCTGGGGACATCGTGGCGATCACCGGCATCGCCGAGGCCAACATCAGCGAGACGCTGGCCGACGCCGAGACGCCCGAGGCGCTGCCGAGCATCGCGATCGACGAGCCGACACTGAAGATGACCTTCGGCGTCAACACCAGTCCCTTCGCCGGCCGCGAGGGCAAGTGGAGCACGTCGCGCCAGTTGCGCGCGCGGCTCTACCGCGAGCTGGAGACCAATGTCAGTCTGCGCGTGGAGGACGGCAAGACGCCCGACGAGTTCATCGTCTCGGGCCGCGGCGAGCTGCACCTGGCGGTGTTGATCGAGACGATGCGCCGTGAGGGCTACGAGCTGCAGGTCTCGCGCCCGGAGGTCATCACGCGCGAGGTGGACGGCACGGTGATGGAGCCGATCGAGCGGCTGGTGATCGACACGCGCGAGCAGTACATCGGCGCGATCAGCGAGACGCTGGCGCAGCGCAAGGCGCGCATGACCAACATGCACAACGACGGCAGCGGCAACGTGCGGCTGGAGTACGACATCCCCACCCGCGGGCTGATCGGCTTCCGCAACGCCTTCCTGACGCTGACACAGGGCAACGGCGCGATGGCGAGCCTGCTGCTGGGCTACGAGCCATGGCTGGGGCCGATCGGCAGCGCGCGCAATGGGGCGCTGATCGCCTCGGAGTCGGGCACCGCCGTGACCTACGGCCTCAACAACGCCCAGGCGCGCGGCCAGACGTTCATCGAGCCGAGCACGCCGGTCTACGAGGGCATGGTCGTGGGGCTGCACATCCGCCCCGACGACTTGATCGTCAACGTCTGCAAGGAGAAGAAGCAGACCAACGTGCGCTCCTCGACCTCCGACATCGCCGTGCGCCTGACGCCGGCGGTGAAGCTGAGCCTGGAGCAGTCCCTGGACTTTATCAACAACGACGAGCTGGTCGAAGTGACGCCGCAGACCATCCGCCTGCGCAAGCGCCTGCTCACCCACCACGAGCGCCAGCGTGCCCGCGAGGGGTAAGCAGGGGAACGCGAAGAGAGATCCTCATCCCCGGCCTCCTCGCCCTGCGGGGCGAGGGGGAGCTGTAGCGTGGAACGCGGAGGCTGCGGAGGACCAGCGCCAGCATTTGTATCAGCTTGGCCCCTGTCCGGGTTGCCAGCGATCGTCGAGAAGGCCGTTCTCATAGAGCGTCTGTGGGAAGCCCGAGCCGGAGTTGTCATGCGCCGTGCAACCCAGCACCTCATCGAGACGGATGCCAAAGTTGCTGAGGTAGCTTTCGGGCATTTTGCGGCGCTCCATCCAAGGTTTGCCGCGTCCCGTTACCACCATGAGCACAATGTCATGATCAGGCAATCCTTCAAGAATTGCGTAGCCGGAATATAGTTTGGCGATGACATCTGGGATCTCGATCACGTGGATGGTGTGTTTGCCGCTCGCATGCACCGCATGGTGCGTAGCATGAAGTGCCTCGCCGACACGCATTTGCGTGCTCCTCCACTCGGCATCAGCAGTCAAAGTGTCGCCTATTTTTCCTCGAACGCAACAACCGTCCCTGCGAACACTGTAGTTCTGCCCCACTCCCAGTATTTATTGTACTCAATGTCGTAGTTCGCTTGGGGCAGGCGCGGGAAGATAGCAGCGTAGACGTGGGTTCCATTATCGGAGGTAAATTCCTTCATCTGGGCGTAATATTGCGCTTTCTGATTACCAACTTCCGTGACTTTGACGGAGTTCCCGCGTCGCGAGCTGTTCGCCGAGTACACGACGAGGGCGCCCGCTGCGCGATCGACAACCTGCACGACGCGCACAAAGGTGAGACTGTCGGCCATCTGTGCCCTCCAGCTAGCGATATAGGTCAGCTCGAATGTGAACAGCATACTGGTACAGCATATGTCTGTCAAGTTTATGGCCCGCTCAGACTGCAATTCAGTCGCTGGCAGAAAGCGACCGGAGTAGTGCAGGATTTCGAACGTCACTCCACGCTCCGGCTAGTGTCGCTCCTCGAAATGGCGACTTGTCACCATGACGCCACCGTGATACAGTAGCAAAGGAGACTGCTGGATTCGGAGGTGCGACATGGCGACACAAACGAATGACTCCCCTAACACGCGGGATCGGGTCAGCAAGCGCCCTCGGCTGACGATTGACATCTCGCCCCAGTTGCGCCGGCGCATCAAGGCGGCGGCGGCGTTGCGCGATATGACCGTGCGCGAGTATGTCGCGCAGATCCTCGAAGAGGCGGTGCCCGAGGAACCCGCGGGTCGGGAGGGGCAGACGGAGCATCTCCATCGCCTGTCTCCCGAGGGTGTCCAGCGCCTGTTCGAGACCAGCAAGCGCATCATGCGCGGGCGTGTGTTCACCGACGACTCCACTGATTTGCTGAGTGAGGCGCGCGAGGAGCGGATGGAGGAGTTGTGAGCGGCTTGGTTGTGGTGGACGCCAGCATGGCGCTCAAGTGGATCGTGATGGAGCCGTATACGCCCGAAGCACGCGCGCTGCTGGCGCAGTGGACCGCGGATGGCCGCAGCGTCTTCGCGCCGTCGCTCATCTGCAGTGAGATCGCGAACGCCCTCTACAAGCGCGTCCGCCGCAGCGAGTTTACTGTGGATGAGGCCACCCAGTTCATGAGCACATTTCTGCTCATCAGCATCAACCTGATTGCGGACCCCGCCATCGCGGCTCGTGCGCTTGAGCTGGCGGCGCAATTTGGCCTCAAAGCGGCCTACGATGCCCACTATATCGCCCTCGCCGAGCGCGAGGGCTGCGAGCTGTGGACCGCCGACGAGTGCCTGTGGAACTCGGTGAAGGATCGGCTGGGATGGGTGCACTGGATAGGCAATGCTCAGCCTCAGTCCCAGTCGCAACCCTGATCGTCCGGCCTTACCTCACTGTTGCTTCGCCGCGGCGAGGATCTTGGCGGTGGTGTGGAAGAAGCGCGTCGTGGTCTTCTTGCCCAGCACATCGTCGAAGCCGTACGACGCCGGCGGGCGACCGTCCTTGAGATACCAGACCACGAACGCCTCGTGTTCGGTCGTGGCAACGATCTCCATGCCACCCTTGGGCGAGCGCAGCGGCAGCGCGAGGTCGGGCGGGATGGCATCGTTGGTAAACATCACACAGAGCCGCATATCGGGCGTGACGGTCAGGCCTGCAAACGGATCGGTGGCGACGACCCGCTCAAGCTCGGCCATGGTGCGCAGGCAGGCAGGCGCCTCGTAACCCAACGCCGCGCGCAGGTGGCGCTCGATCCGCTCGGCCAGCGCGGCGCGATCCGGCTCATCAGACGTGAAGAAGACGTTGCCGCTCTGGATGTAGCTGCGCACATTGCCGAAGCCCAACTCCTCGAAGTGCTTGCGGAGCGCGTCCATCTTGACTGTGTGGCCGCCAACGTTGATGCCGCGCAACAGGGCGACGTAGTCCACTGATCCTCCCACGCTCACTCCTGCTCCATCGGCGTGCGGGCGTGCTTCTCGCCGTTATAGCTCAGTCGCACCGGCTGCTCGTCCAACACCGTCTCAAGATGCACTGGCCGCGACCAGATGTACTGCACGTATTCGAGCGTCTTCTGGGCGTAGGGGATGTCGAGCTCCTGGCCCTCGAACTGATGCTTCAGCACCAGCTCGGTGTTGCCATTGAAATCGGCGTCTATGACGGCGATGTAGGGCATGCCGAAGTTGGTCATGCTTGCCACCAGCCCGTCGCGCACCTTCTCCCAGTTCTTCTCGACGATCACCCACTCGTCGCCCTCTTTGCGATAGAGGTAGAGGTCCAGCTCCTCGACCAGCTCTTTGGTCAGGTAGTTGCGCAGCAGCGAGACGTCGCTCTCGGTCTCGCGCACCTCGAAGAGCTTCTTGCGCCCCTGGCCCGGCTGCATACCCAGCTTCTCGCGCTGCTCCTCGGTGGGGTTGTCCCAGCGGCGCTCGATGTCTTGCAGGATGTGGTAGCCCAGGTGATAGGGGTTGATGCGCATGCGGCTGGTGGCGAGGACGCCGGCGTGCATCTGCGCAAACGCCGTTGCGTCGCCGTCGGACATCTCCAGCTCGCGCATGATGCGCGAATGCCAGAAGCTGTTGTGATGGAGCATGCCATTGGCAACGTAGCGGTGCGAGCGGTCTACCGTGATGTCGTAGACATCCGCGACGTCATGCTCGACGCTTACCACGCGGTCGGTTGGATCCTCCCTCACGAACCACCGGTGATTCTCGACATATGCGCGTAGCTTCTCCCGCTTGCGCGCGAGGCCGAAGTTGATTTCGCGCTCGTAGACCTCGGCAGATGCGCCCCTGATACCGACGTTCGGCCCGTGCTTGCGCGACAGGATGCCGTAGTTGAGCAGCAGGACTTGCAGCGTCCTGGCGATCTCGTCGCTGAAGGTCGAGAGAATGACGCCGCCAATAAGCGAGGCACAGCCATCGCAATCGAAGTAGGCACGCAGAAAGGCACTGACGACCGACTTCGGCGAGCACAGGATGACATCAGGGATGCGCTTCTCGCGCGCTTTAGCGTGCAGATCGATGCCAATTGACGCGAGCAGCTCCAGAACGTTGGTCGAGTAGAAGACCGCGCGCCAGCGCCCACCTTTGCCGTTGGCGGTGCGGTCATCCCAGAAGAGCTTCGGCTCGATAGCGAAGAGCTCGGTGACCAGCGCCGCATACCGGTCGGCCAGCTCGCGATCGCCGCTGGTGAAGCCGATGGCATTCTTCGAGGTGTGGATATTCCCGTCACCGATGAGGTAGCCAAGGAACTCGGCAAACTTCTCATTGACATGGTCTGGCGCCACCAGCGGTGTACGGTGACTGTAAAGCGGCTTCCCGGCAACGCCGCGCTGGTAGCCAATCTGCTCGATGGCAGCGGCAATAGGCCCATCTGAACGCGTTGTCTTGCCGCTGAGGTAACGATTCACCGTGAAGATGTTGGCTCCAGATACCGCGGCAATATCTACAGCGGTTCGCACGGCGACAGGCACAGGCGCAGAAATAGGCACATACTCCTGCGCCCAGATGTTCTCGCCAACATTCAACGGGATACGCTGCCCGATCTGCACGTCTTTCAGCGCGAGCCATTGATCGGGGCCGATGTTGAGCTTATGCTCTTCCGCGCCTTCGAGCACAAGGCCGCGCTTGGTGCGAAAGCGTATGGTCGGCGTATGGCGGTGGATGTGGCGATCACTGATCGCGTCGAGCTTCGAATCGCCCGACGCGACACTGATTTGCTCACCGTGTGCAAGCCGCTCGTGGAGCGCGTCGTACCGAAGCAGACCATGCTCCGTCAGCACCAAGCTGTCCCCGCGCAGACATGCCCAGCCCTCGTTCAAAGTCTTCGTCTGCATCTGCGGGATGAAATATTGCATCTCCTCGCGCACGATCAGCAGCACGTCGCGCTGCCACTCCTCCAGGTTGGGCGCGTGCTCGGCGAGGAACAGCAGCAGGTCCTTCTCCGGCTCCGGGGGGAAGCGCCGCGCCCGCACCCGGCGGCGCTCCTCTTCGGCCTCCTTGCGGCGCCGCTGCTCGCGCTCCTCCAGCGACCACAGGTCGTCGTAGGGTGTGTCGTGCCCGCGCCGATGCTCGTCCCCATTGGACTTCTCGCCCGCCTTTTTGATGCGGAAGTTGGGATCGATGTGCTCCTCGATGGCGAGCACCGCATCCAGAAAGCGCTCGACCGCCGCCTGCCCGTGGTCGTACTCGTATTTGCGCACGCGGTCGGCGTTGACGCTGACCTTATCAATCATGTTGGCGGCGGTGTGCTTGAAATAGACGTTGTGCTTGAAGAAATCGGTGTGGCCGAGCACGTGCGCCACCACCACCTTGTTCTGCAGCAGGTCGTTCTGCTCCATCAGGAAGGCGTACGAGGGATTGGTGTTGACGACCAGCTCATAGATCTTGCTCAGGCCGTAGTCGTACTCCGTCTTCATGCGGTAGTACGCCTTGCCGCGCGACCAGTGGGCAAAGCGCCCCGGCAGGCCGTACGAGCCGAACTCGTACATGATGGTTGCTGGCACCAGCTCGAAGTTGGTGGGATACGGGTCGAGGCCGAAGCGGCGCGCGATCTCCCAGATGCGCTCGACCGCATCCTCAAGCTCGGCCACATAGCGGTCGTCGGGAGTCAGAGTCGAAGTCAGATCAGGCATAGCAGAACAACCTTCCGCTGGAGCGAGGCGACGATGGCCCACAGTCCCCGGACGCCACTCGCGTCCGTACGCGGGGCCACTGGCGCTGGGCTAGGGCGTCGCGCCCGCGGGCGCGGGGACCGCGTCGCGCGTGGCGAAGAAGCGGCGCAGCGCCGGGTAGACCTCGCTCTTGTCAGTGATCGTGACGGCGATGAACTTCTTCTCCTGAATCTTGCCGAAGGCCGACATCAGCGTGCTCTGCGAGCGGTAATGCCCCTCGCGGATCTCACCGTAGCCGAAGAGGTTGCACTGCTCCAGCAGCTTGTGGACGAGATTGACGCAGCGCTCGTTGTCCCACGGCAGATTGTCGCCGTCGGAGAAGTGGAACGGATAGATGTTCCAGTCGTCGGGATTGAAGCGTTCCTTGATGATCTGGAGCGCCAGCTCGTAGGCCGACGAGACCTGCGTGCCGCCGCTTTCGCCGTGCGTGAAGAACTCCTCCTCAGTCACCTCCTTGGCCTCGGTGTGGTGGCTGATGAAGACGATCTTCACGTTGTTGTACTTGGTGCGGAGGAAGCGCACCATCCAGAAGTAGAAGCTGCGGGCGATATACTTCTCAAAATCGCCCATTGACCCCGAAACATCCATCATGGCTATGACAACAGCATTCGACTGGTACTTGATCGTCGGCTCCCAGACCTTGAAGCGCAGGTCCTCGTTCTTCACGTCGTGGAAGGTTGGGTCGCCTTTGGCGGCGTTGCGCTTGAGGTTCTCCAGGATCGTGCGCTTCTTGTCGAGATTGGCGAGCGGGCCGACCTTGCGTACGTCGGTGAAACGCACTGACTCGGTCTCCATCTCGGCCAGCTTCTTCTCCTCCAGGAAGGGCAACCCGAGATCCTCGAAGATCATCGCCGCCAGCTCGTCGAGCGTGACCTCCGCCTCGTAGTAGTCCACCCCCGGCTCCTCGCCGGCCTGCTGTCCCCGCCGGCCCCGACCCTGGCGCGGCTCGGTGGCGATCACGTCGCCCACCTTGCTGTCGCCGTCGCCCTCGCCGGAGTGCGTCTGGCGGCCGGGGTCGTAGCGGAAGCGATATTCTTCGAGCGAGCGGATCGGGACTTTGATGACCTTCTTGCCATCCGAGAGGATGATGCTCTCCTCGCTGACGATGTCGGCCAAGTTCTTCTTGATCGCCTCGCGGATCTTCTGCTTGTGGCGCTCCTGGTCGATCTGGCCCTTGCGGTGAAGCGACCAGTCTTGCCGCGACACATTGGCTGTCTGCATCTGCCTGCGCCTCCTGAACCTGGAACGACGAACGGGCGAGCGAGCGATGATAGGTCGCGACGTCCCCCCGATGGGATCGCCGACGTGGCGGCCAGATGCCCCGCGCGTCACCTGACATGGAACGCTCCGGCCCTCAAACGAACGCGAACGAACGCGAACGAACGCGAACGAACGCGACGGGCGGTGCTACCGCTATCGGTTGAGCAGCGAGCCGACGTACTTGAGCAGCTCGTTGGCGCAGACGGGGCAGTAGCCGTGGTCCGACATCAGCCGGCTGATCACCTCGTTGGTCTTCTTGAGCTGCTCGGCGTCGGGCGTCTTGGATGAGGTGGTGATCTTGACCACGTCGCGCAGGTCGGCGAAGAGCTTCTTCTCGATGGCTTCCTTCAGCCGCTCGTGGCTCGTGTAGTCAAAGGTCTGGCCCCGCCGCGCCAGCGACGAGATACGGATCAGGATCTCCTCGCGGAACGCCTTCTTGGCGTTCTCGGTGATACCGATCTGCTCCTCGATCGAGCGCATGAGCTGCTCGTCGGGGTCCACGTCCTCCTCAGTGATTGGGTCGCGCAGCTTGGTCTTATTGCAATACGCCTCGACATTGTCGAGGTAGTTGTTGAGCAGCGTGCGCGCCGACTCCTCGAACGAGTAGACAAACGCGCGCTGCACCTCTTTGCGCGCGTACTCGTCGTACTCTTTGCGCGCCTCGCTGATGAAGTTGAGATAGCGCTCGCGCTCCTCGCGGGTGATGCCGGTGTGCTGGTCGAGGCCATCGCGCAGCGCCCGCAGCGCATCGATTGGGTTGATGCAGGTCACGTGCTCGCGCACCAGCGCGCTGGAGAGCCGGTTGATGATGTAGCGCGGCGAGATGCCGTCCATACCCTCGCGGACGGTCTCATCCTGCAGCTCCTTAATGTCCTTCTGCTTGAATTCCTCGAGGTCTTCGCCATCGTAGAGCCTGAGCTTCTTCATCAGGCTCATGCCGGCCTTCTTGGAGCCTTCGAGGCGCGTCAGCACGGCGAAGGTCGCCGCGGTGCGCAGTGTGTTCGGCGCGATGTGGACGTCCTGGAGCGCGCTCTGTCCCAGCAGCTTCTCGTAGATCTTCACCTCGTCCGCGACGCGCAGGTTATAGGGCACCTTGACCAGGATGATGCGGTCTTGCAGCGCCTCAGACTTCTTGTTGCCGACGAACGCCTGATACTCGTGCTCGTTGGTGTGGCTGACCACCACCTCGTCGGCGTAGATCATCGAGAAGCGGCCGGTCTTGATGTTCTGCTCCTGCGACAGCGTGAGCAGCACATAGAGGAACTTCTCGTCCACTTTGAGCATCTCGATGAATTCCATCAGCCCGCGGTTGGCAATATTCAGCTCGCCGTCGAAGCGGTATGCACGCGGGTCGCTCTCCACGCCGACCTCGCCGATGGTGGAGAGGTCAATGCCGCCCACTAGCTCTGAGATGTCCTGGCTCTTCGGATCAGACGGGGTAAAGGTGCCGATGCCGTTGCGGTATTTCTCGCTGAAAGCCATGCGCACCACCGGCACATCCTCGATCTTGCCGCCGTACTTGTTCTCGAGCAGCCAGCGGCACTGGGGGCAGAGATCGCCCTCGATGTAGAGGCCGAACTCCTTCTCCACGTCGGCGCGCAGTTCTGCCGGGATCAGGTGCAGCGGCTCTTCGTGCATCGGGCATTCTTTGATCGCGTAGGCCGCCCCGGCCTCGGCGCGCGCGTACTCCTCCAGTCCACGCTTGAGCAGGCTGACGATCGACGACTTGCCGCCGCCGACCGGCCCCATTAGCAGCAGGATGCGCTTGCGCACTTCGAGACGCTGGGCGCCCGAATGGAAGTATTCGACGATCTGCTGCAAGGGCTTCTCCAGGCCAAAAATCTCGCCGTCGAAGAACTTGTAGCGCGGCTCGCCCTGCCGGTTGGTGTCAGTGCCGGTAGCCACGATCATGTTGTAGATGCGCTCATGCGAAAGCTGCGCCACGCTCGGCTGCCGCGTCGCAATCTCGAAGTATTGGGCGAAAGTGCCTTCCCAGCGTAGCGCGCGTTCGGTTGCCCGATACTCTTCAAGCCGTTTCACCAGGTCCATACGTCTCTGCTCTCTTCCCGACCTGCCGCGTGTCCCGCATCGCGAGCGGCCGGCGGGCGCATCGGCGCTCCGCTAGGCGCGTTCGTGGGGATTCCGCGGTCCCGCTCAAGCGCTCCGCGTCTCCACCTGAGACGGGAGGTGTACGGACAGCTTGCCAAAAGGAACGAAGACTCGTCGCTTTCCGCGTCTGGACAGCAATTGGCTGTGATAATCACTGGCGGCCCTGCGTCCCCGCAGCCGCGCTCTTGCTCCTGTTTCCGGGGAGCCCCGGTACACACCACGCTGTGGACTGCCCGGCGGGTCGGTCGGCGCGCGTGCCGCAATGCACGAGGGCGGGCAGGGTGTGCTCGAAGAGGACCGAAGACGTGGGCGAACCGTCACCCCGGCGAGCAATGCAGGCGCGCGCCGCACAATGGGGATGTGGGCTGCTCATGCGCGTGGATGCTCAGGGCGCTCCTCCGCGAGCGCAGGACGGCGCCGTCTCGGACCCAGCGAGAAGGGCGCGCTTCGACCGGGCACCCGCGCTCCCATCCGCCGCCCCCAATCACCATGCGGGGCCTGCGGAGGCAGAGTCGCGGCGCTCGGCGGGGAGGATATGGACGTGGGCTCGCGTGGCAGTGTTCTCGGTTGTGTACTGCTTGGGTCGCGCGACGCGAGCGGACGGCTGTCCTCCGCCTGCCTGGCGGAGTGACTCGGGAACACGGCCGGGCTGCGCGCATGCTCATGATGCGCGTCCCGGACGGCACCCGGTGTCGCTACGGAACGATACGTCTTCAGTTGGAAAGTGCGAGTTCGGAACCGTGGCGTTGCCGCCGAACGAATCCGCACGCGAGAGGCGTGACGGCGTGCCCAACATCATCGCACGTCGCGTACCAGGTTGCCACCGCAGCCAACCCGGCGCCGTCTTCCGCCGCCTCGTCTCTACACGCTATCACATGCTCATCAGTCATGCAAGGGGATCAACAAACACATGAGCTACGCGATGGGGCATCTGGACTATTGGACTACTCAACGTAACACGGTAACTCCGGCGGATTGTGGGCGTGGCTGGGCCTGATCGTGGCACCGCATGGTACAGTGGAAGGCATCCTGAGCGGGCGGCGGGCGCCGTTCGCGGCGGCAAGCAGATCAGGCAGCTATCAAGTAAATGAGGAGGGTAGCCGTTATGGGTCGGCTGGAAGGCAAATCGGCGCTGATTACCGGCGCCGGCTCGGGCTTGGGTCGCGCGATGGCGCGGCGCTTCGCGGACGAGGGCGCGCGTGTGCTCGTCACCGACGTGAATGAAGCCGCCGCCGCCGAGACCGTCGAGCTGATCGGCGGCGCGCCCGGCGAGCGAGCGGCGGCGCGACACCTGGACGTGACCAGCGAAGACGACGTGGCGGCGGCGATCGCGGATGCTCTCACGCGCTTCGGCAAGCTTGACATCCTCGTTGCCAACGCCGGCATCGGCACGCCGGGTTTCCTCGCCAACACGAGCATCCAGGATTGGGACCGCGTGCTCAGCGTCAATCTCAACGGCGTCTTCCTCTGCGCCAAGCACACCATCCCGGCCATGCGCACAACAGGTGGCGGCGTGATCCTGACCACCGCCTCGGTCGCCGGCTTGCAAGGGACGCCGCACCTGGGCGCATACGGCGCCTCGAAGGCCGCCGTCGTGCAGCTCACCCAGACCATCGCGCTGGAGGGCGCGCGCTTCGGCATCCGCGCCAACGCCATCTGCCCCGTATGGGCCGATACGCCGATGATCTCCGAATTCGTCGCCGGCACGCGCGCCGCCCCGGACCAGATCCGCGAGCGGCTCATCGCGTCGATCCCGCTGGGACGCATGGCAACCCCCGAGGACATCGCCAACGCCGCGCTCTTCCTGGCCTCCGACGAGGCCGCGTTCATCACCGGCGTCGCGCTGCCGGTGGATGGCGGCCATATGGCGGGACACGGCGCGTGAGTGCAATCGGCGAGCACGAGCCTGCGGAGGAGGCGGACGGGACAGACGGGACAGACGGGGCAGAGGACGCGCATGATATGGGCGGCGCGGGAGATGCTGTGTTGCCTACCGAGCGGCACGATGCCTACGCCGCACTGCGCACCCGCGACTTCCGCCTGTTCCTGGGCGCCAACTTCCTGGCGACGCTGGGCGAGCAGATGCTGGCCGTCGCCATCGGCTGGGAGCTCTACGTCCGCACGCGCTCGGCCCTCGCGCTGGGGCTGGTGGGGTTGGTGCAGATCATCCCGGTGATCCTGCTGGCGCTGCCCGCCGGCCACCTGGCCGACCGCCGCGACCGCCGGCATCTCGTGCTAATCACTGAGGTGACGATAGCCGTCTGTTCGCTCGGTCTCGCGCTGCTCTCCGGCGCGGCTGGGCCTATCCCTCTCTTCTACGTCTGCCTACTCGTCTTCGGCATTGCGCTGGCCTTCAACACGCCCGCCAACTCGTCGCTGGTGCCGCAGATCGTACCCGAGGCGGTGTTCCGCAACGCCGCGAGCTGGAGCAGCAGCTCGTGGCAGCTCGCCGCGGTGATCGGTCCCGCGCTGGGGGGCGCGCTGATCGCGCTGACCGGCTACTCGACGGTCGTCTACCTCATCAATGCGCTCACCTGCGCGGTCGTGATCGGCCTGATCGCCGCCATTCGCAGCCGCCGCGCGCTGCCGCCCACCAAAAGGGAGCCGGTCACGCTGCGCGAGTTGGGCGCGGGGTTCGGCTTCGTGCGCCATACGCCGGTGATCTTGGCGGCGATTACACTCGACCTCTTCGCGGTGCTCTTGGGTGGTGCGGTCACGCTGCTGCCGATCTACGCGCTCGACATCCTGCATGTCGGCGCGACGGGCCTGGGGCTGCTGCGCGCGGCGCCCTCCGTCGGCGCGGTGCTGATGGCGCTGGGCCAGGCGCACCGGCCGCCCTATCGCCACGCCGGGCGCGCGCTGCTGCTGGCGGTCGCCGGCTTTGGGCTGGCGACGATCGTCTTCGGCGTCTCGCACTCGTTCCCGCTTTCGCTCGCCATGCTCCTGCTGCTCGGCGCGCTCGATAACATCAGCGTCGTGATCCGCAGCACGCTGCTGCTCACCCGCGCGCCCGACGAGATTCGCGGCCGGGTGTACGCGGTCAACGGAATCTTCGTCGGCGCCTCCAACGAGCTGGGCGGCTTCGAGTCGGGGCTGGCGGCGGCGCTCTTTGGCCCCGTGCTGGCGGTCGTCCTCGGTGGCGCGGGCACGCTGGTTGTGGTGGGCGCCGTCGCACTGATCTGGCCGCAGATCCGCCGCCTCGGTAAGCTCTGATAATGGGAGAAGAATTCGGAGAACGCGAAGATCGCGAAGCAAGCGCGAAGTCCGCGAAGGGGAGGGAACGGAGAACGCGGAGGACGCAGAGATTCGCGGAGGTCGCGGAGGCAAACAGAGACGGAGAACATGGAGAGCGGGCGTCCACTGGACGCCCCTACGACATGCATAGGACATGGGAGGGATAAAGGCTATGGACGTTGTCGAGGCCATTGGCTCGTTTCGCGCCATCCGCCGCTTCGAGCCGCGGCCGCTGCCAGAGGATACCGTCCGCACGATCCTGAACGCGGGCCGTCGGGCGCAAAGCTCAAAGAACACCCAGCCCTGGCAGTTCATCGCAATCACCGACCGCGACACGCTCACGCGGCTCTCGACCACCGGCGACTTTGCCGGGCACCTGGCGGGCGCGGCGCTGGGCGTGGCGCTGGTCGCGCCGAAGGATGAGGAGCGCGCCGACTGGATCCTCTTCGATCTGGGGCAGGTCACGACCTACATGCAGCTCGCCGCGTGGGACCAGGGCATTGGCTCGTGCATCGCCACGATCTACCACCCCGACCAGGCCGCGGCGATCCTCGGCATCCCGCCGGAGTACGAGTGCCCGCTGGCCCTCTCGTTTGGCTATCCACTGCCGGGCGAGCGCGAGCGGCCGCTGCGCGCAGGTGGCAGGCGGCCGCTCGACGAGGTCGTGCATCAACAGCGATGGTAGCTCGGATGCCGCGCCGAGTCGCTACTTGTAAACGCCGATGCCGTTGGGGTGAGACTTCCAGCCGCCGCTGTTGGCCGGCTCGAGGTAGGGGCTGTCACCGCTCGACGAGACGATGTACCACTTGAGGTCGTCGTTGGCCGAGCCGCTGGGGCAGTGATACCCCGAGCCGGTGAGCGACGGGTCGGTGGTGAGATCCCAATAGCAGAAGACGCCATTCGGGCTGAGATCATCGGTGCTATAGACGATCTTGTAGCGCTCGTAGGTGCCGTCGGCATAGGTGATCGACTGCACGTCTGAGTCGCCGGCCTGAGGGCCAGTCGCGCCGGGGCACAGGCCGATAATGTAGGTGCCATGCCAATTGAGCCGCTCGGTGGTCCCCGGCACGATGCCGACATACCCTTTGCCGCCGTCCACGCAGCCCGGCCCACCGCCGGGACTTGCTGTGACCCGCGGCACCACGTAGACCACCGCCGCGACCCCCAGCATGGCGATCACCGCGACGATCAGCGATGCCAGGACAAATCTGCGCCTCATGTTCTCGCGCCTCTCTCTGTGTGCTCGGCAGCCCCCATATACCAGGCCAATTCCATAGCTCGGCAGCATCACCGATTGATGCAACACCAACCCGCACTGTGGATTCGGCTGCCTGCCGGTCTACCGTGTTCAACGCGCAAAGGAGAGAATCGCAACTCGATATTTTTTGCTGGGCAGCGTCGAGCACCGGGCGCAGAGACCACAAATAGCGCCGCTCGCCGTTGAGGTGAGTACTTCACCCGCGGGCACGCCGCTCGATGGCCGTGAAGCGTTGCAGCCGCGCGGCGACGCGGGCGTGGATCTGCTCCGCCGGCACGCCAGTCAGTAGCGCGAGACCCTGGTCCACGGTGGAGATCGGCCAGACGGCGAACCATCCCTCGCGCTCGATGGAGTCGGCAACCTCCGGGTGCAGCATCAGATCGCGCACATTGGTCGCCGGGATTAGCACGCCGTAGCGGCCGCCGGTGGGCTGCTCGCCGGTCGTCGTCCGCCGCGCGCGGCACAGCGCCCAGAAGCCCTCGATCTTGGTGTTGACACCGCCGATCGGCTGCACCTCGCCATACTGGCCGACGGCGCCCGTGATCGCCAGTGAGGCGTTGATCTCGACCTGCGCCAGTGCCGAGAGCAGCGCGAAGAGGATCGCCGCCGAGGCGCTGTCGCCGCCGGTGGCGCCGTGCTCCTGCTCGAACCGGATGCGGATGGTCGTGTTGAGCGGGCGCTCCTGCGCGTAGCGGTAGTTGAGGTAGCCCTCGGCGGTCAGCGCGCCGCGCACGTGCGAGGCATCGGCCGCCGAGGCGATGGCTTCGATGTCCACCAGCTTCTCGTCGCGCCCCGGGCTGACCGTCGCGCTGATGCGCATCGGCACGGCGAAGCTGCCCTCCGCCGGCCGCGACTCGTAGATCCCTAGCCCGTTGATCAGACCGATGCAGCGCCCAGTCGTCGGCGTGTTCTCCTGCCCAGTGAGGATCGTATCGAGTACGCGCTGTGCGGCCACACCTTGCAGCGTGCGCCGCCGCTGGACCGTCGTATCCACGTCCAACCCTTCGGTGTTCGCCGCGCCGCGCGCCAGCGCCCCGCGGCCCGCCTCGACGGCGATGTCGTGCAGGGTCAGCAGATTGGCCGTCAGCCGACCGCGATTGAGGCCCTGGCTGCGGCGCGCGCCCTCCTCCACCAGCCGCGCCACACCCGACGGCGCGAAGTCGGGCAGCTTGTGGCGTGTGGCGGCGCCGCGCGCGAGCGTCGCGTAGGCCGCCTCGGCCTGGGGTGTCCAGCGCAGGTCAGTGGGACACCACGCCTCGTAGCGGAAGAGGCGGGCGAAGTCGTCGCCGGCGTTGTCAAGCGCCTGGTAAGCGTCGCCGGAGCCGACCAGCACCACCCGCACCGCGATCGGGATTGGAGGCCAGCCGTCTTCCTTATGCGGCAACTGGCCGGAGCGCAGCACCGAGACCAGCGCCGCCCACGTATCGCCCACCACGTCGGCCGCCTGGAGCACCAGCACACCGCCGTTGGCGCGTCGCAGCGCCTCGGGCAGCGCCATCTGCGCGATGGGCACTACGACCACCGGCGCGCCGCTCTCCAGCGGCTTGCCCTGGTCGTCCAGTGCGTCATCGCTGACGATCAATCCGGCGGGCACGTCGCCACCCTTGCAGAGCGCGGGGGTGTCGCCGCTGGCGATCAACACCCCGAAGATGTCGCGCAGCCGCCGCAGATAGGGCTGGGCCTCGGCGGGCGCGCCCTGCTCGACCGCACCCAAGCTCGCGGCGACGAGCTGCGCGCGATCCGGCGCGGGGGCGGCCTGCGCGGCCGGCATAGGTGCGGGGGCAGGCGCGCTGCCGTTGCCGGCGTTGCCGTCGTGACCGTCACTCGTGTTGCCGTTGCTCGCGCTGCCGTCGCCGCTGTTCTCAGGCGACCACCCCTGACAAATCCGCGAGAGGCCCCCGAAGAGTGCCTCCATGAAGGGCGCGCCCTGGCCGTGCGGCAGCGGCACCAGCTCCGCCTGATCGAGCGCGGAGCCGCCGGGCACGTAGCACAGATCGGGCGGCGCGGGCCGCGTGCGCATCGCTTCGCGGGCGAGACCGGCCACCAGGCTCGTGCGCCCGTAGCCCGGTCCGCCGCCGACGTAGAGATGCCCGTCAGGCGGCGCGATCGCCAGCCAGTCGCCCACGATGGCCGCAACCTCCGGCTGGAAGCCGGTCGCCACCAGCCGCGCCACCCATGTTTGTGTCGGCACGTCGGTGCTTCTATCGGGCGACCCGCCGCCGCCCTCAGCCGGCAGCGTCGGCGCCTGATACGGCGCCAGGAGCTGGTCGCGCGCCGCGACATCCAGGCGCTCCCAGTCCGCGCGCCGTAACAGCGCCCCTGGCCCAGCAAGCGCGCCCTGTGGTGCGGATGATGTCGCTCCCGTCCCGGTCGCCGTCGCCGTTGTATTGTTCTGCCGTCGAAACATGGCTCGCGCTCCCTCCTCCACAGCCTGCACCCCGCTACCTAGCTGGCGAATACATTCGCGCCTATGGGGCCTGCGGGCCACAAAGTCCGCCTGCGCGGACTGGGGCCAGACGACTTGACTGAACGCCCCCAGCACTCGCAGGGATACCACCCGGCCGGTGTCGCGCGCTATCCTACCATGTCCGGCGCGTGCTGACCAGCGGCATTTGACAGCAACTCTTGACATATATCCGTCACGGATATATACTCACACACATGAAGACCAAATCGCCCCTCGCCCCACTCACGCCGGCGGTCTTCCATATCCTGCTGGCGCTGGCTGGCGGCGAAAAACACGGCTACGAGATCATGAAGCAGGTGCAGCGCGATTCACGGGGCCAGGTGACGATGGGGCCAGGAACGCTGTACGGGTCAATCAAGCGCATGCTCGCCGACGCGCTCATCGAAGAATCCGGCGAGCGCCCTGACCCGGCGATGGACGACGAGCGCCGGCGATATTACCGCCTGGCCGATCTGGGCCGGCGCGCCTTGCTCGCCGAGCTCCAGCGCTACCGCGAGATCGTCTCGCTGGCCCAGCAGCGCCAGTTGTTCCCCGATCCGCAGGTCGGAGCAGCCCTATGAAACAACAACCCAGATGGTTCGCGCGGCAGCACCTGGCGGAGCATGTGTATGCCCTCTGGCTGCACCTATATCCGCGCGCCTATCGGGATGCCTACGGCGCGCTCATGCTGCAGCTCTTCAGGGATATGTGCCGCGATGCGCTCGCCACACAGGGCAAAGTGGGCATGGCGCTCTGGCTCGGGGTAGCGGCCGATGAGGCCAAAAGCCTTGCACGCGAACATGGAGCCGCCCTCCGAGCGCGCCGAGAGCGCCTGGCGCGGCCCGCCCTTGCCCTCACATACAGCGCGCTCCTGCTTGGCGGTGCGATCGTCTATATCGCGCGTTGTCCGCACTAGAGGCTGGACGTGCAGATGCTGCCGGAGCCAACAACCGGATGAGGATTTGGCGGCATACGAGGAAGGCAGAACCGGTATGTCTCTCGCAACCCTGTTGTTGGGGGCGTTTGGAGCGGGCCTCCTCTCGTTTCTCGCGCCGTGCGTCGTTCCACTCATGCCCAGCTACCTCTCGTATCTGGCCGGCACAAGCCTGGACGACGCGCAGAGCCAGCCCGCGGTGCGCTGGCGCGTGAGCCGGCACGCGCTATGGTTTGTGCTAGGCAACGGGATGCTGTTGGTGCTGCTCGGGGCTGTGGCCGCGCTGGTCGGCAGCGCGGTGCAGACCTATCAGCAGGTGTTCGAGCGCATCGCCGGTGTGCTGCTCATCCTCTTCGGCGTGGCGCTGATCGGCGTGCTGCCGATTCCCTGGCTCTCCAGGGACTACCACGTGAACGTGAAGCCGGGTCCCTCGTCGTGGTGGCGCTCGGGACTCCTCGGCGTGGCCTTCGGCGCGAGCTGGTCGGCGTGCGTCAGCCCAATCCTCGCGTCAATCCTGGTCTTGACGGCGGTCCGATCGCAGGTGGTGCTCCAGGGGGTGAGCATCATGCTAGTCTTTGCGCTCGGCCAGAGCGTGCCGTTGCTGCTGGTGGGCGTCCTGGTGGATCGCGCGGGCGCTTTCCTGCGCCGCATCCGCCGCGTGACGGTGATCCTGACGCAGATCGGCGGCGCGATCCTCATTATCATGGGGTTCTTTCTGGTGACGGGCCTGTTTAGTGGCTCCGGGTAGCACGGGACAGCGCCGCATCGCGTATCGCATCACGCCCCGATCCCCTATGCCACAAAGTCTTCCGTCAGCCAGACCTGCCCATCGGTGTAGAGGATGCCGATGCCAACGCGCGTGAAGGCGGGATAGACGATGTTCCAATGGTGGTCGTAGGCGGTGAGCGGCTCGGCCATCATGTCGCCGTCGATCCGCGCGACGCCGCCCGCCAGCCCCAGTCCCTCGGCCACGCCGATGTTCTCGCCCCAGGTGCTGTAGCTCAGCCCCGTCGCCTGGATGCGGTGCGCGGGTGTCGAGCCATCGCTGCCCAGGTGGCTCATCAGGTTGTGGCGCAGCATGTCGCAGGTGTGCGCGCCGGCGGCGGCCGAGAGCGCCGGATTGAGGGCCAGCGGGTGCGCGCCCGCAGCGGCGCGGTGCGCGTTGAGGGTAGCCAGGAGGGCGGTCTCGGCGCTGGTGTCGGCGGCGGTGATCGGGCAGCCGTTGCTCGTGGCGGCGGGCGGCGTGGAACGCGGCGTGGCCGTGGGCAGGGCAAGCGCCGGCTGCGCGAGATGCCCTGCGTCCACCGGCCCGCTGTGCGGGGTGGGCCGAGGCGGTGGCGCGCCGGCGGCAAGCGCGAAGCCCATCGCGCCGCTCGCGGTCAGCAGCACCAGCAGCCCCGCAAGCGCCATCACCAACGGCGGACGCCACGGCGACGGCAGCGGCAGGCGCGGCCCCAGGCGCTCGCCCAGGCCTCGTGCAAGCTCCACGATCCGCCCGGTCCAGCGCGCCAATGCCGGCATCGCGGCCCCCTCGCCCTTCGCCCGCCTGAAGCTGCCCTCCCATGCTCCGGCGGCATGCCGGCAAGTGTACACAACCAGCCCTGCCGCGCGCCATCATCTGTGGACTATTGGCCTACCGGGCGCCGGGCGGGCGAGAGCCGCAGGGCCATGACGGCCGCGCACTCAACTGGATTCTTCATCCAGAGCCAGCCGCCGCTATGGCGCGAGACTTCGGAGTATGGGATTACCCGCGGTGCTTCAGACCGCCTGCCTGCCCTATCGCCCTGCTTGCCGACCGGAGCTAGCGCCTGAAGAAGTCAGACTAGACGTGCGCCAGCTTGTCCGGGTTGGCGATCACGCGGACGGCGCGGATTCGCTGCCCAGCCACCTCGATGGCGATCACCGACAGCACACGCCCGTCGCCGCGGATGACCACCGCCGGCTGCCCATTGACCTCCGCAATCTCAGTGGTATAGCCCTCCGGCAGGAAGCGCAGCGTCCCCACGCTGAGGCGTGCCACCGCACTGCGCCCGGTGATCGGACGCCGCGGCGCCGGTGGAATCTTGCCACCACCATCAGCCCACAGCGTGACGTCGTCGGCCAGCATCGTCATCAGGCCGGCCATATCGCCGCCCTGCACCGCCCGCAAAAAGCTGCTGACCATCTCGCGCTGCGTCTGGGGTGACGGTGTGAAGCGTGGCCTGCCGGCGGCAAGGTGCTTCTTGGCGCGGCTGAACGCCTGGCGGCAGGCGACCTCGCTCTTGCCAAGGAACTCCGCGATCTCGGCGTACTCATAGTCGAAGACGTCGCGCAGCAGGAAGACCGCCCGCTCGATGGGCTGCAACTCCTCCAGCAGCACCAGGAATGCCAGCGACAGCGACTCGTAGAGTTCCATGCGCTCCTCCGGGTCTGAGGTATCGGTCGTTTCGGCTCCCGCGCGGTCGGTGCTGATCGGCTCCGGCAGCCAGGGGCCGACGTACTGCTCGTGCTTGCGGCGCGCCGACTGGAGCTGGTTGAGGCAGAGTCGCGTGAGGATGGTCGTCAGGAAGGCTTTGAGCGAGACGATGCTCTCCCGCACGTCCGGCGGCGCCGCCTGGTAGCGCAGATAGGTCTCCTGCACCACGTCCTCGGCGTCCATCGCGCTGCCCAGCATGCGGTAGGCGATGGCGAAGAGGTAGGTTCGATAGCCTTCAAACGTCTCTGCCATCGCCCCTGCTCCTAATCCGAGATCGGCGCCTACGGAACCGATCCTACGCATGTACACTGCCTGCTACACTCCCCGCGCTCGATGGAGCGTAGCGCAGATGGACAAACTGGCGCGCGAACAGCGGCGCCAGCAGGCGCTCGACTGGACCGAGTGCCCGTCGCCCGGTCGCCTCGTCGAGCAGCTCAGGCTCGACGACATGATAGACGGTGCCGTTCCAGCGTACGACGCACTCTCCCGCCGCCTGCACGTTGCGGAACCAGTCCGCCTGCTCGCCAAAAGCCATCGGGATCACGAAGCCGTCGGCAGTCGGCTGCGCCGCCACGGGCGTCGCGTAGGTGCGTCCGGAGCGGCGGCCGCGGTGCTCGATCACAGCGTAGGCGCGCACGTATCGCCTCCCGGCGAGCTTCAGGATCAGCGGATTGAGCAGATGCGTCAGCCGGGCGAGCACCGGGCGCTGGGACGACTTGGCCGCATGCCGCGTGCTGGTCACGTGCGCTTCGCTCGGCCGGGTCAATTTCGAGTCAGTTGCCGACATCTTGTCCTCCTTATCGCGATCGCGCCTGCGCGTGATTGACGCGCATCTGGGCCGTACGCTTGTGTTGCGCTGCGGCGTAGCGCCCCTTGCCCGGCCAGAAGAAGAAGCCGGGACGGCGCCACTCGGTACGCGCCAGGCTCGCCAGATAGTGCGCGCCCAGCGCGCGGGTTTGGTACGCCAGCTGCCCGGTGAAATAGGGGCGATTGGGCACGTCGTCGGGATAGCTGTTGAAGCCGATGCCATCCCTGCGGCCCAGCGCGATGCCCTGGCCGAAATACGCGAAGCTCAGCGGCTTTGGCTGCTTTCCCCGCAGCGCCGCGGCCAGGCAATCCGCCCCGTGCGCGCCCATGATGAGCGCCGTCACGGCGCTCATCCGCACCGGCACCCCTGGCTCCTCGCGTGGCGTGGCGGCGTCGCCGACCGCGTAGATCTCCGGGTGGCCGAGCACGCGCAAGTAGGGATCGATCACCACCTGGTCGCGCTCGTTGACCGGCAGCCCGGCCTCGCGCGCCAGCGTCGGCGCCGCGAAGCCGCCCGTCCAGACGACGAGGTCGGTGGGGATGATCTCTCCCGCATCGATCACGACGCCGTCCGCCCGCACCTCGGTCACATGCGTCTGATCGCGGATGACGACGCCTGAGCGCGTGAGCGAGCGCCGGATATAGGCGGCGACGCGCTGGCCCCAGAAGTGGGCCAGCCCTCCATCCGTCACCAGATGGACCTTCAGGCGTGGGTAGGCCGTGGCAAGCTCGGCCGCCGTCTCGATGCCGGTGGCGCCTCCGCCGCAGACGACGACCTGACCGCCCCGCGCCGCCAGCTCCGGCAGGCGCTCGCGCAGCGCCACCGCCGAGAGCGGCCCACTTGGGGCCAGCGTATAGGCATGCTCCGCGACGCCCGGCACGCGCGAGCGGTCCGTCAGGCTCCCCAGCGCATACACCAGGTAGTCGTAGCTGATGGCGCGGGCCTGCTGCCCTTGCTGCCCCTCCTCCGCGACACTGACTGTGCGCCGCGCGGTATCAATGCCAGTGACGCTGCCCTGCACGAAGCGCACCCCTGTATCACGCAGCGTCTGCGCGATAGGGCGCTGGCGCATTGGATGGTTCGTGGCAAGCTCGTGCAGGCGTAGGCACTCGACGAAATTGGGTGATGCGTTCACCAGCGTGATCTGCGCGTCGCGCCCGCGCACCCTGGCCGCCAGGCGTGTGGTACACAGCAAGCCCGCGTACCCTGCTCCGACGACGACGATACGTGTCTGTGACATGTGTCCTTCTCTCATGCTCCCACTTCTTTCATGTTGAGCGAACCAGAGAGTAGACAGGACACCCTCGCATTCTGTGACAGCGCCGAGAAAGGGCGCGAAAAAGCGGGCCGGACACCGCATCGGCGCCCGACCCGCTCGTCTCTTCCGGGGGACTTCAGTTCTGCATCGGATTGAAGCCGTCGGGCAAAGCGGGCGTACCGGCTCCGCCATTGCCGTTGCCCGATACCGATGGATCCAGCCCCTCGACCGGCTCGTTGAGACCCACCGTCTCGGCATTGGGGATCGGCGCCACTTCGGCCAGGCTCACGCCGGTCTCGATGAGGATCTGCGTAAGCTGTTTGGCATCCAGCGTCTCGTGGCGGCGCAGCTCCAGGGCGATGCGTTCGAGCGTCGTCTTGTGTTCGGTGAGCAACTCCTTCACCTTCTGGTAGGCCGACTGCACCAGATTGCGCGTCTCCTCGTCGATCACCGCCGAGGTCGCCTCGCTGTAGTCGCGCTGGCCGAAGTCATTGCTCATGCCGAAGGGATTGGGCCGGTCGCTGAACGAGAGCAGGCCGATGCGGCTGCTCATGCCCCAGCGGGCGACCATGTTGCGCGCGATCAGCGTCACCTGCTGCAGGTCGTTTTCGGCGCCGGTGGTGATGCTGCTCAGCACCACGTCCTCCGCCGCGCGGCCGCCCAGCGCCGCCATGATACGCCCGAAGAGGTAGTCGCGCGAGTAGTTGTAGCGGTCGTCCAGCGGCGTGTACTGCGTGACGCCCAGCGCCTGCCCACGCGGCACAATCGTCACCTTGGTGACGGGATCGGAGTGCGGTGTCAGCAGGCCCACCAGCGCGTGCCCCGCCTCGTGCAGCGCCACCACGCGCAGGTCCTCCTCGCTCAGCACCAGCGGCCGCTCGGCGCCGAGCTGGATGCGGTCCAGCGCGTCGAGGAAGCACTGCATGTTCACGCGGTCGCGGTTGCGGCGCGCGGCCAGCAGCGCGGCCTCGTTGACGAGGTTGGCGAGGTCGGCGCCGACCATGCCGGTGGTCATGCGCGCGAGCTGCTGCAGGTCCACGTCGGGGTCCAGCGGCACGCCGCGCACGTGGATCATCAGGATCGCCTGGCGGCCCTTCCAGTCGGGGCGGTCCACCGTCACGCGGCGGTCGAAGCGCCCTGGGCGCAGCAGCGCCTGGTCGAGGCCGTCGGGGCGGTTGGTCGCGGCGATCACCACCACCGCCTGGCGCGCGTCGAAGCCGTCCATCTCCACCAGCAACTGGTTGAGCGTCTGCTCGCGCTCGTCGTTGGTGGTCAGGCTGGTGCCGCGCTGGCGTCCGACGGCGTCGATCTCGTCAATGAAGATGATGCTCGGCGAGGCCTTCTTGGCCTGGTCGAAAAGGTCGCGCACGCGGCTCGCGCCGACGCCCACGAGCACCTCGACGAATTCCGAGCCGGACATCGAGAAGAACGGCACCCCCGCCTCGCCCGCCACGGCGCGCGCGAGCAGCGTCTTACCGGTTCCCGGCGGGCCCACCAGCAGCACGCCCTTGGGGATCTTGCCGCCCAAACGCTGGAACTTGCCCGGCGTCTTGAGGAACTCGACCACCTCTTCCAGCTCCGACTTCGCCTCATCCACGCCGGCGATGTCGGCAAAGGTCGTGCTGGGCCGATCCTCCATGATCAACTTGGCCCGACTGCGGCCGAAGTTGAAGATATTCTGTTGGTTGGCCGACGCGCGGCGCGTGATCCAGATGAACAGCACGATGATCAGCAGGATCGGGATGCCGTTGAGCAAGATCGTCCACAGCAGGTCGTTGGAGCTGGAGACGGCGCCGGTGATCTCGACACCATCGGCCTTCAGCTCGGCCTGGAAGGCATCGTCGTTATGGAACGGGTAGATGGCCTTGAACTGGGTCGCGGTGACGCCCTTATAGGTCTGCGCCTGCTTGAGCGTGCCGGTGATCTGCGTCTGGTCGGTGATGGTGATCGACTTGACGTTGCCGTCGTCCATCTGCTGCTGCAGCGCCGAGTACGGATAGGTGATCGTCGGCTGATTGTTCTGGGGATTCCACCACAGCACGATGTTGTAGCCCACAACCAGCAGCAGCAACAGCAGCACCAGCCGCGAGATCCAGCCGATACCGCCGCCGCCGCGCTGCTGATTGGCGCCGTTGGGGCCGGTATTGCCCGGCCGCTGCGGGCCGGTGGGCGGCGGGCTTTGCGGACCGCCGCTATTGCGCAGCGCATCCGCGGCGGCGGGAGCGGAGGGCGGCTTTGGGCGCGCGTCCCGCTGCTTCTGCGCGCGGTGCGTTGAGGAACCAAACATGGTGAAAGGCACCTGCTTTCTGGCGCGAGCGCGCCGCCGGGGTTTGTTTCCGGTGGCGCGCCCTGCGTGCCCGCCATCCCTCCCCTCTCAGGAGAAACGGCTGGGCGAGTGACGCTGGTATTATACCGTACGCAGCGGGAGATTGGGCGTTACGTGCTCGTGTGTACAGACCCCCACGTGCGGGCCGGTGGAGCATCTCGCTTGCCAACAGTCTACATCAGCTATACGCACGAAGACACGTCGCGGATGCAATGTATGGGTCCTCATCCCCCGGCCCCACGCGCCGCGGGGCGAGGCGGAGGCAGAAGCAGAGGCGACGCGGGCGTCGCCGCTACACATGGGGGCAACAGCGAATCCGCCGGTAGGCTGTAGTGGCAAGGCCTGCCTTGCCCCCTGCGTGGCGAAGTATGGATGTGTAGGGGCGTCCGGTGGACGCCCGCCGCGAACCTTGGATGCCCGCCAGAGGCCAGCCAGAGCCGCGTGCTACAATCCCAGCAACGGCGCTCGCGCCGCGACGTTCTGAAACAATCCGACGCAAGCGCACTGTCTCGCCCCGAGGAGGATTCATCCGTGACGCAGCCGCCCTCTTCGCCGTCTCCGCCTACCGCCGCACCGAACACGCTGGAGAGCGTGGATGCCGTGCAATCCGCGCTCGCCGCACAGCACTACATCGCCGACCGCGGCCTGGCGACCGCCGTCTATCTGGCGCTGCGCCGCCACAAGCCGCTGCTGCTGGAGGGTGAGCCGGGCGTGGGCAAGACCGAGGTGGCGCGGGTGCTGGCGCAGGCGCTCGGCACACACCTGATCCGCTTGCAGTGCTACGAGGGAATTGACCAGGCGACCGCCGTCTACGAGTGGAACTATCCGCGCCAATTGCTCTACATCCGCGCGCTCGACACCACTGGCCCGTCTGGACCTGACGGCCACACGCTGGAGGCCGCCGCCAAGGGGCACTCCGCTGCCGAAGAGCGGCTGCGCGATGTCTTCGGCCCCGACTTCCTGATCCGCCGCCCGCTGCTGCAAGCGCTCGACGCCGCCGAGCAGCGCCCGCCGGTGCTGTTGATCGACGAGCTGGACCGCGCCGACGCCGAGTTCGAGGCCTTTCTGCTGGAGCTGCTCAGCGACTACCAGATCACAATTCCTGAGATCGGCACGCTCCACGCCGCGCAGCCGCCAGTGGTGGTGCTGACCTCCAACCGCACGCGCGACATCCACGACGCGCTGCGCCGCCGCTGCCTCTACTACTGGATCGAGTATCCGTCGCTCGAAAAGGAGTACGCCATCGTGCTGGCGCGCGTGCCCGAGGCGCCGCAGCGGCTGGCGCGGCAGGTGGTGGCCTTCGTGCAGGCGCTACGCGAAGAAGACCTCTTCAAGGCGCCGGGGGTCGCCGAGACGCTCGACTGGCTGGAGGCGCTGATGACCCTGGGGCAGACCGAGCTGACCGAGCAGGCGGCACGAGATGCCCTGGGCGCGCTGCTCAAGTACCAGGATGACATCCAGAAGGTCACGAGTGGCAACCTGCTCGGCCGGCTGGTCGAGAAGATCCGCGCCTCGCTGACGCGGTAGGGTCCTCACCCCCAACCCCTCTCCCCTGCGGAGGCGAGGGGAGAGAGTGCGGCGGGCGTCCACCGGACGCCCCTACGACAATGCCTCCGCGTCCTCCGCGAATCTCCGCGAATCTCCGCGTTCTCCGTCTCCTCTCCAAGGGTGAGGACCATGACCAATCCCGACACATCGCGCGAGAAGTCCCTCACGCCGGCCGAAGAGGTGCGCGGCGAGCTGCTGCTCGTGCGCATCGTGGATTTCGCGCGCCTGCTGTGGGAGCTGGGGCTGGATGTCGGGCCGGGGCGCATCGTCGACCTGGCCGAGAGCCTGCCGCTGATCAACGTGGGCCGCCGTCAGGAGTTCTATACCTTCCTCAAGGTCAATCTGGTCTCGAAGCACGAGCAGGAGCCGATCTTCGACCTCGCCTTCGCCTACTACTGGGCTGGCGCCGGCCAGGGCAAAGAGGGCCAGAATCCGCTGGAGCAGCAGCAGCGCCGTGGGCGCGGGCTGGCGCTGCCCTCGCACCGCCGCGCCGAGACCGACCAGCACGGCGAGCGGGCGGGCGCGCGCACCGTCCAGCAGCAGCGCCACCCGGCCAACCGGCTCGCCGAGGCCCGCCGCAAGCCGCGCGAGGGCGAGGACGACGAGCAGGATCACTCGCAGACCTTCAGCGCCGACGAGGTGCTGCGCAAGAAGGACTTCGAGCTGTACTCGTGGGACGAGCTGCAAGAGGCCAAGGCGCTGATGCAGCGCACCCACTGGCGGCTGGGCCAGCGCACCACACGGCGGCTGCGACCCGCGCGGCGCGGCCGCGTGCCCGACCTGCGGCGCACGGTGCGGCGCAGCTTGCGGTCGGGCGGCGAGCCGGTGGAGCTGGCCTGGCGGCGCGTGCGGCGCAAGCCCCGCCCGCTGGTCATCCTCTGCGACATCAGCGGCTCGATGAGCCTCTACTCGCGGCTGCTGCTGCACTTTGTCCACACCGTCTCGAACGGGCTGGGCAACGTCGAGACCTTCGTCTTTGCCACGCGCCTCACGCGCATCACGCGCCAGCTCGCCCGGCGCGACGTAGATGAAGCGGTGCGCGAGGTGACGCGCTCGGTGCAGGACTGGTCCGGCGGCACGCGCATCGGCGAGAGCCTGCGCGCGTTCAACTACCGCTGGGCGCGGCGCGTGTTGGGGCGCGGCGCGGTGGTACTGATCATCAGCGATGGCTGGGACCGCGGCGACATCCGCGTGCTGTCCGACGAGATGGCGCGCTTGCAGCGCAACTGCCACCGACTGATCTGGCTCAACCCGCTGCTCGGCCAGGACGACTATCGCCCCGTCACCGCCGGCATGCGCACCGCGCTGCCCTACATTGACGACTTCCTGCCGGCCAACAACCTCGACAGCCTCTTCGCGCTGGGCCGCGCGCTCGAAGCCGTGGACGATACCCGCCGTCCGGTGCAGCGCGCTTGACAGAGGACCTCACCCCCCGGCCCCCTCGCCCCGCGGGGCGAGGGGGAGCCGCAGAGGCATGCGTCAATGCGGATCGATCCCCAGCCCGCGCAGGCGAGGCTCTCGTCGCCGCAGGCGCTTCGGCGCGGAATTCACCCGCCGGCCCTCCTTGGCTCCGCGAGCAGACCGCGCGCGTAGGCCAGCTCGGCATTGAGCAGTGCCGCCCCCGCCGCGCCGCGAATGGTGTTGTGGCTGAGGCAGACGAACTTGACGTCGAGCACCGGGCAGGGACGCAGACGCCCGACCGTCACCGCCATGCCGGACCCCGTGGTCCGGTCGCGCAGCGGCTGCGGGCGGTCTGGCTCGTCGCGGTAGACGACCGGATGCGCGGGCGCGCTCGGCAGGCGCAGGCGCTGCGGCTCGGCGGTGAAGTCGCGCCAGGCGGCGATCAGCTCGCGCTCGTCCGCCGGCCGCTCCAGCTCGACGCTCACGCACTCCAGGTGGCCCTCGCGCACCCCCACGCGCGTGCAGTGCGCGCTGAGCCGCAGCGGCGCATCGGCGAATCCCTCTGGTCCCCAGGCGCCCAATATCTTGCGCGTCTCGGTCTCGATCTTCGGCTCCTCGCCGGCGATGTAAGGCACCACGTTATCCACCAGATCGAGGCTGCTGACGCCGGGATAGCCCGCGCCCGATGCCGCCTGCAGCGTGGTGACGATCGCGCGCCGCAAGCCGAACGGCGCGAGCGGGGCCAGCGCCAGCGTCAGGCCAATCGTCGAGCAGTTGGGATTGGCGACGATCGCGCCGGGCCAGTCGCGCCGCGCGCGTTGGATGGCAATCGCGTCGAGGTGGTCGGGGTTGATCTCCGGCACGATCAGCGGCACATCAGGCTCCATGCGGTGCGCCGAAGCGTTGCTGAAGACGAGCGCGCCCGCGCGGGCGAACGCTGGCTCGATCTGCGACGCGGCCGCCGCCGGCAGCGCCGAGAAGACGATCTGTACGCCGCCCAGGGCTTCGGGTGTGGCGGCCACCAGCGGCAGCGCGCTCGCCTCACGCGGCACCTCGCCCTCGATGACCCAGCGCACCGCCTCGCCGTAGGGACGTCCGGCGTGGCGCGGCGAGCCGGCAACGCCCACGAGCTCGAACCAGGGATGGTCCGCCAGCAGCGCGACCAGCCGCTGCCCAACCAGGCCCGTCGCCCCCAGCACCGCTGCGGACACCCGTTTGCTCTCAGACATGAGAATGACTCCTCTCTATCGCATCGTCGGGGATGTTGGCTTCTCGCCGTAACCTCGGCTTTGAAAAGCCGGAGCACGGCGCGCGGGGACTGAAGTCCGGTAGATTGGTACGCCGCAGCTTCATTGTCTCGCAGGCACGTACCTGCTCACGGGCTTCAGCCTGCCGCTTTTTGCGCCGGCACTTCAGTGCCGCGACCTGGATTACCGCCATGAGCCGCCTGCGAGCGACGCCGTGAGCGTCCATCCTGTACGTCACCGTCGAGATAGGGGCGCTCGGGCCGCTCGTCCGCGTCGCCACCGCGCAGCGCCGGCCTGACGACCTCTGAGTGCAGCCGGATGATGGCGCGTTCAAGCGCAGCCTGGGAAATGATGAAGCTGAGGGCATCGGGGGATGCGCTCTGGCTGATCGGCGCGATACGCTCGGCGGCGAGCGCGCGCTGCGCCTGGACGAGCTGCGCATGTCCCAGGTTGGCGCCCAGCACCGCGCAGAGTGCCAGGTCCCGCTGAACGACGATGTCTTCTATCAACCCCTGCACACGCTCGGTCGCCAGCTCCCGGCCGATCTGCTCCACGATCGCCTCAGCACGCGCGGCATCCACGATGGCGCGTGGATCGTGCCCGGCGACGGGATGCGCCGCCTCCACGATCTCGCCGCCCGCGTCGAGGATCGCCGCGCAGAGTCGACCGAAGAGGCCGTGAATCTCGGCTGTTCCCGCGCCGACCACGCCAACGGCGCAGAGTCCGCGGCGGCCAGCGACGGCCTGCGCCTGTGGACGCTTGCGCGCGTCGTCCGCGCGAACCTCGATCAGCGTGCCAGGATGCTCGGGCCGGAAGCTATTGCGCACGCGCAGCTCGATCCCTGCTCTGGCGGCCGGCGCGACCGCGCGCGGATGCAGCACCTTGGCGCCGCAGTAGGCGAGCCGCCCCGCAGCGGCAGCGGAGATGCGCGGCAGCACCGCGGCGTCATGGACGACGCGCGGATCGGCGCTGAAGACGCCGTCTACGTCGGTGTAGATCCAGCACGCCTCGGCACCCAGCGCGGCGGCCAGCAGCGTCGCGGAGTAATCCGAGCCGCCGCGGCCGAGCGTCGTGGGGCGTCCGTCGCGCGTGCGGCCGATGAACCCCGGCGTCACCAGGATGGCGTCCGTAGGGGCGTCCGGTGGACGCCCGCCAGGACCGCGAGGTTGCGTAGGGGCGTCCGGTGGACGCCCGCCGCGCACACCTGGCACACCTTCACTCGCCCGCTCGACCGCGCACCGTGCCTCCGCGCGGGTCGGCTCGATCAGCGGCGATGCCTCGCCAAAATGGTCGTTGGTGACGACGATCGGCGCCTCCCAGGCAAGCGCCGGCTCGCCCAGCGTGCGCAGCGCCTCCGCCACCAGGGGCACCGCCAGCAGCTCGCCGAATCCTGCCAGCGCGTCGCGGGTCGCCGCTGGGTCGTCGCGGTGCGCCAGCGCGTCATCCACCACATCGCGCAGGCCCGCAAGCCGCACATCGAGCGTGCCCCAATCCGCACGCGGATTGATGTGGTGTGCGGCATCAAGATGGCGCCCGCGCAGCTCCTCGACGATGCGCTCGCAGATCGCGCGCCCGCCCTGTGCTACGGCATCGGTGAGCGCCAGCAGGCTATCGGTCACGCCAGAGAGCGCAGAGGTGACGACCACTGGGTTCCGCGCGCGCTGCGCCTGGACAATCCGCGCCACATGCAGGATGCGCTCGCCGCTTCCCACCGACGTGCCGCCGAATTTCATGATCAGCATGGCTGCGCCTCCTCGCCTGAAGCGGCCGCGACACGCTGAGTGTGCAGCACCGCGTCGGGGTCCTTGAGCAGATTGCCAGTGAGGATCGCCACCACGCGCTCGTGCGGCTGGATCGTGCCCGCGGCGACAAGCTGCCGCAGGCCCGCAATAGACGCCGCCGAGGCCGGCTCGCAGCCGATGCCCGCGCGGTCCACTACCGCCTTGGCGCGCATGATCTCGTCGTCCGTCACCTCCGCCACGACACCCCGCGTGGCCCGGATCACCTCGCGGGCGCGCGGGAAGCTCACGGGATGCCCGATATTGATCGCGGTGGCGAGCGTCTGCGCCTGGACGGGCCGCAGCGCGGCGAATCCCTCGCGATAGCTCTGATAGAAGGGATTGGCGCCCGCCGCCTGGATTGCGGCGATGCGCGGCAGGCGCGCGATCAGGCCGAGCAGGTGCGCGCGCAGCAGCCCCATGCCCAACGCCGAGGTATTGCCCAAATTGCCCGCCGGCAGCGCGATCCAATCGGGCGCATCCCACCTAAGCTGCTGCGCCAGCTCGAAGGCGAGCGACTGCTGGCCGAGGATGCGGAAGGGATTGAGCGAGTTGAGCAGGTAGATGCCCTCGTCGCGGCACAGCCGCTCGACCTCGACCATCGCGCGGTCGAAGTCGCCCGCGATCTGGCGCACCTCGGCGCCGTAGGCCAACGCCTGGCTGAGCTTGCCCGCCGCGACCTTGCCCTCTGGCAGCAGGACGAGCGCGCGCAGCCCCGCCTGCGCCGCGTAGGCCGCCATCGAGGCAGCGGTGTTGCCGGTCGAGGCACAGGCCACCGCTTCGGCGCCCAGCCAGCGCGCGACGCTGACGCCGAGCGTCATGCCGCGGTCCTTGAACGAGCCGGTGGGATTCTCGCCCTCGTGCTTGACCCAGAGCCAATCGAGGCCGGCAAGCTCGCCGATTGTGCGGTGGCCGGGCGAATCCGAGTTGCGCCCCACGAAGTAGCAATTGGTCTGGCCCTCCGGGCGCGTGACCGGTGCCACCTGCGACAGCGGCGGCGCTAGCAGGAGCTCGCGGAAGCGCCACACCCCGCTGCGATCTTCGGCCGCCAGCGCGCCCAGCCGCGCATCGAAGAGCCGCCGCCTGGCAGCGGCGCCGTCCCGCAGCAGCGCGGGATCGTGAAGCGCGACCTCGAGTGGCCGGCCGCAGGCACAGCGATACTCCGTGTGCTGGATCGAGTGGCGCGACCCGCAATCCGGGCAGAACAAAGTCGTTCCATCGCCCCCGCGGCCCGTCTCCGCCGTGGGCGCACGCCATGCGCCCCGGCGAATGCTGGTACTGGCGCCCCCTGGCTCGGCATCTGTGGCGGCGAGGCCCGCCTCGCCCGCCGCTCCTACGGCTCCCCTTTGCCCTGCCAGTGTAGGGGCAAGCCCTGGCTCGCCCGGCTGGGGCACGGGGACTTCCTCGTCGGCGTCATCCGTTACCATCGCGCCCCGACGATCGATTCCAGCGATCAGCACGCACCCCGGCACGGCAAGCGCCCGCGCCGCCTCGCGCAGTCCGCCGGCAACGTCCTGCGCCCTGTCGTCCGCCGCCAGCGCCAGCACCGATGAGCCGCCGCCTGAGAGGCACACGCCCAGCGCACCCGCCTCGTAGGCCGCCGCGCGCAGGTCCGGCAATTGTGGGAAGAGCGGCGTGCGGTACGGCTCGTGGAAGCGATCGTCCATCGCCGCGGCGACGGCCTCGCGATCGCCGGTCGCCAGCGCCGCCACCAGCAGCGCCGCGTGGCCGGCATTGTGGACTGCGTCGGCCCGGCTGTAGCTCGGCGGCAGCAGCGCGCGGCCCTGGGCCGTATCCATCGCGAAGTCGGGGACGAGGAGCACGGCGCGCAGGTCATCGGGACAAGGCACCCGCGCCGCGCGCCAGCCGCCCGCGCGCTCGTCGCGCGCGGTGGCGACCAGCCCGCCCAGCAGCGCCGCGGCGACGTTATCGGGATGCTGGCCGTGCTCCAGCGCCACGGCGGCGTCGAGCAGAGAGGTCCTCACCCCCCAACCCCCTCTCCCTGCGGGGCGAGGGGGTGCTACGGATGCGGCGGGCGAGGTGGGCCTCGCCGATACAAGTATGGGGCGCGGATGCATCCGCTGGGTGATCGCCTCCGCGGCGAGCAGGCCGGCGACGACGGCGGCGGCGCTGCTGCCCAGACCGCGTTCAGGCGGCGCGCCGAATGTCGCGCGCACGCGCAGGTCCAGCGGTGGCATGCCAAGCTGGGCGAGGCGTGCGCTGAGCGCGGCGCAGAAGAGATTGCGGCGATCGGCAGGCAACGCCAGAGCGGGCTGGGCATGCTCCGCGACGCAGCGCAGCTCGATGCTGAGGATGGGATCTGTGGGGGCGGCGGCCGGCGAGAATGCGACACGATAGCTCGTGTAGAGCGTGAGCGCCAATCCCAGGCAATCAAAGCCCGGCCCCAGATTGGCGCACGTCGCCGGCACACGCACACTGACATGCGAGTGTACGGACATGACGAGAGTGACTCCTTTGCGGACGCTATTCGTTTGCGCCGCGCGGGGCGATCACGCGATGGCTTGGTGCGCGTCGCGCGACCGCTCCGGCGGCCTCAGCGTTGAATAGGCCGGCAAAGGGTCACACCACCGGTGGTGAGCCGGTGGGTCTGTCCTCTCCTGCGTTGGTGGCAGGCTGCTCGCATGGGTGCTGCTCTCGAAAGCGAAGGACGGTTTCGGGCGCGGGTAGTGGTGCCCCGCCCCCGATGGGAGAGATGCTACCAGCGAATCGCCGCGGGGTCAAGGGGATCGTGCGTACCAATCCCAGCGACGCGACCCCAGCCATAGTACGAGCGAGCATAACAGACCTCCATCACGATGCGCATGTCGTACACGCGATGCGCACGCTGTGCGCGAATGCATGAGAGCCAGAGGATTGAGATACAAGGAGTGAGATACAAGGGGATGTGTCATCCACCTGACCCTCTGTCTCCTCCTCTGCGCCCTCTGTCTCCTCCTCTGCGCCCTCTGCGTCCTCTGCGGTTGCTCTCTGCTCTCTCCTCCGTTTCCTCCGTTTCCTCTGTGGTAAATCTCTGCCCCCCTGCTCCGCGTCCTCCGCGAGCCTCCGCGTTCTCCGTAACCCCCTACACCGCCGACACGCGCAGCGCCTGGTCGAGGTCGCGTAGCAGATCGTCTATGTGCTCCACACCAACCGAGAGGCGGATGAAGTCGGGGGTGACGCCGCTCGCGCGCTGCTCCTCCTCGCCGAGCTGCGAGTGGGTGGTGCTGGCGGGATGGATGATCAGCGACTTCGCATCGCCGATGTTGGCGAGCAGCGAGAAGAGCCGTGTCTCGCTCACCAGCCGCCGGCCGGCCTCGCGCCCGCCCTTGATGCCGAAACCGACCAGCGCGCCATAGCCGTGTTGGTGATAGCGCCGCGCCAGCTCATGCGTCGGATGGCTTGGCAGGCCGGGATAGAGCACCCAGCTCACGGCAGGGTGCTCGCTGAGGAAGCGCGCCACGCGCAGTGCGTTCTCGCGGTGGCGCTCCATGCGCAGCGGCAGCGTCTCCAACCCCTGCAAGAAGAGCCAGCTATTGAGCGGGCTGATCGCCGGACCGAGGTCGCGCAGGAGCTGTGTGCGCGCCTTGACGGCGAATGCCGCAGGCCCGAACGCCTCGACGTAGCTCACGCCATGGTACGACGGGTCCGGCTCGACCAGGCCGGGGAACTTGCCGCTTGCCGCCCAATCGAACGTGCCGCCGTCCACGATCGCGCCGCCGATGCTGGTGCCGTGGCCGCCGATGAACTTGGTGGCCGAATGTACCACAATGTCGGCCCCGTGGCGGATCGGATTGACGAGGTAGGGGCTGGGCAGCGTGTTGTCCACGATCAACGGGATGCCTGCGGCGTGCGCCACGTCGGCCACCGCGCGGATGTCGAGCGTATCCAGCCGCGGATTGCCCACCGTCTCGGCGTAGAGCGCCTTCGTGCGCGGCGTGATCGCCGCGGCGAACTGAGTGGGATCGGTGCCGTCCACAAAGCGCACCGTGACGCCCAGTCGCGGCAGTGTCTGCGTGAAGAGGTTGTAGGTGCCGCCGTAGAGGCCGGCGCTAGAGACGATCTCGTCGCCCGCCCCGGCGATGTTGGCGAGCGCGAGGAACTCCGCCGCCTGCCCCGACGCCGTGGCGAGCGCGGCGACGCCGCCTTCGAGGGCCGCGATGCGCCGCTCGAACACGTCCTGCGTCGGATTCATGATGCGCGTATAAATATTGCCTGTCTGGCGCAGCGCGAAGAGATCGGCGGCGTGGTCGGCGTTGTCGAAGACGAACGAGGTCGTCTGGTAGATCGGCACCGCCCGCGCGCCGGTGGCCGGGTCGGGCGCCTCCTGCCCGGCGTGCAGCGCCAGCGTCTCAAAGGCGTACGCGGGCGTCTGCTGGCTGGACTGCTCGTCGTCAGCCGTCGTCACGGCGATCTCGGTCGCGTCAGTCAACTGGGTCTCGGTCATGGAATGCATCATCCTTTCGGAGCAATGTGGAACGTGAGAAGCAGCAGTTCCTAGGGGCGTCCGGTGGACGCCCGCCGATCCGCGAGGCGCACAAAGATCCCGCGGCACGGGTTTCGTGTCGTAAGCGACTGGGCGATGTTGAGGTTCAACTGACGCGGACGATGGGAGGGTCGCGATCTTGTGCCACCTCACAGGCGCACGTTGTGGTAGGCGCTGGAGGCGGTCTGAAGCACCGCAGCTAATCCCGTTGCCACAGCAAGCGCAAATAGTCCAATGATTGGCCCCAATTCGGTATCGCATGCTTTTGCGACCGGCAGTGGCCCGGCTCATCGGCAGCCCGAACCCTCTCCGTATCCTCTGCGTCCTCCGCGTCCTCTGCGGTTAAGATCAAGGCTATGGTGGCGCACGCGGCGAATCGCCTGCGGCAAGGAACGGGCGCAGGATCGCGTCGAGCTGGTCCCACTCCTTGAGGAAGGCGTCGTGGCCCAGCGGCGAGGCGATCTCGGTGTAGCGCGCCTCGCCGCCCGCGCAGCGCACGCCCTCGGCCAGCGCCCGCACCTGCTCCGCCGGGAACAGCCAATCGCTGCTGATGCCCACCGCCAACAGCCGCGCCTGGATGCGCGCCAGCGCCGCCTCGTCTGAGCCGCGGTCCGCCCCCTCGGCAGCGTCGTAGCGGTCCATGGCGCGCGTCAGGATCAGGTAGCTGTTGGCGTCGAAGCGCCGCACCAGCTTCAGCCCCTGATACTGCAGGTAGGTCTCGACGTCGTAGGTCGGGCCGACGCCCGGCGCGAACGGCGGGCGCGTCGCGGGGCGGCGGCCGAAGCGCTCGTCAAGGGCCGTGGCGCTGGTGTAGCTTAGCATCGCCGCCATGCGCGCCAGCGCCAGCCCCTCGTCGGGTCCCTCGCCCGACACGTAGCGCCCACCGCGCCACTTCGGGTCGGCGAGGATCGCACGCCGGCCGATCTCGTCCAGCGCGATGCCGAGCGCGCTGAGGCGCAGGCTCGCGGCGATCACCGCCACGCGTGCCACCAGCTCCGGATAGGCGATGGCCCACTCCAGCGCCTGCTGCCCGCCCACCGAGCCGCCGGCCACCAGCGCCAGCCGCCGCACGCCCAGCCGCGCCAGCAGCGCGCGCTGTGCCCGCACCATGTCGCCCACGCTCACCAGCGGGAAGCGCATCCCATAGGGCAGACCGTCGCGGGGATGCGGGGTGAGCGGGCCACTGCTGCCCGAGCAGCCGCCGAGCACGTTGGAGCAGATGACGAAGTAGCGCGTGGTATCCAGCACACGGCCTGGGCCAATCAGTGGATTCCACCAACCGGCGCGCGGGTCGTCAGGCGTGGTCGTGTCGCGTGCATGGGCGCTGCCGGTCAGCGCGTGGCAGAGCAGCACGGCGTTGTCGCCCGCGGGTGCGAGCCGTCCCCACGCCTCGTAGGCCAGCATGACCGGCGCGAGCGTGGTGCCGCCGTCTAGCGCCAGCGCGCCGATCGCGATCGTGCCCGACGACGCCGGCTCGGCTGCCGCGGGAACGGCGACTCCTGACGTGGACGGTGTGATGGGTAGAGACATGGGCGGACCCCGCGATGCTCGGCAGCGAACGCGACCCCTCGCGTAGAGGGGCGAGGGGTCATTCGCGGTACCACCCTGTTCGCCGGCGCCTCGCGGACCGCCGGCCTCGACAGCTCGGAGCGCCGCACCTCTGTACGTGGTGCGGATACGGCGCCGAGCCTGTGGGCCGATAACGGCGGCCCCACCGGCGCGGTCTACTGGGGCAGGCGAGAGGATGCCCTCGCCGCCCGTTGGCCGCGCCGCTCGGAGGAGCATGCCCGCCAGGCGCGGCGGCGCCGGATTCTCAGCGGCGACGGCTCTCTGTGGCCGCCGGCTGCCTGGGGACTCTCCTCGTGCTCGCTCAGTCTCAAGAAACACAACCGCCCTCTCCATGCGAGACGGAGAGGGCGGACGAATCACGGCGCATCACACACAACGCGCGCCGTGCTGGCCGATCCTCTCATCTCGCGGAGGCTGCGCCTCCGCCGGAGTTGGCACCCTGCCCGCCAATGTTACGGGTGGGTTGCCGGGCGTCATCGGGCCGGTTTCCCTCGACCACTCTTGATGAGAGCGAACGCATCTATTCAGTTGTTGACAACGATGATAGCGAAGGTCGTCAACCGCCGTCAAGACCGCAAGAGCAATCGGCTGTAACCGGGCCCTGCGCCTGCGCGTGAAGACTGATACGAGGCGCTACGGCGAGATGCGTTCCTGAGCTGACAGGCGGCACATGCAACGGGAGGTGACGGATGGCGGGCGACGAGACCGAGAAGCCGAGCGAGGAGTGGCAAGGATCGCAGGACGTATGGGCCGACGAGCGCGAGCGCCGGGAGCGCGCGCTCCACGACCTGGCGGCACGGCGTGCGGCGGAAGATGCCGCGGCCGCATCTCGGGCGACAAATACGCCAGCATCACCCCCTGCGCGTCCCGCGACCCTCCGGCCGTCGCGCCGCGCTCGCCGTCGTGTGGGGCTGCGCTCCCGCGCCGCGCTGATCGCCGTCGCGCTGGTGGTGCTCGTGGCGGCGGTTGGAGCCGGGGCAGCGGTCTATCTGCGGCGCCAGGCAGCGAGCGCGGCGCATCACGCCCCTCCGGTGCGCACGCTGGCGGCGCGGCTCACCATCTTGCCCGACCATGACGGCATCGCCGTCTGCGGCGCCCCGACCTCCGGCCCGCGGTCCGCCGTCGCCTGGTCGCCCAACGGCCAGACGATCGCCGTCATGGGCTACGCCGGCAAGTGTCCCGAGAACGATCCCATCAGCTACGCCTACCAGCCCGGCGTCGTCGCCCTCTACTCCGCCGCCACCGGCGCGCTGATCGGCCGCGTCAACCCCGACCCCGCGATTACGGCCGCGCTGCGCCTTACACCACCGCAGCTCCAGTCGTATCCTGACGTGAAGGCGTCGCCGCGCGGCGACACCAGCCATCAGGTCATCTCCTACGACGACGTGCTCTGGTCGCCCGACGGCACCCGCCTGGCGCTGCTGTTCGAGGTGGATTACTTCTTCGGCGTGCAGCCACAGGGCAACGGGAGCGTGCAGTTCAATACCGCACCGTGGTATAGCGTCGCGACGATGACGCCCAATGGCGCCGCTCCAGAGGTGGTCGCCGGACCACCGCCGGTTTTCAGCGCCGATGCGCCGTCGTCCCTGCCCTGGGAGTACGACCTCGGCCAGCGCCGCTTCCTGCCCCCGCCGCCCGCACAAGTCAACGCCTACGGCATCCAGCAGCCGCAGCCCATCGCGTTGGCCTACTCGTGGAACGCGGATGGCACGCTCGCCATCCAGCAGCCGCTCGCGCCCCACAGCGTGCCCAAGGCGCCGCGGCTCGGCCCGGTCGGCAATCCCACGCACGACGCCAGCTTCACCATCTGGCAGCCGGGCCGCATCGGGCCGGATTCGCAGCTCGGCCCCGGCGTGTACCAGTATAGCTGGCAGTTCCCCGCCTGGTCGCCCGACGGTCGCTACCTGATGCCTTCCGCCGGCGGGATGGGCTTCGGCGAGCTGCTGGTGCCGCGCAAGTACGGCCTGACGCCGTCGCAGCTCGCCTCCGACCTCAACCCCATCGAGGCGTATCTGCCGATTCGCGACGCCGGCCTGCAGAGCATGCTGCAACACGACATCACAGGCAGCGTTGCCTGGAGTCCCGACGGCCGGCGGCTGGCCGTGATCCCCGAGCTGTACGGCAGCAACAATCAGGGGGCGCAGAGCGATCTGGGCGCCGATCTCGCGCACATGCGTGTCTACGACTGCGCCTCGGGCGACGAGCTCGCGCAGCTCTCCGTGCCACTGGCAGCCGGCGAGCAGACTTTCCAATCGACGATCGGCTGGTCACTCGATGACAAACAAGTGATGGTCTTCGCGCAGAGCGGCTCCGCTGCGGTGGTCGCTCCGCCTACGACGACGATCACGCTGTGGCGCGTTCCATAGGGGTCCTCACCCCCGGCCCCTCTCCCTGCGGGGCGAGGATAACCTTAGAGCGAGCAGGCGGCCTGAAGGGCTGCTGGTAATCCCTGGTAGGTCCTTGCCCGTCCGGCGACGATGGGTTGGTCTGGGAAACAGATGCGAGCCAGAGGAGACATTGATCTGGGAACGCCGCTCCCGCTGGTCGGTCGGACGGTGCTGCGGTGTGCGCGACGCCGGGGATTAGCCGCGGGACTTCAGCCCGCCTCCACACCCCACGACCATCTCGCCCACCGTAACAATCGCAACGCCCGCCGCTCGATCTCCAGGCTGCGCAGGCAGGCCTCGCGGCCGGAAGCCCATAGGCAGGTTTTCAATCGCCGGCCCCCTTCGGCTTGCGCCCCGCCGGGCTGCGCCGCGCCCCAGCGGTGCGCGCCTGACCCTCGTGCGCGCGGCTCGTGGCCCCGGTGCGAGCGGCGGTCGAGCGCGACGGCGCACGGGATGCGCGCGCACCCGTACCCGTGCCGTCTGCCCCGGCTTTGGCCGCGCGTGTCTTGCCGTTGCGCGCGCCGCTCTGCTTCTGCCCCTGCTTCGTGCGTCCGTTGGTCCCAGCGCGGCTGGTGCCACGGCTGCCGCTGCCGGAGCGGCGCCCGTTGTGGCCGTTTGCCTTGGCGTTGGCGCCGCGGCTGTTGCTGCGCCCCACGCCGCGACCGCCGCGCCCGTTGACTCGCAGCTCCACCGGCTCCAGCAGGCCCAGGCTCTCGGCATCCTCGATGGTGTAGCGGTAGCCCTGCTCGGTCAGAAAGAGCTGCCGGTTGGCCGAGAAATCCTGGTCGCGGGTGTCGCGCGTGACGATGGTGTAGAAGTGCGCTGGGCGGCCGTCGGGCTTGGGCCGCAGAATGCGCCCCAGCCGCTGCGCCTCCTCCTGGCGCGAGCCGAAGGTGCCCGAGACCTGGATCGCCACGTTGGCGTCGGGCAGATCGATGGCGAAGTTGGCGACCTTGCTCACCACCAGCCGCTGGATCTCGCCCCGGCGGAACGCGTCGTAGAGCTTCTCGCGCTGCGTGTTGCTCGTGCGGCCGGTCAGCAGCGGAGCGTCGAGCAGGTCGGCGAGGTACTTGAGCTGGTCGAGGTATTGGCCGATCACCAGCACCTGGTCGTCGGGGTGGCGCGCCAGCAGCCCCTGCACCACCTGCGTCTTGACCGCATTCTCGGCCGCCAGGCGGTACTTCTCGCGGTCCTCGGCTAGTGCGTAGGTCATGCGCTGATCGTCGGGCAGGGCAACGCGGATCTCGTGGCACTCGGCGGTGGCGATCCAGCCCTGGCGCTCCAGCTCGCGCCACGGCACGTCGAAGCGCTTGGGTCCAATCAGTCCGAAGACGTCGGCTTCGCGGCCATCCTCGCGCACCAGCGTGGCCGTCAGCCCCAGCCGCCGCCGCGCCTGAATCTCCGCCGTCAGCCGGAAGACCGGCGCCGGCAGCAGATGGACCTCGTCGTAGACGATCAGCCCCCAGTTGTGGCCGGTGACGAGTCCAAAGTGCGGGAACTCCGCGTCGTCGCTCGGCCGGTAGGTAAGGATCTGGTACGTGGTGACGGTTACCGGGCGGATGTCTTTGCGCTCGCCGGTGTACTCGCCGACCTGATCGGGCGTCAGCGAGGTCTTATCGAGCAGCTCGGCGATCCACTGGCGCACAGCGACCGTGCTGGGCGTCAGGATCAGCGTCGAGCGCCCGACGGCGGCCATCGCGCCGATGCCCACCATCGTCTTGCCGGCGCCGCAGGGCAGCACCACCACCCCGCTGCCGCCGCGGGGCGTGCCGTCGGCCCAGAACGCGGCGACGGCGTCCTCCTGGTAGTGGCGCAGCGCGAACGACTGGCCGGAGAGCGTCTCGGCGACCATCCGCACGGCCAGCGGCGCGCCCTCGGTGTAGCCGGCCAAGTCCTCGGCGGGGTAGCCAATGCCCACGAGCGCCTGCTTGATATGCCCGCGCCGCGCCGCGTCCACCGCCAGGCGGTTGGGATCGAGCGGGCGCAGGATGTAGGACTGCATGCGCTTCTGCCGGCTGACCTCGGCGATCAGCACTGGGTCCTCGGAGGTCAGCACCAGCTCGCCGTCCGCGCGCATCAGCTTGAGCTTGCCATAGCGGCCGATGTAGTCGCGGATGTCGCTGGTGACGTTGGGCGGCAGTTCGTATTTGCTGTAGCGCGCGAGCGCCTCCAGCACGGCCGGCGCGTCGAGTCCCCCGGCCGCCGCGTTCCACAGTGAGAGCGGCGTCAGGCGGTAGGTGTGGATGTGCTCCGGCGACTTCTCCAGCTCGGCGAACTGCGCCAGCGCGTCGCGCGCCTCGGCATAGAGCGGGTGGTCCACCTCCAGCAGCAGCGTGCGGTCGCTCTGGACGACGAGCGGATTCGAGGTCTGTATCGGCACGGGCGTTCCTATATCCCCACTCACGGTATCGGTATGCTCGACGGAACCTCACATGCCGGGCGTCGCCGCCCAGCGCGTGACGTAGCGCACCACCTCGGCCGTCGCTACCTCTTCGTAGCCGCGCATCAGGTGGCGCGCGCCGCCGATAACCCGCAGCGCGCGGTTCGGCAGGCGTTCGAGCCACGGCTCGATCTTATGCCGCGGCGCGACCTCGTCGTATTCGCCGGTGAGCACGAGCTTGGGGCGCGTATAATTGCCGCTCTCCGCCGCCAGCCGGTAGACCGGCGGGCTGATGGCGACCACCGTGCGCACGCGCGGATCGTGCTCGGCGTAGGCCAGCGCCATGTAGCCGCCGAAGGCATGGCCGATGAGGCACAGCTTGTCGGGATTGATCCCCGGCTGTGCCAGCGCGAACTCGGTTGCCCCGGCGATGTCGAGCGGCTCCAGGCGTCCATCCGTCTGCTGCCCCTCGCTAGCCCCGACGCCCCGGAAGTTGAAGCGCAGGGCTAGCACGCCCGCGGCGGCCAGCCCGCGCGCGATGCGCACGCAGAGGGGGTCCTCCATCGAGCTGGTGGCCGGCTGGGGATGGCAGATCACCGCGGCCGCGTGCAGGGCATGGTCGTCGCGAGCTTGCACCGGGCGCGCGAGCACGCCTTCGAGCGCTAACGGCGGACGCCCCGCGCTAGGAAAGCTGACGGCGTACTCGACGGGCTCGGGCATAGTGGGCAACTTCCTCGGCGGCGCGATATGGACGCATGCGTCGCAGCCGGACGGCGGGCGCACGTCTCTCACTATATCCCGCCTGCCCGCGGAGCGTCAATCAGGCGCAAGGGACGATTTAGTGTGGGAACGGCTTGCCCTTCTCCACGGCCTGCAGCGCGCCGTCAAAGCTGAGGGCATACACATTGCCGCCGAAATCGGTCGCGATGATGCCCTCCGGCGCCACCTGGAACGGCCCCGTGAAAATGTCCTTGCCGGCGTAGCTCCACGCCACCGTGCCGTCCTCCGCCGCCAGCCGCGCGATCTGCTGCTCGCCATGCGAGATCAGCCCCTTGCCCGACGGCCCACGATAGATGCCGAAGCAGCTCGCCGGATCGCAACGCTGCTGCCAGGCAATGGCGCCGGTCGCCGCCTCAATCGCCACCACGTACGGGCCAATTGCCAGCGCGATGCGCTCGCCCAGGCAGACCGCCGAGTTCTCGCGGATCGTCGTGCCGGCCCCCGACGAGGCGAGCGTCAGGTTCCACGCCTCGGTGCCGTCTTTGCTCGCCGCGGCGCGCACCACGCTCGCCGCGGCGTACTGCCCCTCGCCCAGCGCCACGGTGCGCGCGACACCCGGCGTCCCCTCAGCCTCGGCCTCAGCGTTGCCCTCAGCCTCGGCGGTCGCCCGTGGCGCGAGCGCGATCTCGTCTTCGAGTGTGACGTGGTAGCCGCCACACTCTAGCTCAAGCTTGCCCATAGCACGATTCTACCGCAGAGTCGAGGGCAGTATCCCCAATTGCTCGCGATACTTCGCCACCGTCCGCCGCGCGACCGGGATATTCTGCTGGCCGAGGATGTCAGCTAGCTCCTGGTCGGTGAGCGGATTGGACTCCTGTTCGATGAGGTCCTTGATCAGGTCCTTGATGCCCAGATTGGCGACGAAGAAGTTGCTGAATGGGATCACCTCGCCAGTCGGCAGCATACAGTACTTTGCGGCGGTCGCGCGGCTCACGGTAGACTCGTGCATGCCCAGGTCAGCCGCCACGCGGGCGCGGGTGAGCGGCTGGAGCGCACGAATGCCGTGGTCGAGGAACTGGCGCTGAAGCTCGACGATGTGGCGCGTGATCTTGGCGAGCGTCTGGCGGCGCTGGTTGATGTTGGAGATGAACAGCTTGGCGCGCGAGACGTACTGCTGGATATGGCGCCGGTCGTCCTCGCTCAGCGGCGCGGCACGGCTGGTCATGTCCTGATAGAGCTGCGCGTAAGAGGGGTTGAGGTTGAGGAAGTAGCGCTTGGACTCGACGACCTCGATCTCATAGGTATGGGTGCCGTTGGTCCGCATACGCTTGGTGATGATCACGTCGGGCAGCACCGAGGTCGCGCTCTCGCCGCCGGCCGAGAGGTTCGAGCCGAGGTAGCCGCGGGCGGGGTAGGGATTGAGATTGCGCTTGATGAACTCGCTGACCTCGTGGATCTGGTCGGTCGAGGTACACAGCGCGACGGCGATCTGGCCGTACTTGTGCTCGCTGAGCTGCGTCAAGAAGCGCGTGATCACTTCGCGCGCGTAGGGCTGATGCGCGCCCTGTGATTCCAGGTACTGGAGCTGGATCAGCAGGCATTCGCGCAGGTCACGCGCGCCGACGCCCACCGGCTCCATCGCCTGCAGCGAGCGGATCATGCGCTCGACACGCTCGGCGTCCACGCCGAACATGTCCTCGACCTCTTCATTGGTGCAGCGCAGGCGCCCGTCGTCATCCAGATTGCCGACCAGGAACTCAATGATCGGCGCGTCTTCGAGCGGATACTGCGCCTGGAGTGTGAGGGTGAGGTGCTCGGCGAGGCTCATCTGCGCCGCCACACGGGTTGTGGGGTCGAACTCCTCGTCGTCGCTCGACGAGACTCGCCGCTGCCACAGCGACCCATCGCCATAGTCGTCGGCCTCGAACGGCTTTGTCTGTTCCTGGCTCTGGCTGGAGTTGGCGCAGAAGGGGCAGTACACGCCTTGCAGCGGCCGCCCGCACTGCTGGCAGACGGTCACCTCCTCCACCTCCAGCGCCGGGTTCTCGTCCACTTCTCGGTGGATGAGCGTCTGCAACTCAGCGGATGAAAGTGCCAGAATATGATTCGCCGCGACGAGCTGCGGCGAGGCCACGCGGATCGGAACTTGCTGGTTGAGCTGCGAGATGTCCATGGACATGGATGGTGCATCCTCCCTTGCGGTCTGTGCTTGCACAGGGTGGGAATGCATCTTCCATGCCAATTCGCCTGGGCGCTTGCTAAATGCGGTGGAGGGCGTACACCGCGGAGGAAAGCTGGCGTACGCCGAGTGCGAAGACGGGCGTACGCCGTACGCCCCTACTCTTCGGCCGCGGCTTCCGCGGTGGCAGTCTCAGCCGGTGCCTCGTCGGCGGCGACTGCTGCGACCGTGGGCGTCGAGGCGCCTGCTTCGGCGGCCTCGCGCGAGATGATGCGCACCTTGACCTTCGGCTCGATGCCCGAGGCAATGCGCACCGGCACCTCGAACTCACCCAGCGCGCGCAGCGGCTCCTTGAGCTGGATCAGACGGCGATCGATGCTGAGGTGCTCCAGCTCCAGCAGCGCGCCGGCAATATCCTGGCTGGTGACGGAGCCATAGAGGCGGTCGCCGCGCCCCACGCGCACGGCGAAGGTCAGCACCGAATTGCCCAGCTTCTCGGCCAGCGACTCGTTGCCCGCGCGCTGCTTCGCGGCCCGCGCCTGTGCCGCCGCGACCCGCTGCTGCAAGTTCGCCAGCGCCCCGGCGGTCGCCACCGTCACCAGTTGGCGCGGCAGCAGATAGTTGCGGGCGTAGCCGGGCGCCACGTCCTTCACATCGCCGGGCTTGCCCAGCCCCGGCACCTCATGTAGCAAGATCACCTTCATAATCTCAAACGCTCCCCTTGCAATGCGCTGCACCCAGGTGCTCGTGCCGCGCGTGCCGCATATGCTCCCGGCCTGGGACTGCGCGCGGTCTACTGGGCGCACGGATTCGAGTATACACCGCTCGCGGACCGAGGGCAAGCGCGTCGGGCGGTATGCATCTCGTCGTATAGTCTGAGCTGAGCAGCGGACGGTGCGAGCGGTGTCCCGTCCGATCGCAACCAGGGCACGGTGGGGGAGTGACTGGAGCATCCGGGGGGATACGAAGGGAAGGGCATACCATGGCGAAGCAAGGCGACGCGACCGGCGTGTGGATGGCGCCGATGGCCTTTGACGTGACGACCGGCTCAGGACACGCCATCCGGCTCGACGTGCGCGCGACGGATGGCGGCGAGGACAGCGGCCCCTCGCCAATGGAGATGCTGCTGGTGGCGCTGGCCGGCTGCACCGGGATGGATGTGGTCAGCATCCTGCGCAAGATGCACCAGGACGTGCGCGCCTACGAAGTGCGGGTGCATGGCGCACGCGCCGAGCAACATCCGCAGGTCTACACCGAAATCACCGTCGAGCACGTGCTCACCGGCCATAACATCGCCGCCTCCGCGGTCGAGCGCGCGATTTTGCTCTCTGACACGAAGTATTGCGGCGTCGAGAACACGCTCAACAAGACCGCGACGGTGACGACCAGCTATCGCATCGTCGAGAGCGGCGAGTGACGAGCACGCAAGCGAGCACACTCCCATGACTGCGTACCCCACCGATCCCCGCGTTGAACAGTACATCAGCTCTCTCGCCGACTGGCAGCAGGACATCTGCCGCCGCGTGCGGGACCTGGCGCACGCCGCCGACCCGGCCGTCACGGAGACGGTCAAGCGCACCAACCGGCCCTACTTTACGCTAGATGGCAATATCTGTGCGCTGCTGGCGGCCAAGGACCACGTCAACGTGTTCATCTATGACCCCATCGCACCCGATCCCGAGGGCATCATCAACCAGGGGCAGGGGAATCTGACCGCGCGGGCGATTCAGGTGCGCCGGGGCGACACCATCAACGAGCGCGCACTGTTGAACCTCTTCAAGGCCGTGATCGCCAACAACCGGGCCGGCGGCTGGCGCAAGTTCAAGAATCAATCAGCACGATAGTCCAATGCTCTCAGACCGGCTGCGGTCATCCTCCTCTCCTGATATCAGACCTTCAGCCGGTATCGCCTCGACCTCAAGTGAGTGAACCGAGTAGACCAGTGCGGTGTCTATCCGGTAGCGTGTAGAGGCTGCCACGCCACCGGTGGCGTGGCAGCCACACGGTGCGGGGCAAGAGCGCGGCTGGGACGAGAGAGCGGATGGACGGGGCAGGGAGCTGATGGCACTTGACGACGAACAGGGTCTCCTCGCGCGCATCGCCGCTGGCGACGACGACGCGCTGCGGCAGCTCTACGCCGCCTACCGTCCGCGGCTGTGGCGCTATCTGTGGCAGCTCACCTGGGGCGACGCCATGCTGGCCGAAGAGGCGCTGCAAGACGCCTTCGTCGCCGTCTGGCGTCACGCCGGCTCGTACCGCGGCGACGCGCCCGTCGCGGCGTGGATCTTCCGCATCGCGCACAACCAGGCAGCCAACATGCTGCGCTCGCGCTCGCGCCGCCCGGCCACGCTTGGCGACCCGGCGCTGCTGGAGGGCGAGAGCGCCGAGCCGCTCGTTTGGCCTGAGACCGCGGCCATCGAGCGCCTGACGCTGGAAGATGCGCTGCGCCACCTCTCCCCCAAGCACCGCGAGGCGCTGGAGCTGGTCTTCGCGGCCGGATTCTCGTGCGACGAAGCGGCGCGCGTCCTCGACGTGCCTGTCGGGACGGTCAAGAGCCGCCTGCACGCGGCGCGCAAGGCGCTGGCGGCATGGCTGCGTGCGGAGACGGAGACGCGAGAGGAGGTCTCCCGTGATGTCTGATGGCGAGTGCCGCCGCTGCCGCGCTCTGCTCGCGGAGTATGCCGCCGGCATGCTGGACGAGCCGCGGCGCCTCGCGGTCGAGCGGCACCTGCGCGGCTGCGCGGCGTGCGCTGCCGAGTTGGCCGAATGGCAGACGCTCGCGGCCGCTACACGGCGCGCCCCCACCCCACAGCCACCACACGGCTTCGAGGCAGGTTGGGACAACCTCACGCGGCGGCTCGCCGCGCAGCACGAGTACGAGGGGAGTGCAGCGATGATCAGGCACGATCACGACGAGACGCAGATCGACACAGCCCAATGGACCCGCGAGTCTGCGCTCCTATCCCGGTCACAGACGACGACACGAGCGCAGGGCGGCTGGGCACGCGCGCTGCCGGCCCTCGCGGCGGTGCTCGTGATCGCCGTGCTGAGCGTCGCGATCTTCGGCTGGATGGCACGCGGGCGTCAGACCAAGGGCGTGACGCCGATGGTCGCATCGCCCACGCCCGCCGGATGCACCGCAAAGCAGATTTCTGCGCAGATCCCGCCGCACACCAATCTCTCTGCCTTGGAGATGACCTCGCCGCAGGAGGGCTGGGCGGTCGGCTGGACGCAGGATAGCATCTTGCCGTGGCAGACGACAGGCGTGATCCTGCACTACAGTCACTGCCGCTGGGCGCTGGTGGATGCGCAGCTTCAGCACATGCAGATCATCGGTCTCTCGGTGCTCCCGGATGGCGAAGCCTGGGCGACGGGCGAGACGGATGACTACTCGCGCAGCTTCTTATTGCACGAATCGGGCGGGGTGTGGCAACCGATGACGCTGCCAGCGAGCGTGACGGCGGCGGGGGCCATCTATCGCGTGTGGATGCTCTCGCCGAACGATGGATGGCTGGAGCTTCTCACACAGCGCACGGTGAACGGCCAGAAGACGGACTTCACCACACTGGCGCACTATCAGGCCGGTACGTGGTCGCTGGTCACCCCGCCGTATTTCTCGGTCAACGACCTGGCGCCGGTAGGGCCGGACGATATATGGGTCACCGGCGGCCTGAACAACACCGACGAGCCGTCGTACATCGCGCACTATCAGGCCGGCAAGTGGGTCTCCGCCACCGTCATGCAGCACGACCTTCGCCTCGGCAGCTTCGGCACCGTCACGCCGTCGCAGGGCTGGATGAGCGGGACTACCTGGGCGTCCGACAACAGCCCGCTGCACATGCGCACATTGATGCTGCGCTACGACGGCCACACTTGGACGCCGGTGGACGTGGGCGCGAACCCACAGGCGCAGGACGTGGTGATGTTCGGCGCAGGCGACGGCTGGGCGATGACCGCAACCACCATGCAGCCGAGCAATCCCTTCGAGCTGAGGGTGGGCCTGCTGCAACACGACGTCGGCGGCCGCTGGCAGACCGTCGCCTGGCCCTGGCCCGACGTCACAGTGCTGCTAGAGTACGGCTTGATGGCGCGGGCAGCGGCAGGCGACTACTGGGCGATCGGCAGCTACCACCCCGTGGCAACGCCGCCTGCCTCAATGGGCAGCACCGTCCTGCTGCACTATGCGCGCGGAGCGTGGAGCCAGTACGGTGGATGAGGGCAATGGACACAAAGGGTGAGCGAGCACGCTGATGCGGTTCACCCGACGCTGGGATGCACCCCGAGCGCATAGCCCGCCCGCAGGACGGCGACGAGCGAGCGGGGCGTCAGGACCTCGACCGGGCTAGCGGCTGATAGCAGCGCCCGCCGCTCACGGTAGCCCGCTGCTGACCACATCAGGAGCTTCCCGCGCCACAGCAGCCATGCTATGCCGTCCAGGCTAATGAACGTACCCTCTGGCAGCGCGGCGAGCTGGTCCTCATAGTGGCGCTTGTGCGCCCGGCTCCCGCGGCCCTCCAGCCGGTCGGCATGCAGCACCGCGTCCATCTGGTCGGCTCCGCCCGGCTCGCCAACCCCCGCTGCCCAGGCAGCTTTGAAGTGTTGGTAGTCGGCGTAGCGGCACTCAGCGCACGGGCGGTGGCCGGCGGCAAACGCCGTTGCCTCGTCGAGGAAGAACAGCTCGGTGTACGAGTGGGGCCGCATCACCTGGCGGTGGCGCCCCCGAAACTCAGTCCGGCAGGCGATCCAGCGCCGAACCTGCCATGCGCGCACGAGACGGCGGTTATCGTCGTGCAAAATGCCGCGATTGCCCATCAGCAGGCCGCGCTCCGGAATGGCGACGATCGCGCCATACGGCGTCACCCGATTTTGCAGGGGCATCCCCGCATCCTTCGCCCGATAGAGGCAGCCTGACTGCCCAGACGGATGCCATGGCCTATCCAGACAGCCTCAAATGATGCTCCGACCTCCGGCGCAACGGGCACCGCTCACCACCACCATCCACCATAGCCGCCGCGGCCATACCTTCGCCGGCCAAAGAGCGATCGCCCCAGGATAAGGAGGAGCAAGCCCAAGCACCCTGGGCGCCAGCCCCAGCCCCGGCCCCATCTGCGTCCCCAGCCCCAGCCTGGTCCGTTGTATCGGTACATCCTCTGCCTCCTGCATTGTGAGACCCTGCGCTCCATTATGTACGAGTCAGGTGGGGATGCGTTGCGTGCCGAGACTCCCCAAATGCGGCGTGAGTCTTTGTGTCAAGGCGCACGTCGGCAGCGTATCGGCGCCACTGATGCGCGTGCCGCCGGTGTACAATGCTCCGCGAGGTTCTGCTCTTACGCCCGAGACGAGATACTTCGTTTCGCAACAGGCGCGCGACGTGGGCGCTTGCAACCAGCAACAGGAGCATGGTCATGGGCCTGTTCAGTGTCGAGGATCGTAACCGCGTGCGCGATCGCGTGCTCGCGCTGGCGGCCAGTGATCCGCGTGTCGTCGCCGGTGCGGTCGTCGGCTCCCTCGCCCTCCATGAGGGGGATCGATGGTCCGACCTGGATCTGACCTTTGCGGTCGTGGATGGTGTGCCCGTGCTGGACGTACTCGACGTCTGGACGCGTACCCTCGCCGACGAATTCCACGCGATCACGCTCTTCGATCTGCCTGCCGGAGCCAGCCTCTATCGCGTCTTCCTGCTCCCAGGCTGCCTGCAGTTCGACCTGTCGTTCACGCCAGCCTCAGCCTTCGGCGCCACCAGTCCAAAGTTTCGTCTCCTCTTCGGCGAGGCCGTCACCAAACCGTACACCCCGCCGCCGTCGCCGCACGAGCTCTTTGGCTACGCGGTGCATCACGCGCTCCGCGCCCGTTTTTGCATCGAGCGTGGGCGGGTCTGGCAGGCTGAATACTGGCTCAGCGGGGTCCGCGACTATGCGCTGCACCTCGCGTGTCTGCACCGCGGCCTGCCGGCGCGCGAGGGCCGGGGCTTCGACGATCTGCCCGCCGACGTGCATGGCACCTTCCAGAGTGCGCTGGCGCGGTCGCTGGACCCCAATGAACTGCTGCGCGCGCTCGGCGTCGCCATCACGGGGCTGCTCCGCGAGACCGCGCACCAGCCCGAGCTTGCACGTATGGCCGCCGACATCGAGCCGCGGCTCCAAGAGCTTACCCGCGCGGGGAAGAGCGAACTGAGCGATTAGGCGTGTGAGGCGCGGGCTGAAGAGAGCGGATGACCGGCGAAAGGGCACTCCCAGCCCTCTTGTTGGATCGTCCGCTATTGGCTCGCCGTCCGATAGCGACGGACGCGGGTCCGGTTGCTGGAGAAGCCGGAGCTGTGCAGGCCGAGATCGAAGAGCAAGCCCAGCACCACCCACAGCCATGCCGCTCCGGTTACGGTACCGTTGCCAAGCGCATAGACCACCACATACGAGAGCGTCGTTATCGGCAGGAAGATGATGCCAAGGAGTGGCAGAATCCAGCCGTCATGAAACCCGTTCTTCACCAGCGGCGTCTGCAGCCAGATGACCAGCAGCCCGACGCGGGCGAGCAGCGCGAGTAGGCAACCCATGTGATAGACCTCCTACATGGGACTGGCGGGCCGCTTCGCCACGCTCGCCCGGTCAGCCGTATCATATCGCGTGCCAGCCGCGTGTCGGTCGGCCACAACGTGACCCCATAGGCGAGCAGGACCTGCGGCGAGAACTGTACTGTAGAGGCGCGTTTGCTTGTCTCTCGCCGTTCTCATCGGCGAAGGTGCGTAACATGCTCCGCACAACGTGGGAACTCAGAGGAGTGCAGGCCATGCCGAACCACACCAGGGTCCTTGTGAATTCCCGTGCCAGCTTGAGCCTAGGCGGGGATTTGCCAGGTCGCGACGCGTTTGCCTTTCACCAGAAGCTCCCCGGCTACGAGCCATCGCCACTGATCGATGCGCCACACATTGCGGCCACGCTTGGCGTTGGCAAAGTGTGGGTCAAAGACGAATCGCGTCGCTTCGGCCTGCCCGCATTCAAATTCCTGGGAGCGTCGTGGGCCGTCTATCGCGCGCTCCTCAAGAGGATCGGCGCCGCGATCGCGCCGTGGGACACCTTCCAGGACCTGAAGGACCGCTTCGCACCGCTCAAGCCCCTCACGATGGTAGCGGCGACGGACGGCAACCACGGCCGTGCGGTCGCCCGCATGGCACGGCTCCTGGGCTTCGAGGCGCACATTCTCGTGCCGCGGGACATGGCTCCGGCGCGGATTGATGCGATCGCCGACGAAGGGGCCAAGGTCACGGTCGTGGACGGCAGCTACGACGAGGCCGTCGCGGCGTCGGCGGCGCTGGCTTCAGAGTGCGCGGTGGTGATCTGCGATGCCGCCTGGGCAGGCTACACCGAGGTGCCCCACTGGATCATGGAGGGCTACACCACCATCCTGCGCGAGCTAGACGAGCAGCTCGCCCGACACGGCGATACGCACGTGGACCTTGTGGCGGTGCAGATGGGCGTTGGCGGCCTGGCGACCGCTGTGGTGTGGCACGAGCGGCGGCCCGAGCTGGCCGAGAAGCCAAAGCTTGTGGGCGTCGAGCCGCTCGGCGCGGACTGCATCCTCGCGTCAGCGCAGGCCGGGCGCATCGTCGAGCTTCCCGGCCCGCACCACACGATCATGGCCGGACTCCGCTGCGGCGTTCCCTCGCTCGTCGCGTGGCCGGTGCTTTCCAGGGGACTCGACGTATTCGTCGCCGTTGACGACGAGTGGGCGCGCGAGGCCATGCGCGCACTGGCACACGCGGGCGTTGTCTCTGGTGAAACGGGAGCGGCGGGTTTAGCCGGTCTGCTTGCGCTGCTGACCGGACCCGACCGCGAAGAGCATCGGGAACTGCTCGGCTTGACGCCCCAGTCTCACGTGGTTGTGATCTCGACGGAAGGCGCGACCGACCCCGAAACCTACAGAGCGGTTATGGAATAGTGTGCCGTGCTGTCGGCATCCCGCTGCGTCGGACTGTTACTCTGGATCGCCGTCAAGGTGGTCTGCCCTGTGCCCGTTTCCGCTAACTCATCGGTCACCATGTCGTAATCTTCCGCGCGGTGTTCGGCGCCAGGCACCATGTTGGTGCATTCGGCACGGAAGAAGACAAGCACAGCGCAGACGTCACGAGCTCCCGCAACCCTTGCAAGAGACGGCTGTTTGTGTCAGTATGGGCTTATGAGTATGAGCCAAAACAACATCTCCGGTGGGGCTGTCCACGACTTGCCAGAGGACTTACGGGAAACCCTCGCTGCTGACGCGGAGGCGCTCGCGGTTTGGGAGGATCTGACGCCGCTTGCGCGCAATGAATGGATATGCTGGACCATCTCCGTAAAGAAGCCGGAAACCCGAAGGCAGCATGTCGAAAGGGTGCGCACGGAGCTCAAAGAGGGCATGCGCCGCCCGTGTTGTTGGTATGGCTGCGTTCACCGCCCGGATAAGCCAATAAGCCCTTCGGTACAGTATGTGCTCAACAGGCGATCAAAAAGGTCATCATGAGTGATGGCCCTCAAATACTGCGGGCTACTGAGCTTTTGACTTGTTCAGCCTCACCGCCTCGAGAATTAGTGCCTTCAACACAGCCGCGTCGACAGATTCTCCCTGGCGGAAGTCGATGGCACGAACAGTGTTGCTATCCAGGCGCGCATTGAAGAGCCGCTTCGGATCTGTTAGCTGCGCGCCTTTGGGGAAGGTCAACCTGACGGCGTTCTTGAGGGTATCGGCGACGCAGATGGTTCCATCATGCGACCAGACCGGGACACCCTCGGGTCGAGACGGCTTCTTCCACTTCACATCCTCGACCACGGCAGGGTCGGCTTCCTTGATGAGCGCACGCAGTTGCGAGAGCTTCTCGCCCCGCCAGTCACCGGTCTTCCTGATGATGTCATCGATCTGCGGAGAAGCAGACTCGTCGTGCGGTGAAGAACTAGCCTTGGCACGCATGCTTCGCTTACCAACTCCGTCGCCACTTACCATGTCAGCACTACCGGTTACAGGTATGCTGTTCGCTTGGTCGGGGTGGCCGGATTCGAACCGGCGACCTCATGGTCCCAAACCATGCGCGCTGACCGGCTGCGCCACACCCCGTCGGTCGTCTCAGTATAGGCACGCCGCGAACCGAGCGTCAAGCGGCTCGCGTGCCCTCGTGCGGGTACCCGTTCGCTTGCACGCGAGTCCCGATGCTTGCACGATTCATCAGCCGGGTATTGCAAGATGGCGGCGGTGGCTGTAGAATGGGGGCCACCAGATGAGACGCCGCCAGCCAGGATGAGTCTGCACGATGGACCCCTCCCGTGCCGGCGGCGTCGCCGCATAGCGGGCCGTCACAACCGCACACCGTGCCGCTGAGGGAGGATGTGCATGGCGAAGATCTTCATCTCGTACCGCCGTGAGGATACCGCCGAGATCTGTGGCCGCATCTTCGACCGGCTGGAGACCCACTACGGCGATCACTCCGTGCTCAAAGACGTGGACTCGATCCCAGCCGGCGCGGACTTCCGGGCGTATCTCGCGCACATGGTCACGCAATGCGACGTGATGATGGTGGTGATTGGGCCGCGCTGGTTCGGCCTCGATCCCTATCACCCGCGCATACAAGACCCCAACGACTTCGTGCGCTCGGAGGTCGAGCTGGCCCTGCGCCGCGGCATCCCGATCATCCCGGTGCTGGTCTATGGTGTAGATATGCCCGCCGCGACCGCCCTGCCGCCCTCGCTGGCGCCGCTCTCCTTTCGCCACGCGCTGTGGGTGCGCGGCGACCCCGACTTCCGCCGCGACCTCGACCGCGTGATCTCCGGCATTGACGGGATGGTCGCTGCCAAGGCCTCCGCGACGCCGGGTGACGCCACGCCGGTGGACCTCTCGCCGCAGGCGCGCGCGCATCTCGAGGCATCGCCCACCCCCGGCGCCACGACGACGGCAGGCGCACCCATTGTCGCGCCGCCCTCCGAGATCGCGCCGCCCGCGAGTGCCGGCGCGCCAGCCATACCGGCGACGACCGCGACGCCGACGCCGACGACCGGGCTGCGCCCGCCAGCGGTGCCAAGCGTCCCCCTGCCGCCTCCAGCCGCGCCACTGCCATCGCCTTCCGCTGGTCCCGCGACCGCCGCTGGCGCTGCTGGTCCCTATCCGGCGCAGCCGAGCTTCGGCACGTTCGCCCCGGTCACGGGTGCGCCCGCGATGTCGCCCCCGGTAGCGCGGCCCGCGCCCGTGGGCAGCGGTACCTTCGCTGCGCCACCACGCACCGCGCCACCCAGCATGCCGCTCGGCGGCCCCACCTGGCCCGGCACCCCGCCTCCGGCGGCTGCCGCGCCACCTCCCGCACGCCCGCCGCGGCGCACGCTGGGCCGCATGCTCACCGCCGTCGTGCTCGCCATCGTCGCGCTTGCCGTCGTGATCACTGGAATCGCCGCCGTGGTCGCCGCGCGCAACAACGACCAGGCGCAACGGCTCGCCGCCGCCCACCATGCGGCCACCCAGACCGCCGCGGCGGCGCGTTCCTACCGCGCGGCATCGCCCGGACCCGACTGCGACCACGGCGGCGCGCAGTGGAACCTCTCGAATGCCCAGGATACCTGCCTCAGCCCCGGCCCCGGCACCCTGCTCGCCGGCGGCCCAGACGTCACCGAGATCGGAACTGCCGCCTTCTACTGGCCCAATCCCACGTCGCTGCCGGCAGACGTGCAGATCCAGGTGACGATCGCCCAGCTCTCCGCGGGCAGTTGCGGCGGCGTGCTACTGCGCACGCAATTTGGCTTGACGAGCGGCGGCTCGTCCGGCGCGTACGGGTTCTGGGTCTGCGACGACGGCAGCACGAGTATCGTGTCCTATGACGACACCACCGGCAAGCCGAAGGCGCTTGCCTCGACGACGGTGACGCGCCAGGATAGCTACACCCTGGTGGCGAGCGCCGTGGGCACCACACTGACCCTCACGCTCGCTGGGGTCGGGGTGCCCATCTCGGCGTCCGACGCGACCTATACCACGACGCGCAGCATTCGGCTGGGTGTGGACAATTATCACAGCCACACCGCCGGCAGCGCGGCGTTCAGCAACTTCAGCTACACCGCCGAGAGCTGAATCGAGCGCATCGTCATCGTCATCGTCGCGCGCCGCGAGACGCTACAGGATGACGCCGAAGGTCGTCAGCAGCAGAATTACGTTGAGCGCGAGGATCACCGCCGCGCAGAACACCGCCGCGACCGACGTCAGCCGGCGGTTGACCAGCGCGCCCATGATCGCGCGCCGCGACGTGAAGTAGACGAGCGCGATCACTGGAATCGGCAGGATCAGGCTCAGCACCACCTGACTGATGACCAGCGTTTCGGTCGCGTTGATGCCCAGCGCCACGACGACGACCGCCGGCAGCATGGTGATCAGCCGCCGCAGCCAGACGGGCACCGTGAAGCCGACGAAGCCCTGCATGATGACCTGCCCAGCCATCGTGCCGACGGTCGAGCTGGAGAGACCCGAGGCCAGCAGCGAGATGGCGAAGACGAATCCCGCGGCGGGGCCGAGTAGCGGCGAGAGCGTCTTGTAGGCCGAGGGGATGTCGGCGATAGCCGTCAGGCCGTGGCCGTAGAAGGTCGCGGCGGCCATGTAGAGCATTGCCATGTTGATTAGCCCGGCCAGTCCCATCGCGATCACCACATCAGGGATCGAGAGGCGGAAGATGCGCCGCGCCTCAGTCTCGTTGCGCGGCACGATGCGCTTCTGCGTGAGGTAAGAGTGCAGGTAGATGACGTGCGGCATGACCGTCGCACCGACGATGCCCACCGAGACGAGCACGCTGCCCGAGCTAATGTAGGGCACCGCGCTGTGGTAGGCGATCTGGCCCCAATCAGGGCGCGAGAAGAACGTCTCGATGAGATAGCTGACGGCGACGACGCCGACCAGCGCCGTGATCACGGCTTCCAGCGGCCGCGCGCCGCGGCTTTCGAGCAGCAGGATGGCGTAGGTGGCGGCGCCGGTGATCAGCGTCGCCAGCAGCAGCGGAATGTGGAGCAAGAGGTAGAGGCCGAGGCTGGCACCGAGGAACTCCGCCAGGTCCGTCGCCATCGCCGCGATCTCGGAGCCGACCCACATGGCGTATACGACGGGCGGCGAGAAGTGCTTGCGGCTCAGCTCGGCCAGGTTGTGGCCGGTGGCGATGCCCAGCTTGGCCGAGAGCGTTTGCAGCAGCATCGCCATCAGGTTGGCGAGCACGATCACCCACAGCAGCCGGTAGCCGAACTCGCTGCCGCTCTGGATGTTGGTGGCGTAGTTGCCGGGGTCAATATAGGCCACGCTGGCGATGAAGGCCGGCCCCAGGAAGGGCAAGATAGCGCGCAGGCCGTGGCGCCGTCCCTCCAGTGCCGCGCGCGCCGCGGCCTGGATGCCACGCGCTTTTGGCACAGCCTCCAGCACACCGCTGCCATCTATGCCGCGTGCCCCTCTGGGGCCTGTCACATCCATACCTGAGTTCCTACTCCAGCAATTACCCGATAGAGATTCCTACGCGAGCCTGTTAGCGCATGGCCGCCAGCGCGGCCCGCGCCGGAGCGCTGGCCCGCACCACCCCCACGCTCGCCGCGACCTGCGGTCCAACGGCATGCTCCACCGCGTGCTCATCCTCACCGATTGCCACCCGCACCGGACCATCGAAGGGCGCGCGCTCGATCAGCCGCACACGCGCGCCCGGCACCAGCCCTAGCGTCGCCAGGTAGCGCAGCAGATGGGCGTCGTCGTCGCTCACCCGCCGCACCACCGCTGGCTCGCCCGGCGACAGCGCCGCCAGCGGCTCGGTCGGCGTGCTGACCACCTCGCCTGAGAGGCTGGGGATCGGGTCGCCGTGCGGATCCTCGGTGGGATAGCCCAGCTTGCGCGCCAGGCGCTCTTCGAGCTTCTCGGAGATCACGTGCTCCAGGCGCTCGGCCTCGGCATCCACCTCGTCTAGCTCGTAGCCCAGCTCGCGCACCAGGTACAGCTCGATCAACCGGTGGTGGCGCACCAGCTCGGCGGCCAGCATCTCGCCCGCGGGCGTCAGCTCCACGCCGCGGTAGGGCGTGTGGGCCAGAAAGCCCTTCTCGGCGAGCATCTTGAAGAGCTGTGTCACGGTCGCGTCGCTGAGCTGGCCGCTTGGCTCCAGCGCCTCCAGCCGCTCGCGCATGCCGGAGGTGGTGATGTGCTCGCCGCGCTCGCGCAGCTTATAGGCATATTTGAGGCAGTCCACCGCGCGGGTAGACAGCTCGCGAATCTCGGAACGCATCGGCGTCCTCCAACCGTATTTTTACATTGCTAAAACCTATTATAGCGTGCCGGCAAATCGTTGTCAATACGACGTGAAATTTGGCAGCCTGTATCCCTGTAGTCGCCGATGCATCCGCATTGGCGCCCGCCATGTGGAATGGCCCATCGCGATGACCGGGGGACGGCTATGGCGATGGGAGATAACTCAAGTCGCGCAGCGCATTGAGCGCATCGGAGGAGTCGCGATGGCAGATGACCACCAGCGCGCGGAGCCGGAATCCAGCCGGCCGAGCCTCGGTGCGGAATATGGCATCGCCGGCTCGACGGCCGGCGCGGGGCTGCTCCCGTGGGCCTGGGCGGCCGAGCGGCTGGCAGGCTCGCGGGGCTACTGGATCGCGACCACGCGGCCCGAGGGGCGCCCGCACATGGCGGTCGTGTGGGGTGTTTGGCTTCAGGATCGGTTTATCTTCAGCACTGCCGCCAACTCGCGGAAGGCGCGCAATCTCGCGGCGAACTCGGCATGTGTGGTCTGTCCAGAGGGTGCAGACGAGGCGATCTCCGTCGAGGGCGCGGCCGAGCGCGTGACCGATGCTCAGACCATCGCGGCCTTCGCGGACGCCTACGCGGCAAAATATCAGGAGGACGCGAATACGGGCGGCGTCTGGATGGTCTTTCAGGTGCGACCCAGCGTGGTATTCGCCTTCATCTCGGATGCGGAACAATATCCCACGACGGCTACACGCTGGCGTTTTCGGGCGTAAGCAATAGCAGACAGATAGGAGCGAGTGCGTTGGAGAGCATCAGTCAGTTGCAGGTGCGCCGGCTGGAATGCTGGCGCCAGACACCGCAGCGGCGCATCGGCGGGCCGGACGACGCGGCGGCGCTGATCGAGACGCTGGGCCTCGTCACGCTCTACCCCGCCTCGCCTGAGCTGCCCAATCTCTTCCATGCCTACGTCGGCGATCCAGCCGCCAAGACCGACTCCAAGTGGGACAGCCCTTCCGGCCAGGTCTTCGGCTGGCGCTGGACGCTGGGCCGCAAAGAGGTCGCCTTCTACACCGCGCTGGTGCGCAAGCGCTCGACCTGGATCCGCTGGGACCTGCTGCCGGCGGCGCTGCGGCTCTTCGGCGAGCTGCGCGTGCCCGACGAGCTTTACGACGCCCACGCGATCTCGGCCGACGCCTATCGCATCGCGCATGCGCTCGAAGACGCTCCAGAGCCGCTGAGCACCGGCGAGCTGCGTGCGGCGGCCGGCTTTGGCGGCAGCGCGGAGCGGCGCGCGGCGTACCTCAAGGCCGTCGAGGAGCTGGAGACGCGCATGCTGCTGGCAAAGGTGCTCACCCCTGGGACCGACGATATGTCGCACGTGCTGGTGAGCAGCCGCTTCCGTCAGCACTGCGACGCCGCCGACCGCCTGTCGCGCGCCGAGGCCCTTGACGCGCTGCTGGCCGCCTATCTGCCCCACGCGGTCTACGCCGTCCCCACCGTGCTCGCGCGCCACCTCAAGCTGGCCGAAGACGAGCTGCGCGCCGGCCTGGAGCGCCTGTGCGAGCGCGGCGACGCTGAGGCCCGCGTGCTGGACGGTGTGAAGGGGACGTGCTACGTTTGGTGCGGTGCCGAGGTTGCCGAGGTCGGTGATGCCGCCTCGCCCAGCAGCGCCAGCGTGTAGTCAACCATCCGCTCCGGCGCGAGCGTCGCGCCCTCCTCATACAACGTGGCGAACGCCTGCTCGCCCAATGCCTGCCGTGCCGCGGCCAGTGCATTCGCGAAGGGCGGCCACTCAGCCGTCTCGCCAGCGTCGGCGACCGCCCGCAGCCCGCCGACGGCGCCACAGAGCCGCGCAACAGCTTCCGCCTGGCCGGCCGCGCCCCTGGTGACGGCCACGCCTTCGATGCACCACGCAAGCGACGAGGGATTGCGCAGCGTGCGGTAGAGCTCCAGCGCCTCGCGATAGAGCGCCGCGGCGCGCGGCTGATCGCCCTGCTCGACGGCGACGTGCCCCAGGCTCACCAGCCCGCTGGCGACGGCAAACGAGAACTGGCGCTCGCGCGCCCAGGCCAGCGCCCGCTCCAGGTACTCGCGCGCCCGCCCGTACTCACCCCGCGCCCGCGCGAGATTGCCCAGGCTGCTGAGTGTGCGGCCGACCGCGGCCCCCTCGCCGGCCTGGCCGCCCCGCTCGTACTGCGCCAGCCCCTCCTCGAAGGCGGCCATCGCGGCGTCGGTATCGCCCCGCGCCTCGGCGACGTGCCCCAACTCGGCCAGCATGTTGCCCGCACGCGCCGCATCGCCGCTCGCACGCGCCAGCGCCAGCCCCTCGCGCGCCAGCGCCTCGGCCTCGTCATAGCGGCGCCGGTCGAGCGCCAGCAGCACCAGCGCGTAGAGCGCCGAGACACGCAGCCCCGCCGGCACCACATCCCCCCGCGCGCCCGCGTCAAATGCCCCCGTGCGCGCCTCGTCGTCCAGCGCCAGCAGCGCACGCAGCCAGCCCTCCGCCTCGTCAAAGGCGCCGCGCGTGTACCACCAGCGGCCCATCGGCGTCGCCAGCCGCAGGCCGATATTTGGGTCGCGCTGGTCCTGCGCCCATGCCAGCGCCACCCGCACGTTGGGCAGCTCGCGCTCCAGCCGCCGGTCGCGCGCATCCTGTCGCGGGCCGATCCAGCCTAGCTCCGCCGCTAGCCGCGCATAGTATGCCGCGTGCCGGCGACCGATCTCCTCTGCCTCGCGGCTCGCCTCCAGCCGCTCGCGCGCATACTCGCGGACGGTCTCCAGCATCGTGAAGCGCGTCCCCTCCGGCGTGGTCTCGGCGCGCACCAGGCTCTTCTCCACCAGCCGCGCCAGCCCGTCAAGCACGCCCGGCGCCGATATCTCCTCGCCGTCCCCGCCAGGCGAGGCGGGCCTCGCCGCTACATCCTCCGCGCCAGGCGAGGCGGGCCTCGCCGCTACAGGATTGGGGCGAGCAGGCCGGGAGATGGGGACCTCCTCTTCTCCCGCCTCCGTTCCCTCTGTGGTCAATCTCTGCTCTCCTGCTCCGCGTTCTCCGCGAACCCCCGCGTTCTCCGCGTTCTCCGCCACCCCTCCGCAGATGGCCTCTGCCGCCTCCAGCGTCCAGCCGCCGGCAAAGGTTGCCACTCGCCAGCCCTCGTCTGCAAGGATCGCCAGCCGCCAGCCACTGGCGAAGACCGCCAGCCGCCGGAAGAGCCGCTGCTCGTCCGGCTCTAGCAGGTGCTCGCTCCAGGCGATGGTATCGCGCAGCGTGCGGTGGCGGTCTGGTGCGTCGCGCCGGCCGCCGGTGAGCAGCTCCAGCCGGCTGCCGAGACGCTCCAGCAGGTCTGGCGGCGGCAGCACGCGCACCCAACCCGCCGCCAGCTCGATCGCCAGCGGCAGCCGATCCAGCCGGTCGCAGATCGCGGCGATGGTTGTTCCGTCGTCCGGCGCCGGCTCGAATGCGGGTAGCGCCGCTCGCGCACGCTCGACGAACAGCTCCGCCGCGGCAGTCGCGTCCAGCGGGACGACCGCCAGCTCGTGCTCGCCGGCGATCTTGAGCGGCTCGCGGCTGGTGGCGAGCACCTTGAGCCGCGGCGCGGCAGCCAGTAGCGCGGTCACCTGTGGTGCGGCCGCCAGCAGGTGCTCGAAGTTATCCAGTACCAGCAGCATCTGGCGCTCGCGCAGAAACGCGCGCACCTGCTCATCCAGCGGCTCGTTGGCTGCCACCCGCAGTCCCACAGCCTCGGCGATGGCCTGCGTCAGCAGCGCAGGGTCGCGCAACGCCGCCAGCGCCACGAGGTACACGCCGTCCTCGAAGTGCCCCAGCCCTAGCACGTCCTCCGCCACCTGCAGCGCGAGGCGTGTCTTGCCGACGCCGCCCGGCCCGGTCAGCGTCAGCAGCCGCGTATCGGCGCGCGCCAGCGCCTCCGCCGCCAGCCGCGCCTCGCGCTCGCGGCCAATCAGCGGCGTGAGCGGCGCCGGCAGATTGTGCGGCGGCAGCGCAGCCTCAGTGGGCTGGGCCTCGACACTGTGTACGCCGGACATCGGGCGCGCGGCAGATTCCAGCAGGGCGCGCTTGTGCGGCGGCAGCGCCAGCGCGGAGGCCAGCAAGTCCAGCGTCTCACGCCGAGGCGATTGGCGCACGCCGCGTTCCAGATCGCTGATCCCGCGCACGCTCAGGCCCGCCCGCCCGGCGAGCTGCTCCTGAGTCATCCCCGCCGCCTCGCGATAGCGCCGCAGCAGCGTGCCGAACGAGGTGCCAAAGAGCGGCGATATGCGATCCGTGCTCACGACAGCTCTCCCATGTGCTCGCATTGCCCGCATTGCCCGCATCGGACGCGACCGCCACCAGGGGCCGCTCTGACTGGCATGATAGCACCCCACGCCGGCTGCCGCCGATGCGAACGCACGCATGCCACGCAAGCGGATGCGTGGGTCTATGCGTGGGCATCCTTCGTGGTCGCGCGCGCGCCGGTCACGCATGCTACGGGTGACGCCCGCGAGTGGTTGTGGCCACGAGCGCGGGCAATATCCATCGGCAAGTAGAGAGGTGCTACATGAGCGTTCCACAGGGCCAGTCGGCGGCCGACTTCAACGGTCTGCTCGCCGGCAAGGTCGCCGTCATCACCGGCGCGAGCCGAGGCATCGGCGCGGCCGCCGCCCGCACGTTCGCCGCCGCGGGCGCCGCCGTCGTGCTCGCCGCGCGCAGCGAAGACGCCATCGCGGCGCTGGCGCAGCAAATCCGCGAGGCCGGCGGCCACGCGCTGGCCGTGCCGACCGACGTCGGCGATCCAGCCTCCGTCGAGCAGCTCGTCGAGCGAACGCTTGCCATCTTCGGACACCTGGACGCCGCCTTCAACAACGCGGGCGCCATCCACATGCCCGCGCCACTGGCCGATCTGGCCGTCGAGGGCTTCGATTACGCGGTGCGCGGCACGCTGCGCGGCGCCTTCCTCTCGATGAAGTATGAGATTCCGGCGATGCTGGCCGGGCACGGCGGGGCGATCGTCAACATGTCGTCCACGGCCGGCTTACGGGGCGTGCGCGGGATGGGCGGCTATGTCGCCGCCAAGCACGGCGTCATCGGCCTCACCGAGACCGCCGCCGTCGAGTACGCCGCGCAGGGCATCCGCGTCAACGCCATCGCGCCCGGCCCAATCCTGACGGAGCGGCTCGCGTCGCTGAGTGACGAGGCGCGTGCCCCGGTCGCGCGCGCCGTGCCGATGGGCCGCATCGGCCTGCCCGACGAGGTCGCAGCCCTCGCCGCCTGGCTCTGCTCCGATCAGGCCCGCTTCATCACCGGTGCGACTATCCCGATCGACGGCGGCAAGCTAGCCTCCGGCGCGTAGGACAGGCAGATTGCAACCGCAGGGGACGCAGAGGACCCAGAGGACCCAGAGGACATAGAGAGTTCACAGCGAGGGAGTACACGCGACAGACCTGATCTGCTGCGCGTTCTGACAAGCACACGAGGAGACTGAGGAATGAAAGCTACTGCTACCGCACTCCGCATCTTCGTCGGCCTCGACGGCCTCGTCTTGATTGCCCTCGGCCTGCTGTTCTGGAGCGGCAACGCCGATGCGCTCATCCCGGTCCACATGCTGCTGGGCATTGCGCTGGTGCTCGCGCTCTGGATTCTGGCCGCGCTGGCGGCGGTGGCCGGCGTCAACCTCGGCCTGGTCGCGCTGGCCTTCGTCTGGGGCCTCGTCGTGCCGGCATTGGGGCTGACGCAGGAGCGCCTGCTGCCCGGCGGTGCCCACTGGATAATCCAGGTGCTGCATCTGCTGGTCGGCATCACCGCCATCGCGCTGGCCCAGGTGCTGGCGGTGCGCATCATCGGCCGCCGCACGAAGCCATCGGGCGCGCGCGAGAGCTACGCTGGCTGACGTCGCCCCAACTCGCCGCGCCGGCAGCGCCCATGCAGCCGGCGCGGACGCCGCATTGTGCGGATTCAGATTCAGAGAGGAGTATTCGATGACGATTCTTCAAGGCAGCTCGCCGGCCCGCGACGCGGTGGCGACCATCCTGCGCGTGCTCGTGGTCTTCGACGCCGTTGCCCTGCTCTTCGCCGGGATCGTGCATCTCTTCGGCGCGTCGATTGCGCTGGGCGTTGGCACCTTCGTCGAGCCGCCGATTCTGCCCGCCGGCATCGTGGAGAGTTTGGCGGGCGTGCTCTTCGTGGTGGCGGCGTATGCCATCTTCGCGCACCGGGACTGGGCATGGGGGATGACGCTCGCGGCCCATCTCTTCGCCATCGCTGGCTTCATCGTCGGCATTCTCGCCACGTTGAGCGGGACAACACCCTTCAATGCCGTCTACCACCGTGTGATGCTGGCCATGTTCGTGCTCGGGCTGGTCCTGGTACTCATCCCGGCGGGTCGGACAGCGCTGCATGGCACCCGAGCTGGCCACGACCAGTAACACGAAAGCAAGTTCAAGGAGAGACACACCATGAAGCTCGGATTGCACATCGCCGCGACTGAATGGCAGGGCGGGCCGTCGCGCCTGGGCGCCACGCTCGCGGAGGTCGTCCAGACCGCCGAGGCCGCGGGATTCGACATGATCGACGTGGCCGACCACCTCTGGCAGCATCCTATTATGGGCGGCCCCGAAACCAGCCAGATCGAGGCCTACACGACGCTCGGCTACATCGCCGCCCACACGCGCCGCGTGCGCCTGATGTCACTGGCGACCGCCGCCTCATACCGTCCCGCCGGCCTGCTGGCCAAGATGGTGACCACCCTCGACGTGCTCTCAGGCGGCCGCGCGATGCTGGGCATCGGCGCCGGCGACTACCCAGAGGAGGCGCAGGGATTGGGGCTGTCGTTCCCGCCGCTCGGCGAGCGATTCGATATCCTCGCAGAGACCGTACAGGCGTGCCTGCGGATGTGGGAAGGCGAGCACGGCGATGAGCGGCCATTCCACGGCCGGTACGTGCAGATGGAGCGCCCGCTGAACGTGCCACAGAGTCTCAGCCGGCCGCATCCACCGATCCTGATCGCCGGCAGCGGCGAGCGGCGCACCCTGCCGCTGGTGGCGCGCTACGCCGACGCCTGCAACATACGCCCGTCGCCCGAGATTCCGCGCCAATTGGAGCTGCTGCGCAAGCTCTGCGAGCAGGAGGGCCGCGACTACGAGGCGATCGAGAAGACGGCGCCCTTCGGCTTCGACGTCGGCGCCGATGGCTCCAAGGCCGGCGAGGTGATCAATCAACTCCGCTGGCTGGCTGGCATGGGCATCCAGACCGTCCTGGGCTGGGTCGTGGGCGTGGATCAGATCACACCGATCGAGATTATGGGCCGCGAGGTGATCTCGGCGGTGGCCGAGTTGTAAGCTCGGTTCTATCCGCCGCCCGCGCGTCTAGCTCCCCGCGGCTCCGGTTCCGGCGCTGCCAGCGCCGGTGCCGGAATCGCTGGGAGGCATCGTCTGATCGTCTTCGAGCGTGAACTCGCCGGACTCATCGTCGTAGGCGAACAGCTCGGCGTAGCGGCCCCAGTCAATTGCCGTGTCGAGCTGGCGCCGTGCCTCGCTGGGACTGAACGACTCTTCGAGCGCTTCGAGCAGGGCGTCTTCGCTCAACCGGCGATCGGGCGCGGCCTCCACGTCGCGGACGATGCGGCGCAGGATGCCGACGCTGGCGAGCGCCTGCTGGCGAAACATCGCCTTCTCGTCCAGAATGCCGGCGGTGGCGAAGCGACGCCCGACTGCCGTGAGCAGTACATCGCCGGCCTCCAGATCAGCGAATCCCAGCAGATTGGCCGCCTCCGCCAGCGGCAGCAGATCGTCCGCCTCCATCTGGAGATCGTCCGCCAGCTCGTAAAGGTCCTCGCGCCCGCCCAGCGCGTCCAGCCGCTCGATGAATCCCGTCAGCTCGCCGATGCTGACGTGCGGCAGCGTCTGGAACGGCTGCGCCTGCCGCGGGATGCGCGGTTTGGGTATGGGGGCGGTCAGCGGAGGCTTGCGCGCGCCCGGCAGCAGCGCGGCTACGTCTTCGTGCGGGTTGGTCATGATCTGGTAGATCGTGTCGGCGAGCCGCTCCGCCGCCTCGCTTTTGGCGCCACGCTGCTCGCGCGGCAGGCCCGGCAGCTCCACGCGAATGCTGCCGGGATTGGCGCCGAAGACGATCAGCCGGTCAGCCATCTGCACCGCTTCGTTGATATTGTGCGTCACCATCAGGATCGCACGCGTCGGGACCGTGCGGGCGGTCCACAGATCGAGCAGCTCGTGGCGCAGATTCTCGGCTACCAGCACGTCGAGCGCCGAGAACGGCTCGTCCATGAACAGGATCTCCGGCTGGACCACCAGCGCGCGCGCGAACCCCACGCGCTGCTTCATGCCGCCCGAAAGCTCGCGCGGGTACGCCGACTCGAAGCCATCCAGGCCGATCATGTCGATCGCCGCCAGCGCCCGCTCGCGGCGCTGCTGGGGCGCAAGCTCCTTGGCGAGCAGACCCAGCTCGACGTTCTCCTGCACCGTCAGCCAGGGATAGAGTGCGAAACTCTGAAACACGATCGCCACGTGCGGATTCGGCCCAACCAGCGGCACGCCGTGCGCCAGCACCTCGCCGCGCGAGGGCGGCACCAGCCCCGCCAGGATGCGCAGCAGCGTAGACTTGCCGGAGCCGGAGGGACCCAGCAGCGCGATCAGCTCGCCCGCGCGCAGCTCCAGCGTCACGTCGTCGAGCACCAGCACGCGCTGATCCTGCTCGCCGTAATACTTGCTCACGTTCCGCGCGGCCAGCAGCACGTCGGTCGCCGTATTGGTGTTGGTCATCGCCCTCGCTCCTCTCCTCTATCAAAGCCCTTCAGGCTGAGTCGTTCAACCCTGGCATGACAGCTTATGGCCTCTACTCTCTACTTTCTGCCTTCGCGTTCTCCGTCTCTGTATCCTCCGCGTCCTCCGCGAGTCTCCGCGTCCTCCGCGTGCTCCGTCCCACTTACTCCAGTCGGAAGCGCCGCTCGGCGAGGCGGTACAGCCGGCGCCAGACGAGCCGGTTGATCGCCACGACGATCACCGCCATCACCAGCGTCGCCGCCAACAGCAACCCGTACTGCTGGCTGTTGGCGCTCCGCGCGATGGTCGCACCCAAGCCGACGGTGCTGTAGACGTGGTTGTTGAAGCTGACATACTCCGCGACGATGCTCGCGTTCCAGGCGCCGCCCGATGCCGTGATTAGCCCCGTGATGAGCGAGGGGAAGATCGCCGGCAGGATCAGCAGCCGCCAGCGCCGCCAGCCGCGCAGGCGATAGATCGCCGACGCCTCGCGCAGATCGCCAGGGATCGCCATCGCGCCAGCGATCACGTTGAAGAGCAGATACCACTGCGTGCCGAGCAGCATCAGGGCAACGGCGGCGATGTTGAGGCCGCCGGGCAGGCCCAGCAGGATCAGCAGCAGCGCCGGGAAGAGCGCCGTGGCCGGCACCGAGGCCACCATCTGCACGAACGGCTGCGCGCGCCGTGCCAGCCGCGGATTCAGCCCGATCGCGACGCCCAGCGGCACCGTCCAGGCGACGCCAATGGCGAGCGCGACCACGGTACGCAGCAGCGTCGCGCCTGCTCCGACCAGCAGCCCGCCCCAATCGCCCAGGGAAACCTGCGCCAGCAGCCGCACGGCGGCCAGCGTGCCGACGACGCTGACCAGCGCCAGCAGCCCAACGAGCGCCAAGCTGGCGATGCGCCCCCATGTCTGCCCGGAGACGCGGCTCCTCCACGCGCGTAGGGGCGTCCGGCGGACGCCCTGGTGGACGCCCGCCACTTCGCCCCGGCCATCGCTCCCACCCGCCACTGGCCCAGGTGCGACGACGACAGCATTGACACCCGCCGGCCGGGGACGCGAAAGCCGGCTATCGAGCGCCTCGGTGGCGGGCGCGACGAGGCGCGCACCGACCCAATCGAGCAGCGCCGAGCGCCGCAAGACGCGCAGCACCGCGGAGCGCGGAGGTTCGCCGCTCGCCGTCTGCTCCAGCTTGAAGCGGTCGGCCCAGGCGATCAGCGGGCGCCACAGGAGCTGGTCGAGCAGCACAATCACGGCGATCAGCGTCGCCAGCCCCAGCAGCAGCGTGCCCACATTGCCCGCGTTGGCCGCCGTTTGCAGGTATGAGCCGAGGCCGGGCAGCTCGAAGCTGTGGCTGCCCAGCGTGAATTGCTCGGCGGCCATCAGGAAGAACCAGCCGCCGGCCCAGCTCATCATCGAGTTCCAGATCAGCGGGATCATGCCGAAGGGCAGCTCTAGCCGCGTGAAGCGCTGCCAGCGGCTGAGCCGGTAGATGCGCGAGGCTTCGCGCAGGTCGCGCGGGATGATCAGAAGCGAGTGATAGAAGCTGAAAGCCATGTTCCAGGCCTGGCTGGTGAAGATCAGCAGGATCGCCGCCAGCTCCAGCCCCACGTTGCTGCGCGGGAACAGCGCCACCAGCGCCAGCACCACGCCCGGCAGGAAGGACAGGATCGGGATACTTTGGAGGATGTCGAGCAGCGGGATCATGACGCGCTCGGCGCCGCGGCTCGCCACCGCGACGCGCGCGTAGACCAGGCTGAAGACCAGCGAGAGCACGTAGGCCAGCGCCATGCGCAATGTCGAGAGGCCGGCGTAGACCGGCAGCGCGAACGGCGAGAGGCTGATGTGCGTGCTGGGTGTGAGCGGCGCCGCCCAGCGCATGGCGGCAGCCACCACGCCGTAGGCCGCGGCGATCAGCACCAGCACCACCAGCACGTCCGCCCAGCGGGCGAAGGCGCGCGGCGCGGCCGCCGCGACCGCCGCACGGCTTGCAGTGGCGGCGCGTGCTGGTCGGATGGCGCGCGCGGAATCCTCCGCGACCGGCGTATGAATCTGGCTCATGCGGGCACCCACTTTCCCGTCCGCGCGGCCCGCCTATCATCGAACAGACCCGCGAGACACAAAGAACCCCCGGCTGGCCGGGGGCGGGGTGCGAGAGACAACATGCGGATGCGCTGGCGCATCCGCCGGGGTCAGCGAGCTACCTCGGACGATGCGCCGCGCGCCATACGTGTGCGCACACGGCCCAGCCGGCCGGACTGATCCTCATCCGGCAACGGCAACTACTGCCATCGTCCATGCCAATCTCCTCGCGTAGAGCGCGCCGCTCTTTTGGACATCGGCGCGCGACGGGGCATACTGCTGCCCACCACCAGCACTGTACCAGACCGCGCGCTGCGTCGGCAAGCTGAGGGACATGAGCGCCGCGGCGCGCGCCACGAATGCCGCAGGCACGTTGGGGATGCGCGCGATCATCGCCATCGCCTGCCAGCGCTCAATCTCGCCGGGTATGCTGCCCTGAAGGCTCATAGTGGCAAATTGATGACGCGGTCCTGCCATTCATCATGGCTGCTGAGGTCATAGATTTCGAGAAGGAACCCGATGATCTGCCCGACGCTGAACTTGTCCTGGGAGACCAGGAAGACTCCTGGCATATGCTCACCATTTGGAAGCTGGGCGAGAGCGTCCGCGAAGTGCCCGTACATCGTCCTGCGGTCATGCGAAACGAGCAGGAGATCAAGCTCTCTTGCGCGCTGCAAGATATCAGGATCTCCAAGCCCGAGTGTACCGGCTTCGCGCAGCATCAGGAAGGTGATGTTCGGCCGCTTTCTTCGCATGCCATCAACAATGGCCTTCTGGAGATTGTCGTCAGCGAGAAAGCGCGGAGGCCTTTGAGCAGAATCGGTCACCCTTCAGATGCCTCGTCGTGCGGGGATTGATCGGATTGCGCGCGGGCATGGGCAAATCGCGCCGACATCGCAGCAAGGAAATCAACTTGCCCCGCACGGTTCGCGGCTCGCAATTCCTCGATCTGTTGCTCCTCCGCGGTAAAGCGGGCATCGAGCGCGTCCTGGTGTTCAAGGTAGTAGACGATCGCGCCGTAGACCTGGGCAAGCGAGAGGCTTGGGAAGTTCTCGCGGATCTCTTCGGGCGACTGGCCGACCTTACGGGCCGCTATCACGGTTCGCAGGAGCACACGGCTAGCGCCAACCAACAATTCGCCGTCTCCTTCGCACACCACGGTGTCCGTATTCATGTGTTCGGCCTCCTGTCACACCAGATGCCGCCAGTATATCACACCATGCTCGCGGCGATCCTGCCCACAAGCAGAGCGGCAGCCCCACGCCTTCCAGGACAAGAGGGCTGCCGTTCACTCGAATATTAGGTCACGATTGTCGCATATCTACCGGCTCTTCGCCGTCTCCGCCGCCTGCTGGACGGCGCGCTTAGTGAGCACGCGCGTCAGGTGCGCGCGATACTCGTCGCTGGCGTAGGTGTCGCTCATCAGCTCCAGGCCGTCGGCGGCGGTCGCGCAGGCCGCCTCCAGCGCCGCCGCGTCGAGTGGCTTGCCGGCCAGCGCCTGCTCCACGCTCGTCGCCCGTGCCGCGTGCGTGCCCGCGCCGGTGATGCCGATCCGCGCCGACTTGCACGCGCCGTCGTCGCCCAGCGTCACTACCGCGGCCACGCCCACCACCGCGTAGCCGCTGGCCGGATGGCGGTGCTTCACGTACGCCGTGCCGGTGTGGGGCTGGTCGGTCGTCTTGAAGCGCACCGCGGTGATCACCTCGATCGGCTGCAGCGCGGTGGTCAGCAGGTCCACGAAGAAGTCGCTTGCCGGGATCGTGCGCTTGCCGCGCGGGCCGGCCGCCGTGATCTCGGCGTCGAGCGCCAGCGCCACCGCCGGCAGATCGCCCGCCGGATCGGCGTGCGCCAGGCTGCCGCCGATGGTCCCGCGCGAGCGCACCTGCGGATCGCCCACCTGGCTGACCGCCTGCGCGATCAGGGGGCTGCGGTGTTGCACGCTGGTCGAATCAATCACCTGGCTGTAGGGCGTGCCGGCGCCGAAGCGCAGGCCGTCGCCCTCATCGCTGATGCCGCGCAGCTCGGCGATGCGGCCCAGGTCCACCAGCGTGCCCACCTCCGTCAGCCGCAGCTTGAGCAGCGGGATCAGGCTCTGGCCGCCGGCGAGCAGCTTGGCGTCGCCGTGGCTCTGCAACAGCATCAGCGCCTGGTCCAACGACTCCGGCGCATAGTAGCTGAAGTCTTTCGCATACATCGGGGACGTTTCTCCTCTCGCCTTACGCCCTACGCCTGCCCGCCGGACAAACCCGCCCGCGCCGATTGGATCGCGTGCCACAC
>DASVAA010000183.1:0-4343 GCA_036376595.1 Ktedonobacterales bacterium | reverse complement strand
GTCGGGGGTGGTGATGAGCTTCATGTTCTTCTTCCCCGATGTGGTCGTCACCGACGCCCTGCCGCTCACGGGCGGTCTGGCCGCGGTGTGCCTCTTTGGGGTGCTGCTCATCAAGCTGGTCGGCGACCCCGATCACAACGCGCGTAGCTTCCAGCTGGTGACGCTGCTGCTCGGACTGGGCGCGCTCTTCTACTTCGTGCCCTACGTGCTGGGCGTACAGGCGAGCCAGGTCTCGGTGGGCGGCATCGCCAACGTCGGGAGCTTCCTGGTGACCAACACCAATCCAGTCTGGGCAGTGGGCATGGCCTACCTCTCCATCGCGCTGATTGCCGCGCTGGGCGCGGTGGCCGTCGGTTACGCGCTGCGCTCCGGAGGACGGGCGGAGATCGAATCCAACGCTCCCACGACCTCGACCACACCATCGAACTGATCGGAACCGACGACGCGGATCATGCGCTGCCCGGTCCCGCTCGGACCGCCGAGCGGGCGGGTGAGCATCGGATACCGAGAGGAGTCTGCCGTCATGAAGCCCGAAGATGTCTCCAACGCCATCACGCAGGCCCTGATTCAGGGTGGTGCGCAGTGGCTTGTCGCGACGCTGGTCGCCTTTTTGCCCGCGCTGTGGACGATGAGCCTGGTGCTGCACCTGGCGCGTCCCTACGTGCTGCGGACGTTGCGCCGCTGTGGTCTGCGGCTGGGCGCCGACGTATGGTGGATGTCGTACCTGTTGATGCGTGACGCGGTGCTGGTGATCACCTTCGCGCTGAGCTGGATCTTCTTCCAACCCAATTTGGTGACCACCCTGCCGCTGCCGATCACTGGTTCGCTGGCGGCGCTGTGTCTGCTGCTGGCGCTGGCGGTGAAGCTGACGCGCCGTGCCGACGACGACATCGCCGCCTACCGCTGGACGACGGTCTTTCTGATCATCGGCGCCACGCTCTTCTATGTGCCACAGGTCTTCGCCGTGGAGGCCGCCAGCCAGGAGCATCTGACCTGGTTCGCCAACAACCTGGTCAGCAACGCCAATGTGCCCTGGGCGCTGGCGATCATGTGGATCGCAATGGCGGGAGTGGCGCTGGTCGCCGCGTGGTTCTTCTTCCGCGCGCTCGCCTCGGCGAGCCGCGGCATGGCACGGCGCGTGGGTGTCGCAGCCGCTCCTCCTGTGCGGACGCGGCAGGAAGCGCAGGTTGCGCAGTAGGCTTGGGAGGTGTAGGGTAGACTTTCACGCTGACAGCTTCGAAGGACATGCCTCACCCGTGGGTGCCGGCTTCGCCTTGGCCACCTGGCTGGCGCTGCCGGCACGCCCGCGTTGAGCGCCTACGTGAGTGATGCCCTTCACTCGCATGAGTAGACAGGGATGGGGTCGATGAACGAGCCATGGTGTACCCTGGATGAGGCGGTGCGGATCGTCGAGTCTGGCCAGCGCATCTTCGTGCAGGGGGCGGCGGCGACGCCCACGCCGCTGCTGGAGGCGCTTGTGGCTCGGGTCGCGCACGGTGAGGAGCTGCGCGACGTCGAGATTACCCACCTGCATACCTACGGTCCCACCCCCTACACCGACGCGCGGTGGGCGGGGCACTTCAGTCTGCGCGCGCTCTTCGTCGGCGAGAACGTGCGTGAGGCCGCCAACGCCGGCCGCGCCACCTATACGCCGGTCTTCCTCTCGGATGTGCCGGCGCTGCTCGCGCCCGACGGCCCGCTGCCAGTGGACGTCGCCTTCGTCCAGGTCACGCCGCCCGACGCCCACGGCTTCTGCTCGCTCGGTCCCTCGGTGGATGTCACCCGCGCGGCCGTGGACCACGCGCGCCACGTCGTCGCGTTGGTCAATCCGCGGATGCCGCGTACCCACGGCGACAGCTTTGTGCCCTTCGCGCGCATCCATCGCGCCGTCCACTGGGATGCGCCGCTCTACGAGGTCACGCGGCGCAAGCCGACGGACACGCAGCAGCGCATTGGGCGCCACGTCGCAGAACTGATTCGGGACGGCGCGACGCTGCAGCTGGGCATCGGCGCGATCCCCGACGCGGTGCTGCAAGCGCTCGGCCATCGCCGGGATCTGGGCATCCATACGGAGATGTTCTCCGACGGCGTGGTCGATCTCGTCGAGCGCGGCGTGATCACCGGTGCGCGCAAGCGACTCGACGTGGACAAGATCGTGGCCAGCTTCGTGGTCGGCTCGCGCCGGCTGCTGGACTTCCTTGACGACAACCCGATGGTCGAGCTGCGGCCGGCGGACTACACCAACAACACGGCCATCATCCGCCAGTTCGAGCACATGGTGGCGATCAACAGCGCGATTGAGGTGGACCTCACCGGCCAGGTCTGCGCGGAGTCCATTGGCACGCGGCTCTACAGCGGCGTCGGCGGCCAGATGGACTTCATGCGCGGGGCCGCGCTTGCCCCCGATGGGAGAGCGATCATCGCCTTGCCGGCAACGGTGAAACATACCTCGGCAGGTGATGCGGCAATGGCTGCCCTGTCGCTTGGCTCAGGTACGCCGCCGGAGCCGGTCAACGGGCTGATGTCGCGGATTGTGCCGATGCTGGCACCGGGCGCGGCGGTCACCACCTCGCGCGCGCATGTGCATTACGTCGTAACCGAATACGGGGTCGCGGCGCTGCACGGCCGCGACCTGGCTGAGCGCGCCCGTGCCCTGATCGCCATCGCGGCGCCCACGTTTCGCGACCAACTGGAGCAGGCGGCGCGCGAACTGCATCTGCTGCCTTGACCTGGTGCTCGACGCGGCTTCGCATCGCTGAGCATGAGTGACCTTTGCTGAACGCGAGAAGAGGATGACTGGGCGCGATCTCGCCCAGCCTGAAAGATTGCCAGCTCTCCCTACCCGCATGAGCACGATCAGCGTTGATTAGCTTGGCTGCGTGGCCGCATCCGCTGGCCGCGCACGGTGTCATCCCGCGAGGCGGCCGCTGTCGCTGTCGCTGTCCTGGTCCTGCTACTCGATCAGCCCCAACGCGATCTCGATGGTCCGCGCTAACGCGGGCGGATCGGTGTGCCCGCCACGCGCCACCTCCTCCAGGTGGCGGCGGTAGGCGGTGCGATATGCGTGCAGGAACAGCGTCTCCGCAAATTGGGGATAGTCGAAGGTGACCTGCCGGTGATAGTTGTTCCAGGCCTCGTGGGCGCAGAGGCTCAGGCCTTCGTCGTCCAGTCCGTCGGCTAGCATAGCGTAGAAGAAGTCGCCACGCGCCTGCTCGATCCCCTTGCGCACCGCGTGCTGCACCAACAAGCCGCGCTGCTGGTCGTCAGCGACGTGGTGATAGGCCGTGTACTTTTGCATGGCTGCCTTCCCCTTCTCTCTCATCCGCCTTGTGCGCTGCCGCCCGGCCTCTCACAGCCTGCGCCACACGCAGCGGTCCTGGAAGCGCCGAGGGCCGTTCGTTCACGGACGAACGGCCCCAGATACTGTCTCGCCCAGAGCATAGACTCGCGTGGGCAGCTCTACTTGACCGTCAATGTGCCCATCATATAGCCCATCGTCGCCATTGGCCCTTCCCAGCCAGAGCCGCTGCCGCATGGATCCATGCACTGCCACATGTAGGTGCCGGCCCTGCCTGTGACGAAGGTGAACGTCACCGTGCTGATCTTCTGTCCGGCCGGCAGGTCGCCCGGCAGCGGGACATTAAGGCCGAGCTGCGGGACCGTGAAGGTGTGAGCAACCTTGGTGGGATCGAGCGAGCGGTAGGGGATGCCGTCAAGGTAGGCCACATTGCCGGCGGTGCCTTTCACCGCCGAGAAGGGTGAGCCGGCCGGGAGCGCGGTGTCGCCGAGGTCTTGATCCACGATGGTGACGGTGACCCTGGCGTGCGCCGGCAGGGTGATGTCGGTGGTCGAGTACGCAGGGCCGATATCCGTGCCGGGCTTGGTAGCGAGGATGGTCAAGTTGAGATTCGCCGTACGAGGGCCTGCGGCAGCGGCCCGGCTCGCAGCGGCTGAGCTGGCGATCATCACGCCGCCGAGCACACAGGCCATCAGCAGCACGAAGCCCGGGATCGCGAGAACCAGGTGAGAGGATGAGCGCTTGGTGGGGGACATGGTGGACGCTCCTTTGGTGCGTCTACGCCGGGCGGGTCGTATCCGCGCGGTCCGCCGGTGTCTACGTCTGGTCACAAGGGTAGCGGCATGTCCTCACAGGGGCGTCACGCGGCTCGGTGGAGTCCTCACAGGGGCATCACAGCGTGAGATCATGTTTACGATTCGAGATAGGGCGCCGCCGGGAGCTACCCATGGTTGAGCCGCCTCGCACCCGGTAGACCCCGGCGCTGAGCGGTGTGTGTGTGTAGTCCGTCAATCCTTCTCGGCGAGCGGCAGCGCGACACGGAAGG
>DASVAA010000182.1:0-4278 GCA_036376595.1 Ktedonobacterales bacterium | reverse complement strand
GAGCAGGCCACCCACACCGCGGAAGAAGCGGTGAGCACCGCGGCGGACACCGTTGGTGAGGTGGCGCACGACGCGACCGACGAGGTGCGCACTGGCCTGGGTGCTATCAAAACCACGCTGGACGCGATGGCCACCAGCCTATCCGGGCTGCCGGCGGAGTTTGAGCGCATCCTGAAGCAGAGCGCGCACGCGACACAGAGCACCGCGCGGGGGGTGGAGGAAGCGCCAGCGGAAGCGACAGCTGCCGTGACGGACGCGCCCTCTGCCCCGGCGGAGCACCGCGCACCAACAGGCAAGGCGGGGCGTCCCCACCGACTGCCCACGCGCCGACGGCGCAGGAGTTAGGAAGAGGACCTATGGCCACACGCGATCCCTATCCCTATCGGGGCCAGCCGAGTGAGGCGCGCGACATTCTCAATGCGCTCGCCACGGCGGGCATGCAGCGTGCGGCCATCGCGCAAGCGTTGCAGGTCCGGGCGCGCAAACTGGCCGACATCACGGCGGGCAAGACGAATGGAGCGACGATCTCTGCTCGTCTTCGTGCGCTCTATGACGCCTCTCGCGTGCAGTTCGGCGAGAAACTCCCCGCGCTCCCGGTGCGATCCCCTCTCCCTTCCGCGCCCGCTCCCGCTCCGATCGCTCCAATCGCGCCATCTGTGGACCCGTCCACGGTGCCGCTCACGGCGGCGGTGGACGCGGCGGACCTGCCGCCAGACGAACGCACCACCGGCGAGCGGGTGCGCGGCAAGCTGCGTGATTTCCTCATGGGCAAAGACGGGGCGACGGCGGTGATCGACGCGGCCGAGCGCAAGCAAAGTGGCAAGGCGTCCGCGTCGTCGGCCCTGGACGATAGGCAGGCGCGGTTCGTCGAGCAGATCTCGCCGATCGTGGGCCTGGCGATCATGATCGTGGGCTGGCTGGCGTGGCCGGACCCCTATAAAGAGTGCGCGCCGACACAGCCTGAAGGCGAGGCGATGATTCGCCCGATCCTGCGCATCGCGGCGCGCCAATTGGAGATCGCCGGCCAACTGAGCGAGAACACCGTCGATCTGCTGGCCTCACTGGCGGCGGTGGCTCTCTATGCCCAGCGCGGCTGGGACACCTTCAAGGAGATCAGACGTGGGGACGAACGGTCAGAGCGGCACCAACGGCAGCGCGACGCCAGACGCGGCGACGTTGCGGCGCCGGCTGCCCTACATTTTGCGTCTCAGTCAACATCTGCTGACCGCGGCCACCAAGCATCGGGCGGGCAACCTGGGGGCGCTGCTGGCGCCGCTGGCGATGCACGAGATGCTGAAAATGGAGAGGCGCCTCCAGACGAGCAGCGACGCGCAGCTGCGCTCTTGGACGGCGTGCTTGCAGCGGATGCTGATGGACGTCGGCGACTGGCGCTCAACTGATGAGGAGTTCGCGGATTATCTGAGTTATGTGGCAGACACTATCACGCGGGGGGACACTCCCAACGACCCCAACGACCCTGGCGCACCCGACGAGACAAGCGCCGACAGCAACACCAGCGCCGTCGCAGCAGCAGCAGCAGCAGCGGATCACGCTCCTGCCGAGTGAGCGGTGGCTCTACTGTGGCAAGACGGGCACGGGCAAGAGCTATCTGGCGCGCCACAATCTGCGCACGCTGGCGGCGAAGGGCTGGCGGGTGGTGATTGTGGACCCGGAGGGTTTCTGGTGTGGCAAGCGGCCTCGGTGGGAGCGCAGTGGGCCGGGCACGGTGGATAAGCCGCGCTTGGTGACGGCGCGCTTTGATCCGCGGCTGGCTGTGCAGCTCTATATCCCAGCGCGGCCGGCGTATCGCGACGAGGGCCTGATGCGGCTGTGCCTGGATGCCATGACGCTGGGCGGGGTGATCGTCTATTTTGATGAGGTCTACGGCACCGCCGATCACAACCGCATCAATGAGGGGGTGCTCGAGGTTTGGACGCAGGGGCGCAAACATGATGTGGGCGGCTGGGTGAGCGTGCAGCGGCCAGCGCGCATCCCCGAATATTACCTCTCGCAGGCGGAAAATTGGGCGGTGTTCAACGTCCCCGGCGACGCCGATCGCAAGCGCCTGGCGGCCTATAGCGCGACGCCCGCGATCGTGGACGTGCGGCTGCCGGAGCGCTATTGGTGGTATTGGCACCAGAGCACGATGGATCACGCGCAACTGATGCAGCCGCTCGACACCGGCGAGCCGGCGACGCCGGGCACCTCCGCAGTCGTGAGGAGGACCTCCTCATGAGCAGCATTGACTATAGCAGCGAGCTGGCGGACACCTATCTGCGCCTGCGCCGGGAATATGACCGCGCGGGCAAGCCGCCGCACTGGCGCCCGGCGGCGAATCGCGACGAGCGGCTCCGCGCGCAAGAGGTCAACCGTAGGGTGCACGCCACGATCTTTGGCTGGCGTGCGTTCGCGCCAGAGATCGAGATGGATGCGGGCACCAGTGCGGCTCGGCTGCGAGCGCGGTGCGCGCACTGTGGCAAGCGTCTGCGGCCGGGGACTGCTCGGCTGTGGCGTCAGGTATGGGGCCAGGCGGGGCGCCTGGACGTGTGGGTGCACGCCGGCGGCTGCCCTGCCCGGCGGCCAGAGTCGGAAAAGTGAGGCAATTCTCGTGAGTGAGATTCGTGATCACGAGCTGGTGCAGTGGCTCATCATGGGCCTGTCGGTGGTGGCGTTCATCGTCGCGCTCAAGGCAGGCATCAGCTATCTGCCGGATAAGGTCCCCGGCGCGAAGGCGGTCAAGTCCGTCGTGATGGCGGTCTAAGCAGCGGAGCGAGGGAGAGAGGAAAACACGATGCCATGGGGCGATGCGGGAATCAGCAAAGAGCTGTTCCTGAGCAACGGGATCAATCCCTGGGGCGGCGGCGGGTTTCCGGTGTCCGTGCCCATTCAGCAAACGGGCATTCTGAAGCAGCTGCGGCTGCTGGAGACGGCGACGCCGACCTTCGTGCCGGGCACCGGCAGCATTGCCGCCGACGTGCTGGGGCCGTGGGATGTTTTCAACCAGATCTATGTGGCTCCGAACCAACAGGCGCCGGTCGTGCAGGTCAGCGGCTATGCGCTCTATCTCATCAACCTGATCAAGAAGATCGAGGGTGAGGCGGCGGGCGCGCCAGACGTGAGCGCGATCAGCGTGTCGAACGCGGAGGCAGCCGGAGATGTGTTCGGCGCTCGCGCGACGTCCGGCACGGCGCCGTGGGATTTCTTTCTGGACGTGCCGATCTCGCAGCGTGTGGCGTCGCTCGGTGGGGACATCGGCTATTGGCCGCTGCAGAACCCCGCGATGCAGTTGCAGGCGCAGTTCACGCCCAACAGCGGCAGCACCGGCAGTCCGTTCAACGCCTATAGCACGACGGCCGGCCAGGCGCCCTATCTCGTGACGGGCAACGCCACGGTGACGCTGACCAACCCCACGGTGGAGCTGATTCGCGATCTCTATAGCGTGCCCGCCTCACAGGCGGACTATCCCCCGTTCCAGCTCGTCAGCACCTGGATCGAAGAGGCACCGCAGGGCGTCAACGTCAACGGCGCCACATCGTTTCAATGGATGGCGACGCCGCTGTCGGGGCTGCTCGCTCGGCTGATCGTCTTCATCTACGACGGTGCGAGCAACAATGGCGTGGCGGCGTCCAAGTTGGCGCAGTCGAACGCGCTGCAGCTCACCTACGACGCCAACACGGCCAAGTTCGCCGAAAGCGCGTCGGCCGCCCTCGCCCGGCAGCGCGACTACTACCGCTTCGACCTGCCCCAGGGCGTCTATTGCTGGGACCTCCTGGGCCGCAATCAGACGTTGCAGGACGTGCTGAACACCAACACCACGGGCAACATCAAGGCCATCGTGTCGCTCTCCAGCGCGCTGGGCGGCGCGAATAGCGCGGCGAAGATCATCAAGCAGATGATCAGCCCGCTGGAGGTGAAATAGCAGCCTCATGTCCTCCGCACTCAACTATGGCAGCCAGCCCTCCAGCGCACCCTACCCGGCCACGATGTACCCCGCGTCCTCCTTCTTCGGCGCGGTGGGGTTGCAGCCGGGGGGAGCGAACGCCAGCGGCGACAATGGCGGCAACGCACAACTGACGCCGATGGACAAAAAGCACATGGTGGCCACCATCCTGGCGCTCGTGGTCATCGGCTATGTGCTCTATCACTTCAACTATAAGGACTGAGGCTCAGGATGCGCGGAGTGCTCGCGCTGCTGCTTGTGGTGGGTGGCGGCCTGCTGGCCTACGCGGTGGCAACGGGCAAGTTCCCGGCCGCGCCCACCTCTGGGTCCTCTGCGCA
>DASVAA010000181.1:0-2609 GCA_036376595.1 Ktedonobacterales bacterium | reverse complement strand
CCCAGCGGCGTGCCCTTGGCGGCGAAGTAGCTCAGCGTCAGCGCCCACATGATGGGGTTGATGATCAACATCAGCGACGTGCCGCCCACCAGGATCTGGAAGTCGAGGTACGCGCGCGGGCCGATCTCGCGCGCCAGCCGGGCGGGGTGGCGCATATGCACCAGGTAGGTCTGGATGTAGCCCTTGATCCAGCGCGAGCGCTGGCGCAGCCAGGGGAACACGCGCGCGACGGCTTCCTCTTCGGTGATCGAATCGAGCATCATGATCTGGAGGTTGGCGCGCGCGATGCGCACCCCCAGATCGGCGTCCTCGGTCACGTTGTAGGGGTCCCAGCCGCCCATGCGCCGCAGCGCCGCCACGCGGAAGTGATTGGAGGTGCCGCCCAGCGGCACGACCGCGCGCTCGGCGACCAGCCCCGGCAGCAGCATGTCGTACCAGATGGCGTAGTCGATCGCGAACATTCGCGTGAGCAGCGACTGGTGCCGGTTGTAGAAGTTGAGCCGCGCCTGAAGGCAGACGACGCGCCGCGGCAGCGCGCGAAATGCCGCCACCGCCTTGCGAAGCTGGTCGCGCGCGGGGCGATCCTCGGCGTCGTAGACCACGACGAACTCGCCACGCGCGTAGGCCAGCCCAACGTTGAGGGCGCGCGGCTTGGTGCGCGGCCGGCCGGGGAGCAGGACGATGACCTCCATCTGCGGCGGCAGTACGCAGGCGTCGAGCGCATCGCGGGTCTCGATGTCGTCCTCTTCGACCAGCAGCAAGATGTCCAGCCGGTCGGGGGGATAGTCGAGCGCCAGCAGCCGCTGCACGAGCACCGGCACGATGGCGCCCTCGTGGTAGAGCGGCACCAGCACGCTGTAGACGGGCAGGTCCCCGGCGGCGATGGCAGCGGCATCCGCGCCGATCCCCGCACCGGCCCGCTCGCCGCGCAGCAGCAGCACGACCTTGTAGACCCCAGCCAGCAGATAGGCGAAGGTGACGAAGCCGACCAGCAGCAGGACGAAGGCGTGGGGCGCGAGCACGCCGCAGGCGGCGATGAGGACGGCAACCAGCGCGGCGCACAGTCGCTGGCGGCGCGAGATGATCATGCGCGCGCCGTCGCGCGCGGCGCCCCAGGTGGTCCAGCGGCGCGCCTCGTCGGCGGCGAAGCGCTCGAGGCTGGCGCAGTCGAACTCGACGGTCGAGGGATCGCTGGTGAGCGGGGGCGGCGTGTCGCGGCGCGGTATGGCGGGGATGGGCATGGTGATGGCGGGCAGCTGCGAGAACGTATCGGTGGTCATCATGCGGCGCCTCCTGCCGTGTTCTGCTGCGCGCTCAGATGGACGGCCAGAGCGCGGCTCACCGCGAGTCCGGCGTCGAATCCAAGGTTCTCCGCTGCCGCCCGCGCGGCGCTGGATGTGCTCGCCGCCGACGGTGGCGCGCCCGGCCCATTCGTCGTGCCCGTGCCAGGTGTTATGCGCTCGTAGATTTGCGCCGTGCCGATGGTTGCGGCGAGGACGTAATACTGGCGCCAGTCAGTGCGATTGTGCAGCGCGGTCCAAACGGGATCGAAGGTGCCGGAGCCCGAATCCATAACCACCCAGGCTGCAGCATCCTGAGGCGTGTTAAGTGCAACATGAAACTGCGTGCCATCGCCGTCGGTGAGGAAGTCGTGCTCGGACAATCCGGTATAGAACATCGTCACCGAAAACGGTGCGCCGCTGATGAGGATCTCTCCACCGTGGTAGTGTGCTGCAAGCCAGTGGGCCTGTTGTAGCCATAGGTCGTAGACGACACGGTTGCCTCGAAGCGGATCTCCTAATACATATGGCTGTGCTTGAAACGTGGACGCAAAGCCGAAGATCAGTGCCAGCGCCACCAGTGTCGAGAGCAACAGTCTGCTGCGCGCGGCCAAGAGCGCGGCGAAGAGCGCGACCGCTGGCAGCATCATCATGCCGTAGCGCATGTTGAAGTATTCGGCATGGCCGTTGCTGAGGATCTCGGGGGTCCTTATAACAGTGATGCCAAGCACCAGCGCGAGGCAGTTGAAGCCGAAGGGCACTAGCGCCGCGTACGCCGGCAGAGCCGTGAGGCGGAGCTTGGTGCGCAGAGTCCACCACAGTATGCCAGCCAGGGCGGCAATGCAGAGCGGCATGCCGGCGTTATCAATTACGGTCTGGGCATAGACATGCAGCGCTAGCGGCACGTTGTGATACGTCAATAGGCTACCCGTGTCCCGGATCTGCCTTTGTTGCGCCGAGGCCGAGTACGGCCCGTTGAGAAACTCCAGTGGGCTGCCGAAGATCACCATCTCATAGATTAGCCAGGCGGCACAGCCGGCGAAGCCCAGGATCGCGTAGAGCAGCAGATTGGATTCGGCGAAGAGCCGGCCGCGGCGGCGCCAGGCGACGAAGATCACCGTCACGCAGATCGCGGCGGCCAGCGCCCAGCCGTCGTAGCGCACCAGCGTGCCGGCGGCGGTCGCCAGCGCGCACTTGACCAGGTCGGGCGCGGCGAGCGTCTTTGCCCAGCGCGTGGCGTAATAGACGGCGATCACCGCGAAGCACAGCAGGTCCAGCTCCGACATCGGCGTCGCCTGCATGTAGAGCACGTTGGGGTTGAGCATCAGC
>DASVAA010000180.1:0-23295 GCA_036376595.1 Ktedonobacterales bacterium | reverse complement strand
GGCAGGGGCGCGATCTCCTCTTCCACCAGCAGGCTCACGAAGTAGCGCCCGGCGGTGTCACGGCTGATGGTGACGGTGCTCGGCAGGGCACCGTCGGGCAGGGGACGGGACCAGCGGATCGGCAGCGGAGCGTCCATCTTCGCCAACGTCAAGGCTTGGGTGCTGCCGTCCCAACGGAAAGCCGATGTGGTGTACTCCGCGGCCTGCGCACCGTGCTTCGTGTGGAAGGCAGGATACTGGGCGCGGCCCGCGAAGAAGTTGCGGAAGGCGCGGTCCAGATGGCGGAGCGCCTGTTGCGGCGGGACGCTGGACACCTCATTGAGCCACGCGGTCTCCGGCTCACGCTTCAACAGCGTGAGGGCTGCGGAGGTGTCCGCGTAGCTGACGCGCTCTTGCCGCTCGTAGTAGGCATCCGTGCGCAGGCGCAGTGCCCAGTTGTAGACGAAACGCGCGCAGCCAAACGTCCGCGCCAGCACGGCGGCCTGTGCGGGCGTGGGGTAGCAGCGATAGCGGTACGCACGTTGCTGGCTCATAGGCTCACATTCTACCCGACAGCGTGTAAAACGGCCATTGGACCACCAGACCAGAAAGGAGGAGCGGCGCTTCCTCCCCATGCCTGAAGGCAGGGGTCTCCGCACCGCACACTCAATGATTCTACCGCACCGCGTGTGGAGGATGTCCTGGCAGCGGAGTTGGAGCTAGAGTGCCGCCGCTTACTGCTGCGGCAGCGTGATCTTGAGGTTGCTGAACACCACCTCGGAGTTGTCGTTGCCGGCAAGCCCCACGGCGCCGACACTCAGGTCGCTATCGTCGGCGGTGCCGACCTGTGTGCCGTTGACCTTGAACGTAAAGTGCGTGCCGACGGCGATCACCTCCAGCGTATTGACGGCGTGCAGACCACCGTGGATCGCGCTGTTGGGGGTGAAGTCCACGATGTTCAGGCACTTGCTCTGGGCGGCGAGACACTTGTAGAACGTCCAGTGACCATAGGGATCGACGTCAAACTCGTAGCGGTCGGGGTTGCTGTTGTGGCGGAGGAAGATGCCGTGCGGTGAGCCGAAATCGCCGCTCAGGGTGTTCATATCCACCGTGATATCAACGTTCTTCTGGTCGGAGATCGGCGCGAAGCACAGGTGAAAGCCGACGATGTGGTAGCCGTCCGAGCGGAAGAAGCAGTTCGAGTCCTGCTGCCAGCCCGAATCGGGAGTGGTCATGGTGTTCTGGTAGAGCAGCGTGGGGCCGGTCGTGTTCGTCGCGCTCCCCGTGCTCGTGCCACCAGGTCCGCCGGAATGCCGCGTGAAGTAGACAAGGCCAGCGCCAGCGGCGGCGACCACCACCACGGCACAGACGATGGAGAGCACCACGACGAGCGGATTCGCGCGACGCCTGGGGGGCGCCGCGGGGGCAAAGGGTGTGGTCGCCGGGGCGGGGGCCCCAAAGGGCGTGGTTGGGGGGGCGCCGTAGGGTTGGTACGGTTGCCCCTGGCCGTAGGCCGGTGGATAGGGCGTCTGATACCCCGGAGCGGCTCCCGGCGGCCCGCCAGCTCCAAACGGCGAGCCAGGGGGCGGGTACGCGCCGAGCGGCATGCTGGGCTGCGCGGGGGCGCCGTATGCTGGCCCTGGAGGCATTTGCTGGGGATATACCGGCCCGTATCCGGGCGGCGTCGCCTGACCTTCCGGTGGGTAGCCGCTGTATCCCGGTGGATACGCTGGCTGCGCGCCCGGTGGATACGCTGGCTGCGCGCCCGGCCACGTGCCCTGCGGATTGGTCTGCTGAGCCTGGCCCTGCCCGGCGCTCGGGTCGTAGAACAGTTGTGTGCCACACCGAGGGCAGTGCGACGGTTGCCCCTGAATCTCGGTGCCACAGATGGCGCAGCGCATGAAGACTCCCCTCTCCGGCGTCCAGCAACAGAAGAACGTACTTCCGGCGGGGCCAGTATACAGGCAACGTCCGATTCTGGCTAGTGCCAATACACGGCGCACGGCGATCGGGCACACCACCGGCTGATCGTCAGGATTCCGGCTGGAGCCGCGCCGCGAGCAGGTGCTTCTGGACCTTGCCGAGCGCGTTGCGCGGGAGGCCCGCGGCGAAGACCACCCGGCGCGGCTTCTTGTAGCTGGCGAGCCGCTCGCGGCAGTAGGCGATGAGGTCCTCGGCGGGGGGCTCCTGGCCGGCGCGCGGTACGACCACCGCCACCACCCGCTCGCCCAGATCAGCGTCGGGCAGGCCGAGCACGGCTACTTCGGCGACCGCTGGATGCTGCGCCAGCACGTCCTCGACCTCGCGTGGGTAGACGTTGTAGCCGCCGCTGATGATCAGTTCGCGGGCGCGCCCGGTAATGGTGAAATAGCCGTCCTCGCTGACCCAGCCCAGGTCGCCGGTCTTGAACCAGCCATCCGCGCTGAACGCCTCGGCGGTCGCGTCGGGGCGATTCCAGTAGCCACCGAAGACGTTGGGGCCGCGCACCTCGATCTCGCCGATCGCGCCTGGCGGTAGGGGCGTCCGGTAGACGCCCGGCTCGCCTGAGGCAACGCCTACCACGCGCGCCTCCTGGCCGGGGAACGGCCCGCCCACCGTCCCCGCGCGGCGCTCGCCATCGTAGGGATTGGTGAGGTTCATAATTGTCTCGGTCATGCCATAGCGCTCGAGGATGCGCTGGCCGAAGACGCGCTCGAAATCGGCGAAGACCTGCGCGCTGAGCGGCGCGGAGCCGGAGACGAAGAGCCGCAACGGGCGTGACGCACCACCTTGGTGGTCGCCAGATGCCCGCCGCTCGGCCTCGGCCAGCAGCCGCGCGTACATCGTCGGCACGCCGAAGAACATACTGATGGCGGGATCGTCGCGCAGCGTGTCGAGCACCTTGGCGGCGTCGAAGTGGCGCCGCAGCACCGCACTGGCACCCGTGTAGAGCGTGCCGTGCAGGCCGACCATCAGGCCGTGGGCGTGAAACAGCGGCAACACCAGCAGCAGGCGATCGCGGTCTGTCCAGTGCCAGGCCGACGTTACCGCCGCGATGTTGGCCGTCAGGTTGCGGTGGCTCAGCAGCGCGCCTTTCGCGCGGCCGGTGGTGCCGGAGGTGTAGGCCAGGATGGCGGGCGCCTCCAGTTCGGGCAGCGCGGGCGTGGATATGGCGCTGGCCTCGCCGCCAGCGAGGAAATCGGCGTAGGCAACGCGCCTGGGGTGCGGGGTGTCCTCACCCCCGGCCGCTCGCCTCCGCGGAGGCGAGGGGAGCCGGATCGCGCCGTCGCCGACGATCACGAGGGTCTCCAACTGCGACATCTCTGAGGCGTAGGGGCGTCCGGTGGACGCCCGCGGCTCGGTTCGCTCAGATGCCTGTGGCGCGCCTCCCTCGGACGCCTGCGGCTCGGCTCCGGTGGGTGCTAGCCGCGCCAGCTCCTCGGCGCCGGCCGCGTCCGTGACGCAGAGCCGCACGCCCGCGTCGGTCATGATGTGGCGCAGCTCGACCTCGCGGTACTGCGTGTTGACCAGCACGACGATGCCGCCCGCCAGGTGTGTGCCGAGGTACGCCGTGACGAACTCCGGGCAATTCTCCAGAAACAGCGCCACGCGATCGCCCGGCCCCACACTCCATGCGGCCAGCGCCCGCGCGAACCGCTCCGCCTGCGCGGCTAGCTCGGCGTAGCTGATCGCACGCCCCTCGAACTCCAGCGCCACCCGCTCCGGTCGCTGCTGGGCATGCTGCTGGACGGCTTCGGCAATCGAGTGCAACATATCTCACTCCTCGCTGCGCGGTAACACGTCCATCACAGTAGCGTATGCCACGCCTGCCGGCAACGGGCTGTGACGCTCGCCGTTACCCCGTGCCGCGACGTACAATACCGGCATTAGAAGGCACGCGCTGGTGTGATCGCACCGCTCCCGGCGCACCTTCTGCTCGTCGTTCTCGTCGTCGCAGCGCACTCATTCGCCCGGCGAGTGGCCCTCACCTGGCGTTCGCCGCACCCCGCGGGAGGTCATTTCATGGCGCGCGTTACCCCCGAACAGATCCAGCAGATGAAGGCGCGCGGCGAGCGCATCCCGATGCTCACCGCCTATGACTACTCGATGGCGCGGCTGCTTGACGCGGCGGGCATCCCGATGTTGCTCGTCGGCGACAGCATGGGCAATGTGATCCTCGGTCACAGCTCGACGCTGCCGGTCACGCTCGACGACATCATCCGCCACACGGCAGCGGTGGTGCGCGGCACGAGCCAGGCGCTGGTGGTGGGCGATCTGCCCTTTGGCAGCTTCCAGGTCAGCCCGGAAGAGACGATGCGCGCGGCCGTGCGGCTGATGAAAGAGGGCGGCCCGCAGGCCGTCAAGCTGGAGGGCGGCGTGCGCAGCGCGCCATCCGTGCGCATGCTGGTCGAGGCGGGGATCCCGGTGATGGGCCACGTCGGCATGACACCACAGTCGGTCAACGCCTTCGGCGGCTTCAAGGTGCAGGGCAAGACCGAGGCCGCCGCCCGCGCGCTGCTCGAAGACGTGGCGGCGCTGGAGGATGCCGGCACCTTCGCGGTGGTGCTGGAGCTGGTGCCGGCGGAGCTGGCGCGGCTCGCTACCGAGCGTTCCGCGATCCCGACAATTGGCATTGGCGCCGGACCACACTGCGACGGCGAGGTACAGGTGCTCTATGACATCCTCGGCCTCTCCGACTTCACCCCGCGCCACACGCGCCACTTTGCCGAGCTGGGAACCGCGCTCACCAACGCGGCGTCTCAGTTTGCGCAGGAGGTGCGCGAGCGCAGCTTCCCCACGGAGCAGCAGAGCAGCAAGATGGAGCCGGCAGTCATCGCGGCGCTGCGCGATGATGCATCGTAGGGACGACGGTACTCACGGTACCTTCGATAGGCGCTCAGCGCATGTCCGCACCCCCTCCCCTCTTGAGCAACGTAGGGGCGAGACAGGTCTGCCCGCGGGACCGGAGGGTGAGGCAAGACGCTCGTGCTTGCTCCCATCCGCCCGGAAGTCACGCGCGCGTGACAGCATATCCTACCCAGCAGTACAATGCCGGCAACGGTGGATGCGGGAGTGTTCGTTCGCGCATGGGGGAGTGGCGGGGCGTGCAATCATTGATTGGTCAGGGGCTAGGCGACTATCTGCTCGAAACCGAGCTGGGGCGCGGCTCGATGGGCATCGTCTACGCCGCTCGCAAGTATCAGGCAAGTGCCGATAACAAGCAGTACGCCGTCAAGGTGCTGCTCGATGCCCTCGCCAACGACATGATGTTCGTCACGCGTTTCACCCGCGAGGCGCGCATCATCGCCGGCCTGCGTCACCCCAATATCATTCGCGTCTACGAGGCCGGGCACCAGGGTCCGTACCTCTATTTCGTGATGGAGCTGTTTCCCGGCACGCCAGTCGGCCAGATCCTCAAGGAGCGCGGCCGCCTGCCAGTGGGCCAGACGGTCGAGATCGGCGCGCAGGCTGCCGACGCACTGGATTACGCGCACCGCGAGGGGCACCTCGTCCACCGCGACATCAAGCCCGACAACCTGCTGGTAGACCGCTGGTGCCGCGTGAAGATGCTCGACTTCGGCCTGGCCCGTGTCGAGGGCTTGCAGAGCATCACGCGCGCCGGCACGGTCGTCGGCAGCCTCTACTACGTCGCGCCGGAGCAGCTTCTTGGCCGGCCGATTGACAGCCGCGCCGACATCTATGCGCTGGGTGTGAGCCTCTACGAGATGGTGGGTGGTCAGCGCCCCTATCGCGGCCAGAATCTGACCGAGCTGAGCCGCGCAATTCTGGCGGGCGCGGCGACGCCGCTGGGCCAGATCGAGCCGTTGGTCTCGCCGGCCATCGCGCAGGTGATCGCCCGCGCAATGGCACGCGACCCCGGCCAGCGCTACCAGACCGCTGGCGAGCTGCGCGACGACCTGCGCGCACTCCAGGCCGCTCCCGCCGCGGCCGAGCCATCGACCGCGGGTTCTCATCACACATCCCCTCGACCTGTGGGCGCGCCGGAGACGACGCCGCTTGGCGGGCACCAGCCTGACGGCGGCTGGCATCCACCGCAGGGAGCCGGCGTCCCAAAGTCCGCGCCGCAGGGACCCTTCCGCCGCACCACACTGCGGCCGCTCGATCCCCACGCCTGGGAGGATGAGCCGGCGGAAGAGCAGCAGCCGGTGCGCACGTACCCGCCGCGGCGAGGCGGCTGAGAGCTACCCATGTACGCCGAAGTCGCTACGCGACCGGCTTCTCGCGGCGCGTGATGGGATGCTCGCTCGTCGTGCCGGGGTTGTCTCGCGCCACCCCAGGCTCTATACTCGTGACACGCCGACTAGCCACTCTGGTCGCGCATGTGCATCGCGGAACGTGGGCCAGACAGGCAGAAGCAGTCAGGAGCGGCGCCATGACGTCGGCAGAGGGACACACGCCCTGGCGCGTGTTGATCGTGGACGACGAGGAGAACCTGAACTGGAGCCTCGTCACGTCGCTGCGCAAGGACGGCTATATCGTGGACGGCGCGCACACCGGCGAGGAGGCGCTGGTGCGGCTGCAAGCCGCGCCGTACGACTGTGTGGTGAGCGACATCAAGATGCCGGGGATGGACGGCTTCGAGCTGCTGCAATGGCTGCGCCAGCACCATCCCGCCACGCGCATGGTGATGATCACCTCGTTTGGCTCGCCCTCCGCGCGACAAGATGCGCTGCGTGATGGCGCCGTGGCGTACTTCGAGAAGCCCTTCGATCTGCGCGCGCTCAAGGACCAATTGCGGCGCATGGCGGAGGCGCCGGCACCGAGCCTGGCGACGCCGGAGGCGGTGTACGATCTGCTTGACGTGGCGCAGGTGATCAGCCTCGCCCGGCGCGACATCGCGCTGGACGTGCGCGGCGGCGGCTACACGGGGGTGCTGCGGTTCGTGCAAGGCGAGCTGCTGTGGGCCGAGGCGGGCGAGCTGCGCGGCGACGAGGCGTTTCTGGCGGTCTGTGTGCCGCGCGGCGGCCACGCCCAGGTGGCGGCATGGAACGGCATGACGGGGCGCAACGTCACTCAGCCCCTCGCGCGGCTGATCTACATGGCGCTGGCCCGCCGCGAGCGGCGCACCGGGGCGCCACCGCGCACAGCGACCGAGCCGCTCGCATCCTCTGATGCGACGTCTGATGCGCCGAGCTACGATGCCGCGCTGGGCGAGCTGCCCGCGGCCGCGACCATGTCCGATGCCTCCATGCCGCCGCTCGCACCGCGTGAATCCGATGCGCCAGGCGCAGTCACCTCGCTGCCAGCCTCGGATGAGAATGTCACATTCGGCGCGCCTGCCGCACCACTGGATGACGTGCCAGCGCGCGGCAACTGGTCGGAGGCGTCGCACCCTGCCAAGGCTGTGCCTGAGGACGCGGACGCGGACGAGCACCCGCCTATGCCCGCTCCTTCCCTACCTGACCCCGACGTGTCCGCTGGCCAGGTGGATGACGACCCCGTCGCGGCGATGGAGGCGCTCGCCGACGCGCTGCCGGAACCCTGCGGCGTGGCGTGGCTTGCCACGGACGCTGGTGTCATGTGGCAGAGCTGGCGCGGGCAGGCAGAGATCCCAGAGGCGGCGCTGGCCCACCTCCATACGTCGGTGCGCGCGGCAGGGCAGGCGTCGGCGCTAGGCGACCTTGGCGCGCTGGACGAGCTGCGCCTCGTCTCCGCCGGGCGGCAGCTCATCCTGCGGCGCGGACCGCGGGACGGCACGCTGTTGCTCTCGCTCGCGCCGGATGCCGACGCCAATGCCGTGATGGCTTCGCTGCGCGACGCGCTGGCTGGACTGGCGGGGTAGGGGCCAACGAAGCACGCGGAGGGTCGCGGAGACGGGCAGAGGGGGAACCGCAGAGGACGCGGAGGACGCGGAGGACGCGGAGGGAGAGAGATTCGGCGCGGAGAGCATGGCGAACGGGTGCGCCGCATGCACCGCATGCTTCGCGGTCTTCGTGTTCTCCGCACCGATCACGGCGCGAAGGGCGGACCCATCTGCGGCTCTGGGACGGTGGAGTCGGGCGGCACGATGGGATCGCGGCCCAGCGTATCGGGGGCATCCACCGCTTCTACGGCGTTGGCGAGGTCGAGCTGGCGGGGATTGTTCCAGCCCATCGAGCACAGCGTCATCGCGCCGGGGATCGTCACCTGGGCGTACGGCGCGGCCGGGATCGTGGGCACCTCGACGCGGATGGTGCGGTCGCCGGGCCTGCTGGCGGGATTATCGGTGAGGGCGACGCCCAGCGAGTTCATCACCACCATGTTGCGGCGCGCGAGGTCGGGATGCGGCACGAAGGCGTAGACCGCTGCCTGCATCTGCGCGATCTGCTCCGCGATCTCCTCGGGCGTGTGGCCGAATTCGCGGCACGCACGCGCGACCTCTGCGGTCAGCTCACGCGGATCGGGGCAGAAGATGGCGTCGAGCGCGGTGCAGAGGTTGCTCTGGCGGTTGAGCATATTGCCGCGGCCATGCATCAGACGGCGCAGCAGGCGCTCGTCGCCATCGGCCGCCGCGCGCTGAATCTGGATCGTGACATCCACCAGTGGCAGCATGTCGAGCTTGCGCTGGAGGAAGTCCACCACCGGCGCGGTGTCGCCCGCCTGCCAGCCGCGGAGCAGGTCGAGGCACAGGCGCCCCTCGTAGCGGCGGATGGTCTTGGGCACGCTCAGCAGATGGTCCTTGGCGTCGCAGACCCACAGTGCGTGCAGGTAGCGCACCGTCTCGGCCACCGCGAAGCGCTCGAAGCGCCGCTCGCCCTGCACCTGCTGCACGAACTCAAAGCAGCGGCGGAACTCGTCCTCGATGCGCTGGAAAGCTTCGAGCTTGGCCGTGATCAACGGCGTCCGCGCGCCCGTCGGCTCGTTCCAGTTGGGGACCATTGCCGTACCCTCCCTCTTTCGCGGCGCCTCATTCTCTCGCCGGTCATGGTATCTCGTACTCCCATTGCCGCGCCAGATGCCGCATGAAGCGTACCGGTTCCCCCTGCTACGCCCTGCGTGCGACGGCGACGGTGAAGTGCAGCGGGATGAGCACCGGCGTGTCGAGCGTGTCACCAAAGGTCTCGTCGGCCCACGTGGTCAGGCGCCGCACCGATTCGGCGAAGATATCGTCGGGGACCTGCCAGGTGCGTGACCAGAGCCGCTCAGTGATGTTGGCGAGTCCCTCGCGCGGCGTCACCGGCTCGTCCCAACGCGCCAGCACGCGCTCGTCAACGTGCATGCCTCGCGCGCGCAGCTCCGCCACCGCCGCCCGATAGCCCGCGGCGCCCACCGCCCCGGTCGTGCCGCCCAGCTCGCGCACGATCGCCTCCCAACGGTCGTTCAACAGATGGCGCTCGCCCCCGTTGGTCATATCCTGTCCCAGCAAGAAGACGCCGCCCGGCCGCAGCACGCGCAGCGCCTCGTCCAGCGCGGCGCGCCACTCAGGGATCAGATGCAGCACGTGGACGCCGAGCACGGCATCGAAGGCGGCATCGGCGAAGGGCAGCGCCGTCACGTCGGCCATCTCGACACGCAGCGCGCCCCACGGCAGCGCCGGCAGCCGCTCGCGCTGCTCGGCATATTTGGCGCGCAGCCGCTCGACCATGCGCGCCGAGATGTCCACGCCGGTGACGTTGATGCCCGCCGCCAGCAGCGGCAGCGCGATGCGTCCCGTGCCGATGCCCACCTCCAGCAGCGACGCGCCCGGCGCCAGGTCCCCGGCGGCGATCAGCCCAGCGGCGATCTGCGCGGCAACCTCCGATGGGTAGCCGCGGGTGGCATCATAGCGGTCGGCGACGCGGTCGAACGAGACGGAACCGGGCATGGCAACGGTCCTCCTTGCAGGCGATGCGCGTAGGGGCGTCCGGTGGACGCCCGCATGCGGCGAGCGGAAACATGCATGCGAGCGACGCTACGTCGAGCGCGACTTGGTGAGGCGAACCTGCGAGACGACGTAGCCGCGGCTACGGTAGAGGCTCAGCGCGGCCTCGTTATCGGGCGAGGTGGCGAGATAGACCTCGGCGAAGCCGTGCTCCGCAAGGAAGAAGCGTTCGGCGGCGTCGAGCAGGTGCATGGCCGCGCCCAGGCGGCGGTACGCGGGGTGGACGAGCAGCTCCTGGATGTAGCCGACGAGCCGCTCGGTCTCGGCGTCGATCTGCGCCGTGGCGAGCAACAGGCCGACGAGCTTCTCCTCCCCCTGGGCGCGCTCACCGCTCCTATCACCCCCGCCACCGCCCTCGCCACTCTCCACGGCCACCCAGAGCAGCCCCTGGCCCAGTCGCAGCAGCGCCAGGCTGGCCCGGCCGCGGGGAGTGGCAGGCGAGATGAACGCCACCGCCGCCGCGCGGTCGGCATCGGTTGCCGCGCGCACGGCGATCGCCCGCTCATCCGGTAACATCATCGCGCGCCTCCCCTTGCGGCAGCGATCTGGCGGTTGAAATCCCGCCGGGAGGGCCGCTGGGGGCCCACCGGACGCCCCTACACGACCGCGAAGTCCGACGTCGCGGACTGGCTGCTGAGGCCCACGCCGCCGATCACGCAGCCTGTTCTTCGCTCTTCAGTATAGCGCACGTGACGCCGCCTGTTTCTACGCGAACCGCTCGCCCTCGCCGATGATGGTAGCGGCCGGCTTGATCCCTGAGACGGCGAAGTCGGCGCCGCCGGAGAAGTATTCGGGATGGCGGCGCATGGAGCTCAGGCGGGCAATCAGCGCGTCAAGCTCGGCATCGGTCGCGAGACCCGCGCCGCGGATCAGCGCGCGTCCCTGCTCCAGCAGCCGGGCGGGTCCGACCAGCTCCTCCACCTCCTCTTTGGATGCACCAGCCGCGAGCGGGCGTCCACCGGGCGTCCCCGCGGAAGCAGTCTCGGCGAAGGCGGTCGCTGCGGCGCGGATGGAGCCGAAGCCGGCGGCGCGGAAGAGCGCGTAGAGCTTGCGACCGAGCAGCAGATCGGGGAAGCCGTGCGGCCGGGCGCGGCGGGCGAGCGCCAGCAGCTCGGCGTAGGCTTCGGCGTCGGGGTAGAGTGCGCGGGCGCTCCAATCCGGCTCGATGGCGAGGCCGATGCCGCCCGTCTCGGCGACGCGAAACATCTCGGCGACCACCAGCTCCGGCTCAGGCTGGTGCATCAGCACGCAGCGGCAGGTGACGAGGCCAAAGTCGCGGGCGTCGAACGGCAGTCGCGCCACATCGCCCTCCAGCAGCGTGACACGCCCGGCGGCGATTTCGGCGGCCAGGTTTTCGCGGGCGCGGGCCAGCAGCTCGCGGTCGCGGTCGATGCCGATGACGTTGGCGCCGGGAAGCGCGTCGAGCAGGGCGCGGGTGTAGACGCCGGTGCCGCAGCCCAGCTCCAGCACACGCACGCCAGGCGGGGGCGCATGCAGCGCCAGAGCGGCGCGCAGCTCGGCAAGGGCGCCGGATTCCTGCGCGGCCAGCCTCTCGGCCTCGCGCGGATCGTGCGCGCCGATATAGTTCGTCACGGTTGCCCCTCGTCGGGTTCCAGATAGCGTGCAATCTCGATCAGGTTGCCGTCGGGGTCACGCAGGTAGATCGACTCGATGGCGCCCAGCGCGCCGCTGCGTCGCACGGGACCCAGCACGACGGGGACGCCCTGCGCCTGGAGCGTGGCGAGCGTCTCGGCCGGCTCAGCATCGGTGATCAGGCAGAGATCGGCGGAGCCAGGCATGGGACAGGCGGCGTGCGGCGCGATCTCGTGGCCCGCCCAGTGCAGGTTGATCTTCTGGCTGCCGAAGCTGAGCGCGGTGCGCCCCTCGCCGAAGGTCACGACCGCCATCCCCAGCACCCGCGAATAGAAGTCGCAGGTGGCGCCGATGTCGCGGACGGTGAGCACGAGATGGTCGAGCCGTGTGATGCTGATGGGCATGAATGCTGCCTCCGGCGTGTGAAGATGGCGTGTGGTCGCTCTACCGGACGCACCAGCACACGACGCGCCAGCCACGCAACACCCAGAGAGGGCGACGCGCCGATCCATCCAGCGCCAGGACATGCCATGTCCCTGACACCCCTTGCCCCGCAGGCTGTAGTGGCGTGGGCCTTGCCTCGCCTCTGGGGCCGGGGACGTGAGGTCACCTCTCGCGCTACGACGACGAGCCAGGGTACAGCAGCGCGTCTTTGACAGCCACAGGGCCGCTTTGAGCGCAGAGGCTCAACCAACCACTGGTGATGGTACTATCGGAGGCAGTGCCGATCTGCTGGCCGTTGATGTAGAGCGTGAAGCTGCCCTGGCTGAAGAGCACGCCGACGACGAAGTGCTGCGCAAGGCCGGGCGATGCGATGTTGCCCGAGGCGAGCGTCGTAGATTTGCTCTGGTCGTCCACCTTGATGAACGCCCAGGTCGCCGACGCACCACCCGTGACCGCGAGATAGTAGCCATCCACACGGTAGATGTTAGAGCCTGGCGGCACCTTGTTCTGCAAGATGCCCAGCACGGCGCTGCTCCCGTCGGAAGGCTTGACGAGCATACTGGCGTAGCCGCTGGTCGTGGTCGCCTGCTGCGCGAAGAGGCAGCCGGTTGCGGTGGATGACGTCGGCTGGATGATGACGCCGTCCGAGCCGGCGCAGCCGGTGGTCGTACTGGTCGCCGTGGTCCAGGCCACCGTGTTGCTCAGGCAGGTTGGCGCTGGATCGCTGACAGTGGGCTGTGTGCTGGCCGGGATCTGCGACGGCGGCTTGGGCGTGCAGGTAGCATCGTCGGAGACCTGCATTGGTTGGGTGCAGTAGACGACGGTCGGCGGCGGCGGGCCGAGCGGCGGCGTGCCCTGGCCGACGGTGACGGTGGGCGAGCCGGTGGGCATGGTGGTCGAGGTGGCCGTCGGCGCGCCCGTGGTCGCGGTCGCCGTGCCGTGCGCGCTAGGCAGCCCACCATTGGCGAGATATAAGCCGCCAATGATGGCAACCAGCAGCAGCACCGCGGCGAGCGCCGTCACCAGGATGCGCAGCGGGCTACCCTTGGGCCGTGGAGGTCGCGGCACATTCCACTGTGGACCAGGCCCGGGACCAGCGGCCGGGCGGTCTGGGGCGCCTGGCAGCGGCGGGCTGACGAACAGCGGGCCACCGGCGGTCGCGCCGGCCGGCGCGTTGGCGGCGTCGCGCAGGGCCTGGGCGAAGGCGGCCACGCTGGGGTAGCGCGCGGCAGGGTCCTTGGCGAGCGCGCGCCTGAGCACGACGTCGATCGCCGGCGGCACCGACGGGTTGAAGGTGGTGATCGGCGGCGGGTCGTCGTACATGTGCGCGCGGGTGAGCGCCGCCAGCTCGCCCTGGAACGGCGGTCGCCCGGCGAGGAGCTGGTAAGCCATCACTGCCAGCGCATACTGGTCGCTGGCGGGCGAGAACTTGCCGCTGAACTGCTCCGGCGCCATGTAGAGGAAGGTGCCGGTCACCTGCGTGCGGCCGGAGGTATCCACCCCGCGCGCGATGCCGAAGTCGGCCAGCAGCATCTGCCAGTGGCCGTCGCCATCCACGCGCACCAGCACGTTGCCGGGCTTCACGTCGCGGTGGACGATGCCCTGCTCGTGGACGTATTGGAGCGCGCTGGCGACCTGGCCGATGATGTCCACGACGAACGGCACCGGCGCGGGCAGCGTGAGCGGATGCTTGCTCACGCCCTTCATGGCGTCGGCCAGCGAGCCATCGGGGGCGTAGGCCATCACCAGGTAGAGCAGGTCATCCTGCACACCACTATCGTGGACCGGCAGGATGTTAGGGTGCGAGAGCCGGCCCAGCATCGCCGCCTCGCGCTGGAAGCGCTTCGCCACGTCTTCGGCGCCGGCCGCGCGGAAGGCGGCATCGTCGAGGCTGACAATCTTGACGGCGACCTGGCGATTGCCCACGCGGATCTGCTCGGCGAGGTAGACCTCGCCCATACCGCCGGCGCCGATCTTGCGAATCAGCTTGCAGCCGCCGATCTCGCGTCCGTCTAGATTCTGCATCGCAGTCGCACCACCCTCCGCGCCCTCTACACGCGCCGGTCTCGCCGTTGCCCGCTGATTCGGTCACTGCTGCGGCGCCATCGCCTTGTCGCGCGGCGCTCGCTGCCAGTATAGCAGAGATACGCGCCAGACGATAGGCAACTCACGCATGCCGAAGGGTTCTCACTCCCAGATACCGGCGGAGGCGACGCATGCGTCACCACGACAGCGCACGGCAAGGATGAGGTGATCCGCACTCTCATTGGATATGACGCGCGGGGATACAGCGGGTTCCGTCGCGGCGAGGTCGTGAAAGGTGCAATCAATGCATCGCAACGTAGACCTTGGCCCACGCAGCCGGGCAGACCCAATCCCAGCCGCCAGGATCGTAGCCGCGCACCCACGGCTGCGCGGCCCAGGCATCCTCGGTCTGCGCGAGTCTTCGCTGTTCCTATTCCTCGCCCTCGGTTGCGGAGCGCCACCAGTCGATCGTGACCTCGACGTGGCCCAGGTGCAGGCCCAGGTGCTCGACGGTGTGCAGCAGACAGCGGCGGTTCATGCGATTGCCGGCGGGATTGCGCGAGATCGCCGCGAGCCGTGCCGAGTCCATCCCCGCCAGCAGATCCTCGGCCCGCGTCAGGAAGCCGACGAAGCGCGGGCGCAGCTCGGCCCAGCTCGTCTCGGCGGCGAACTCGGCGTCGCGGTCGCGCTCCAGCGGACCGTTGCCCACGCAGCTCAGCACCCACCACTCCGCCGAACTGATGGCGTGCGTGCAGATCGCGGCCAGCGTATTGGCCTGTGGCGATGGCGGCTGCCAGTTGAAGGCGGCCTCCGGCAGCGGATCGAGTGCCTCCAGATACCAGGAGATCAGGCGGCGCAGGTGGTAGCGGTAGAGCGAGGACTCGTCTGTCGGCTCTTCGCCAGGCGCGGTCGGTGTCGGCTGGGGCATGGCGACTACTTCTCCCGTCTTCTGCTTCTGCTACTTCTGCTTCTGCGGCTCGGCGATGGTGTTGCGCAGCAGTCCGAGATGCTCGATCGCCAGCTCGACGGTGTCGCCGGGCTGGAGCCAGCGGTGGCGCTCGGTGCCCAGCTCCAGGATGCAGCCGGTGCCGCAGGTGCCGGAGCCGATCACGTCGCCGGGGCGCAGGCGCACGTGCATGCTGGCTTGCTCCACGAGCTGCGGGAAGCCATAATACATGTTCGTGGCGTTGTCGGTCGAGAGCATGTCGCCGTTGATGCGCGCGGTCATCGAGAGGTTGAGGCGCTCGGTCTTGCCGCTGCCAGTGCGGAAGTCCGCCAGCTCGTCGGATGTTACCAGCCAGGGGCCAAGCGAGGTGGCGAAGTCTTTGCCCTTGGCGGGACCCATGTTCAGCGATTGCTCTTTGCGCCACAGGTCGCGCGCGCTCCAGTCGTTCATGATAAAGTAGCCGGCGATGAAATCAGCGGCGTCATCAGCAGAGATGTTCTTGCCCTCGCGCCCGATGACACACGCGATCTCCAGCTCGAAGTCCACCTCCTGGCTCTGCTGTGGATAGGGGATCGCCTCGTCGGGACCGTAGACCTCGGAGGTGTTGGAGAAGTAGAAGACCGGCAGCTTGTACCAGTCGGGGTTCATCTCGGCGCCGCGACGGGCGCGAGCGGCCTTCACGTGCTGCTCGAAGGTGTAGAAGTCGCGGATCACCGGGGGATTGGGGATCGGCGCGCGCAGCGGGACCGCGCCGAGGTCGTAGACCAGCCCCGGCTGCAGCTTGAGGTCGTTTGGCGGGGCGTGCTGGGCGATGGATGCCGCGTGGCGCACCTCGTCCATGGCGATCGGACCGAGCCTGAGCAGGTCGAGCACCGTCACCGGCGGGCCGCTCAGATTGCCGGCGGGCGAGAGCGCTGTGCCGTTGCGCGCGGCCCAGCGGATCAGCGTCTCGAGATCGAAGATGTCGTTGCCGAGCAACACGCCGCCGCGGCCCGCGTCGCGCGGTGCACTGCCGTCGGTGACATAGCTGACGAGCTTCATAGCGGGGTCTACACTCCTTCGTGTCGTGGTGGGGCTGGCGGCCAGTCCGGCCAATATGGGGGTCTGTGCCGCACGCGGCGCGCCACATCGGATGATACCACTCGCGCGCCGCCTGATTCCGGGTGACGCGACGCTCCGGGCCACGGTGCGAGATGCGCGTCTGTGGCGGCTCTGCTATAGTCGAGAGCGGCGGGCGAGTCAGGCATGCTCATGAGGAGGCGGGCGTATGGCGGCGAGCGAGGGCGGGTACGATGCCGCATGGTTCGCAGAGGCGCGCGCGGCGACCGAGGCGCTGGTGCGCGTGCGCAGCGTCAGCCCGGACCGCGCGGGCGAGCACGCCGTCGCCGCGGAGGTCCTGCGGCTGCTGACGGCGGGAGGTCTGGAGCATGCCTACACCGCCGTCGGGCTGGACCCCATTGAGGGCGACCCGTACGAGCGCCACAACGCCTACGCCTTCGTGCGCGGCCGCTCGCCGCGGACGGTGGTGCTGCTGGGCCACATAGACACCGTCGGCACCCAGGATTACGGTCCGCTGGAGCCGTACGCCACCGACCCGGCGGAGCTGGCCGCGCGCGTGGAGCAGCTCGCGGCGCTGGCGCCGGAGATCCAGCCCGACCTCGACGCCCACCCTGGCGACTGGGCCTTTGGCCGCGGCGTGGTGGATATGAAGAGCGGCGTGGCGGCCAACATCGTCGTGTTGCGGCGCTTCGCCCAGGCCGCGCTGGCCAGCGAGCCGCCGCTCTCGCTGGCGCTGCTGGCGACGCCCGACGAAGAGAACGAGTCGGCGGGGGTGCTGCAAGGGGTGCGCTGGCTGCTGCGGCTGCGCGAGGAGCACAAGCTCGACTATCTCGGCGCGATCAACACCGATTACGTCACCGCGCGCTCCCCTGGCGATACGCGCTGGCCGGTCTACACCGGCACCATCGGCAAGCTGCTGCCGAGCTTCTTCGTGGCCGGCAAGGAGTCGCATGTCGGCGATCCCTACGACGGGCTGGACGCGAACCTGCTCGCCGCCGCGCTGATTACGGACCTCAGCATGGCGCCCGAACTCTGCGACGCCGTGCGCGGGCAGGTGGCGCCGGCCCCGGTGACGCTGCACGCGAGCGACTTGAAGGATACCTACAACGTCCAGCTCCCCTTTGCCGCCTACTTCTACCTCAATGTGCTGACGCTGACCACGGGGCCGGGCGAGCTGCTGGAGAAGCTGCGCGCGCGCTGCGAGGCGGCGCTGGCGGCGGTCCTGGCGCGGGTGGACGAGCGCGAGCGGCGCTGGCTGGAACGCACGGGACAGACTGTCGGGGCGTTCGGTGGACGCCCGCCGCGTGTGAGCGTCGTGCTGACCTACGACGAGCTGCGCCGCGAGACGGCAGGTTCGCTGGGGGTCGAGGCGGTCACGGCAGCGCTGGCGGAGGAGTGGGACCGCTGGCCGGCGACCCTGGATAAGCGCGAGCGCAGCTTGCACCTGGTGCGGCGGCTGTGGCAGCTTTCCGGGCGGCGCGGCCCGGCGGTCGTGCTCTACTATTCGCCACCCTATTACCCTGCCATCGCCGCCAGCCCCTCGCCCTTGCACGCGGCCGTCGAGCAGGTCATCGCGGCGCATCCAGACCTCGGCCTTGTCATTGAGGAATTCTTCCCCTACCTCTCCGACATGAGTTATCTGCGTCTGGACCCCGATGTGGAGGTCGCGGCGCTCACGGCCAACATGCCGGTCTGGAGCGAACCCGATTCCCCGCCGCGGCCCGGCGCGTACAGCCTGCCATTCGCGGCGATCCGCGCGCTCGACCTGCCGGTGGTGGACCTCGGTCCGTACGGCTTCGGCGCGCACCAGCGCGGCGAGCGGCTGCTCATGTCGCGCTCGTACGGCTGGCTGCCGCAGTTGGTCAATGAGGTGATCGCGCGGCTCGCGGATCAGGGCTAACTGGAGCGCTCTAGATGCGCCTCGCCGCAGCGTACGCCCCGCGGACCGACGACCGCGCCGTGCGGAGTGTGCGGCGGCAGGTCCAGCTCGTCGCCGGGGGCGAGGTCAATCGCCTCGCCGGTTGCCGGCAGCGTGAAGCGAATGCCCCCAGCCAGGCAGACGAGATGCTTGCGGTAGCCGTGCTCGTGGACGGCGTAGGTGTCGCCGGGCGCGTTGCCCCAGGTGGAGTAGTCGCGGCCGCTCGCGCGCAGGCGGCGCAGCAGCGCCTCGGGGTCGGGCGGCTGTGGCTGGCCCCAACGCGTGACAGCAATCGGCTTAGGCTTATCTTTGGGGGTGCTCATTTTAGCTGTCTCCGCATTACAACAGCGCGAGAGCGGCAGCATGCGCCGCGATGTCTTGCGCCACAACCACTTGCCGTGCTGGAGTGACGGTGTGTTGTGCTCCTCGAAACCAGTTCTGGGTCTGCTCACTGAAATCTTCCCATTGCAGGACGATATCGCTCCAGTGCATGCGCCGCCGCAGACGGGGACTCTCATCGGTGCCGGCGGCATCATAGTCCCAGTAGGCTGTGCTATGGCAGCGGCCGAGCAATACCTCACCGCGGTGCTGGGGATGTAGGCGTGGCAGGACAATAATCGCCTGGTTAAGCTCCGGCGCGTGCGCAAAGTGCCAGATCATCTTTGGGGCGTCCGGCGCTGTCTTGCCTTGTTCGTCGAGCCAATGCGTTGCGCCATATGCCTCGATCTCGGCTTTCGTGTGATAGAACGGATTGGGCGTATCATGCCAGCCGATGCTGCATACTCCGTCGCGGAGGTCTGTCTCCTCCGCTTCGCCCCTCCTCTCGGCACGGACGACGAACACTGACGGGATGGCGTCGCTGGTCGCTTGGGCACCCGGTGCGCGTTGGTTGTGCTGTTGTTGGGATGTGTGTTGATTGTGCATATCGCTGGCTTTCTGCTGCTTAGTTGGTTGTTTACCCAGAGCTAAGGGAGTTCGCACTACTTAGCTGCGCTACAAGGTCGCGCTGCGATCTCAGAAGACCAGCTCACCCGCCGCGGGCACCCCGTGCAGCCCCGTCGCCGCGCGCACCGCCTTGACAATGGCGCGGGTCAGCGTCTGCGCGGCGATTGCCCCGGCGAGGGCGAGGGCGATCTGCCAGCCGGGTTGAAGGGGTGTGGGGGATTCGCGGGCTGTGGAGAGCGCGAAGACCGCGTCGCCATCGAGCGGCGTGTGGGTCGGGCGGACGGCAAGCGCGAGGCCGTCGTGCGCCATCTGTGCGAGCTTCGCCAACTCGGCCTTGTCGAAGGGCGCGTCGGTGGCGATCACGCCGATGGTCGTATTGGTGCCGGCGCGTGTCTCCCCCTCGCCCCGCAGGGAGAGGGGGTTGGGAGGTGAGGACTCCTCCGCGAGCCAGCCACGGCCTGCGGGATTGCGCGCGCCGGCGACGACGCGGCCGGTTTGCGGGTCGTACACGTCGCCGGCGGCGTTGACGGCGGCGAGCGCGCCGAGCACATGGCCGTCTGGCAGGATGACGCTGGCGCTGCCGAGGCCGCCCTTGACCATGAACGCCGGCCCGGCCATCTTGCCGACGGCCGCGCCCGTTCCCGCGCCCACTGTGCCCTGTGCGACGGGACCGCCTCGCGCCGCCTCGACCGCGCGCCGCCCGGCCTCGGCATCGGGCCATACGTCGTGGCGGCCCAGACCAAGATCGAAAAGCGCCGCCGCCGGCACGATCGGCACCCGCGCCACGCCGGCATCGAAGCCGATGCCCCGTGCCGCCAACGCGCGCATCACGCCATCCGCCGCCGCGAGGCCGAACGCCGAGCCACCAGTGAGGACTACAGCATGCACCTCGCGCATGAAGCACAGCGGCGAGAGCAGATCGGTCTCGCGTGTTGCGGGCGCGCCGCCGCGCACGTCCACCGCGCCGAGCGCCGGCCACTGGGGCAGCACGACAGTGCAGCCGGTGCCGGCCTCAGCCAGGGTGTCGCTGCCGATGAGGATGCCCGGCACGTCGCAGATGTCGTCGTGGCGCCCAGCCGCCTGCTCAGCCATCGCTCTCCTCCCTCACGCGTGGCCGCCAGCACTCACGCGACGGGCCGCCGTCGTTGCCCTTCCCACTATGCGCTCCTGCTGGCACGGCGTGCAAGTGCGAGCGCGAAGCTAGCCCAGGCAGTAGGGGCGCCGGGGCATGTTGCCTGGGCGATGGGCCGGCAGCACCCCACCGGGCGCTCGGGCGGCGTTTGTGAGCGCATTGTGAGTCGAAACTCGACCGTTTGAAGAGCCGCATGCTCAGTGGAAGGCGCTTGCCATGCGGCGCGGGCCGATCTGCGGCCAAGGGTTGACATATGGGGCCCCCTGTGTTACGCTTGGGGCGTCCCCACAAGGGACACCCGAAGGCGATAAGCCGCAAGGCTTACCAGGGACTTAGGAAAGGAGACGAACCTATGTTCCCGATGAAGAAGCCGATTCGCCTCCTGGGGATGGTGTTTCAGATCGACTGAGCAGGCCCGTAGATGCGGGCCATGCAGGGTTGGCTGGAGCCAGGGCCTGAACTCCTCCCTCTTCTACAGCTCTTGTATTGTAGATGCAAGGGAACAGCAACTTTTGCTGACAGGCCAAGTGTAGCTGGCTGATCCGCTGGGCGCGCGGGACGTGCTGTTTTACGTCTCCCTTCCACATCGTCTGTGGAACGCCCACTGCCTCATTCTCGGTGCGGGACTGGTCGACGCGGGCCGGTCCCGCTTCGCGTTTTCCGCCGGTTCGCGGCCATCAATGGCCGGCGCGGAGTCTCCCATGGTCGCGGCCATCAATGGCCGGCGCAGGGCGACGGGGCGTAAACGCCTTGGCGGCGTGCTGTGCGAGGGGTCGCGACAGGGACGACGTCACGCCGTGCGAGATGTATCGCCGGCCTCATTCTGCCCGCGCTCCTCCGCGTCGTAGCTCGCGCGCACCCGGCGATAGGCTCGCTGCGCCCACACGTTGTAGCGTAGCGCCGGCGGCACCGCGGGCAACACCGCTCGCACACCCCGCTCCGCCGCCTCCAGCAGCTTCTGGCGCCGATCGTCCCAGCTCAGCCCGTAGAGCGCGCGCAGCCGGTTCGGCAGCCACCCGACCGTCGCTTCGCTGCCCAGCGCCAGCGCCGGCCGCAGCACAAACGGCACCGGCATGTGCAGGATCACCCGCGCCACCTCGCGCGCCTCCGCCGTCAGCGCCAGCTCCGCGCTCGCCAGCATCTCATCCATATAGACTTGCAGGTCCGCCAGCCGCGGCGGCAGCATCGCCTCGGGCAACCCCAGCAGCACGACGGTGCGCTTGGACTCCTGATAATACGCCTCGCGCTCGTCCTCGGTCAGCGGTCCCACCAGCAGCGGATGCAGGTACAGGCCGGTGTCGATCAGCGTGGCGTAGACCCACAGCAGCAGGTCCGGCTGACGCGCGCGGTAGGGCGTCCCCGCGGTGTATGCGCCAGCGTCCTCCGCTAGCGTGCCGGTTACGTGCGTGTGCAGCCGGTTGATCGTGCGTGACGCCGCGCGCGCCTCGCTGCGCGTGCCAAAGGTGATGCGCAGCATCAGGTCGAGGGTGGCGAAGGTACGCGCCCAGGGGTCGCGCGCGTAGGCGCTGTGATCGCCCACCCCCGCCGCCACCAGCGGATGCGCGAGCTGCATCAGCACCGCACGCCCGCCGCCGACCACCAGCATGCGCTCGCGCCCGATGCGCCAGGCCATACTCCGCGGCCCGAAATAGCCTTCCAGCTCCTCCCGCTCTCCCTCGCCCGAAGCACGCGCCGTGCCCATGCGTCGCTCCCCTTGCCTGTTTGCGCACGGCGCTCAGCAGCAGCGCCCGCGCGACCTTCCGCCTTCCGTCGTTTTGCCTATCCGCTCCTCATTGTAGGTCGGCGCCCATGCATAGGCACGCACGTGGCAACTCTCATCATGCCTCCTTGGTGGCGACACGTATGCACCCGCGTGCAGAACACGACTGAAGTTGACCCGGTTTCGTGGACACCGGTTCGCTTGGGGTAAAGGCCTCGCGGAGATGCTCGCCTGCCGGAGCATATGCCACCCTATCCGCTAGCATTTCGTACTGAGGCGATCCGCTGGCACGCACGAGTGGGGAAACCACACGTCAGGATCGCGCACGAGCACGCTCTGCCCGCGCGATATTCTCAACACAGTCATCTCACGATGATGACCGGCGAGCCAAGCTGCACCCACGCATACAGGCGCGCGGCGTCAGGCACCGGTATGCCGACGCAGCCATGCGAGCCGGTCTCCCAGCGGGCGTCGGGCAGTTGATGCGGCACGTTGCCGCCGGGGCCGAAGGCGGCATGCCACCACGAGTCGTGCAGGTAGTAGCCGCTGCGGAAAAGCATCGCGTAGCTCACCTCCTTTGGCCCCTACCAATAGGGAGAACCCTTGGGCCAGGGCGAGATGAACGTGACGTCACGCTACTTGGTAAGGGATGTCACGACAATCGCACAGCGCCGGCTCTCGCCGTCACGCCTGCCACACACCTGCCGCATGTAGACTGGGATGTTTCCGTGATGCGGGTCCGGCGATATGAGACTCCCCTGAGACGATGCGCTTCTACGCTTTCGCTGTGGCCTCAAGTCTGCCGTGGCCTCATATTTGCCGTGGCCTCGTGGCGGGCCACGCGCGGCGCGCATCTGGTCACAGAATCGCAGGAGCTTCCGCTTGAAGCGCCCTGCGAGCTGCAAGTACTGCCAGACCTCTGCCCGCGAGACAGCAAGGAGTACGTCAATGAACGCGCAGCCGTCTTCGTCGCTTCAGGTCGATGTTGGGGAAGCCTTTGGCTACGTCTTCCGCTCGCGCAACTGGTTCGGCAAGCTGGCCGTTGGCGCCCTCTGCCTGCTGTTCTTCTGGGTGCTGCTCATTCCGCTCTTCATCCTGCTCGGCTACTTCATCGAGACCGCACGGACGATCAGCCGGGGTGAACGCGAGCTGCCGCCGTGGACAGACATTGGCAAGAAGCTGGGGGAAGGCTTCTTGCTAGCAGTCGTGCTCTTCATCTGGAATCTGCCCGGCTCGATTCTGTCCAGTGGGGGCGGCTTCTCTTGCGTGGGTTCGGGATCGGCCTCGGCGTGCCACTATGCGCCCGGTCCCCTGGCTCCCCTGGGCGGTCTCTACTCGCTGCTGCTGGGTCTGTTGACGGCCGCGATCTGGAGCCAGTTTCTGGAGGGCGGCTTTGGCGCCGCCTTTGACTTCCGGGCCATCTTCCGGCGGGCGACGCTGCGGCCGGGGATGACGGTGCTGGTCTGGCTGATGGCCATCGTGGCCGGCATCATCGGCGGCCTGGGAGTGATCCTGATCGTGATTGGGCTACTCTTCACGCTGCCCTATGCCTTCGCGGTCATCGCCAACCTCTACGGCCAGTTTGCGCAGCGCACGCAAAGCGCGGTCTCCGAGTCGAGTGCGGCGCCAGCCACCTAACGTGACTCCTAGCTCATGACCTCACTCCCTCGACTGCGCCGGGCTGGGGCGCCGC